>NZ_JBIRST010000019.1:0-163028 GCF_044334385.1 Streptomyces sp. NPDC020801
GAGCACCGCGTACGTGATGTACACATCCGGCTCCACCGGCCAGCCCAAGGGGGTCGAGGTCACCCACCGGAACGTGGTCGACCTCGCGCTCGACGACTGCTGGGCGGGCGGCGCGTTTCGCCGCGTCCTGGTCCACTCGGCGCAGACGTTCGACGCGTCCACGTGGGAGCTGTGGGTGCCGCTGCTCGGCGGCGGCACCGCTGTGGTGGCATCCGCCGGGCAGCTGGACACCGCGGTGCTGTCCGCTGTGATCACTGAGCGTGGGCTGACCGGCTTGTGCCTGCCCACGGGCCTGTTCGCCGCGATGGTGGAGCAGCACCCGGAGTGCTTCGCGGGCGTCGCCGAGGTGTGGGCGGGCGGAGAGGTCATGCCGCCCGCCGCCGCCCGCCGGATTCTCGGTGCCTGCCCCGGTCTCGTCGTGGTGAACGGGTACGGGCCGACGGAGACCACGGCGTTCGCCGCCAGGTACCGGTTGACCTCGGTTGACGACTGCACCGACCCGGTGCCGATCGGTGGTCCCATGCAGGGCACCACGCTGCGTGTCCTGGACGAGCGACTCCGGCCCGTGCCGCCCGGCGTGGTCGGGGAGCTGTACATCGGCGGCGCCGGCGTGGCTCGCGGGTACGCGAGCCGCCCGGGCCTGACCGGTGTGCGGTTCGTGGCCGACCCGTGGGGGGCGCCTGGTGCGCGGATGTACCGCACTGGTGACCTGGTGCGCTGGAGCTCCGCCGGGCACCTGGAATACCGGGGGCGGGTGGACGACCAGATCAAGATCCGGGGCTTCCGCGTGGAGCCGGGCGAGGTCGAGGCGACGCTGCGCAGGCGCGAGGGCGTGGCACAGGCGGTCGTGGTCAGCCGTGAGGACCGGCTCGGGGAACGGCACCTTGTCGCCTACGTGGTGCCCGACGCGTCTGGGTCGTCCGACCGCGAGGCCGTCGAGCAGGTGGGGGAGTGGCGCGAGATCTACGACTCCGTGTACGGCGGGACCGAGGTGGACCTGGGAGGAGTCGGCGACGACTTCACCGGGTGGAACAGCTCCTACACCGGTCAGGCCATCCCGCTGCCCGAGATGCGGGCCTGGCGCGACGCCATGGTGGGGCGTGTACTCGCGCTGCGCCCGCAGCGGGTGCTGGAGATCGGTGTCGGCTCGGGCCTGCTGCTGGGACCGCTCGCGACCCAGGTGGCGGAGTACTGGGGCACCGACTTCTCCGCCCCCGTCATCGAGCGGCTGAACGCCCAGGTCGACGCCGATCCCCGGCTGTCGAACCGGGTGACCCTGCGTTGCCGGCCCGCCGACGAGGCAGGCGACCTTCCCGCGGCGCACTTCGACACGGTGATCCTCAACTCGATCGTGTCGTACTTCCCGGACGGCGACTACCTCACCAAAGTGCTCGACATCGCGATGGACAGGCTGGCCCCGGGCGGGCGGATCGTCGTCGGTGACGTCCGCAACTACCGCACCCAGAGGTCGTTCACCGCGGCGGTCCACCGTTCGCGGCACCCGGACGACCGGGCCGCCGCCGTGCAGGCCGCGGTGTCGCGCGCGCTCCTGGACGAGAAGGAACTCGTCATCGATCCGGACTACTTCACGCAGTGGGCCGCCGCGCGTCCGGACGTGGTCGCCACCGACATCCGCCTCAAGCAGGGCACCTACCACAACGAGCTCACCCGCCACCGCTACGAGGTCGTGCTGCACAAGGGGCCGAACCGGGCCCTGGACCTCGTGGACCTGCCGATGGCGACCTGGGGAAGCGACGTCCACCAGCTGTCCGATGTGGCAACCGCGCTTGCGCGCCACGGCCGGGTACGCCTCACCCGCGTGCCGAACGCCAGGCTGGTCACCGAGGCGGGCGAGTGGGGTGGCCCGATCGACGACCGGGGTGCGCTCGACCCGGCCGAGCTGGAGGCATGGGGTGCGGCACAGGGGCTCGCCGTGTACTGCACCTGGTCGGCGGAGTCGCCGGAGCACTTCGAGGCGGTCGTGCTGCCCGACGTCGACGCCCCCGCCTGCGACGGCGTGTACCGGCCCGGGCGGCCGCCGTTCGGGCGGCTCGTCAACTCGCCTGCGGTCTCCGGCCGGGCGTCCCGGCTGCCGTCGCTGCTGCGCGAGGAACTGACGCGCGAACTGCCCGCGTTCATGGTGCCGAGCGAGATCATGCTTCTCGACCGGCTGCCACTCACCAAGAACGGGAAGGTGGACCGTGCCGCACTGCCCGACCCCGACCCGGCCGGCGGTGAGTACCGCGCCCCGCGCACACCGCGCGAGGAGGCACTGGCCGTGTTGTTCGCCGAGGTGCTCGGCCTGGACCGGATCGGGATCGACGACGACTTCTTCGCCTGCGGCGGACACTCCCTGCGGCTGACCCGCCTCGTCTGGCAGATCCACGAGAAGCTGGGCATGGACGTCCCCATCCGGACGGTGTTCCAGTACCCCACGGTGGCCGAGCTGGCGGAGCAGCTGTCCGCGGACACCCAGGTGACCTTCGAAGACCCCTTCGCCGCCCTACTGCCGATCCGCACCGAGGGCGACAAGCCCCCGCTGTGGTGGCTGCACCCCGGTGGCGGCCTGAGCTGGCCCTACCTCAGCTTCGGGCGGCACATCGAGCGGTCCTGGCCGCTCTACGGCATCCAGGCGCGCGGCTTCGACGGGGTCACGCCACGGGCGACCTCCATCGAGGACATGGTCGACGACTATGTGCGGCAGGTGCGGGATGTCCAGCCGCGTGGCCCGTACCACCTGCTCGGCTGGTCCTTCGGTGGCACCCTGGCCCACGCGATGGCCGCGGAACTGCAGCGGCGCGGAGAGGAGGTGGCACTGCTCGCGCTGCTGGACTCGGCGCCCGCCAGTCACTTCTCCGACCTCGAAGTGCTCGACGAGGACCTGGTGCGCATGTTCCTCGTCAACTACATGGGTCACCTCAAGGGAATGGAGGAGTACGAGTTCCTGGTCGACACCGCGTCGGAGATCTTCATCGAGCACCTGGAGCAGATGCGGCTCTACACCTCGCCCAAGTACCGCGGGGATGTCGTTTTCTTCAACGCGCTCCTCGACCCGCAGACCCACGACAAGCGCCGGCTCGAGGCGGAGATGGACGTGCTGTGGCACCCGTACGTCGACGGCCGGGTGCAGCGCGTCGACATCGCCTGCGCCCACAACGAGATGTACTGGCCGCGCAACGCGGCCGAGATCAGCCGTGTCATCAACCGCATGCTGCGGGAGGCGAGCCACCCGTGACCGACCCCCGACCGGTGGAACGAGATCTCCTCAGCCCCCGATCCGAAGGCGCGACGAGAAAACCAACGCCTGCCCTGCGGGCACATCGACGGGGAGAGCCATGGGCCCGGCCGTTCCCTCACACTTCGTTACTGGATATCTCGAAGTGTGGAGAACGGCCGCGCCACGTGCTCCCGGATCCCGTTAATCCCAGCGCGTCGAGTGACCGCCGAGCTGGAACGACAGGAACAGGGCTAGTTGCTCAGCGTCGGCAGGAGCTGGAAGCAGTACTCGAATCCTTCACTCTCCTGAGTGATGACGTTCCACATACGCTGGCCGGTCTCCCGGCCGACGACGCCGTCAGGATTGAGCTGGTAGTGCTCCTGGAACTCCACAACGGCGTCCTGGGTTCGCGGCCCCCAGACCCCGTCGACGGACACCAGGTTGCTGACGGTTCCCATGCCGGCCCATCTCACCGCCCGCTGGACGCATTTGACGCCCTCCCCGTGGGCCCCGTACCGAAGGTAGGGGGCACTCGTGGTGGCGTGCGCGGGAAGTCCAAAAGCAAGGGATGCCACGCAGGCCACCGCGGCAACCGTGATGACCCGCCTTGCGGCAAAACTCGATTTCATGAGAAGAACCTTCTTGAACGGGGATCGAAACAAATGCAGGCCGACGCTCAACCGCCTGGTGAGAGCCGGCAGCCGGAACCAGTGCTTGCGGATCACTGTTCCCCGGAATCGAAGGACGCCGGGTTCGCCGCCGGCACCCTCCGCGGGATCAGTGGCTTCTAGGACCAGCGCTGGTTGTGGTCCGAGTTGCCGACGTCGTTGGAGTTGGCGTGGATGTTGCTGTTGCAGGTCGCCGCTACCGGGCGAATTGCCGGCCGTTCCTGCGGGTCGCGTCTGCCGGGTCGGTCACGCCCGTACTCACCGGCGTTTGCACGGACCGCGGATCCGGCGTGCTGAAGATCCTCATGTTCCCCCCTGCCATGAGATGAGCAGGCCAGCGCCTGCTCTGTGGAAGCCGGCGGCGGTGCGCAGTACCAGGCCGCCGTTCCAAGATCACATTAAGGTTTCGCGACCTGGTGTCGCAACCTCCACCGCGCACAAGCGCGAGTGTTCAGTGGAGGCTCCTGGACCGGCATGCGGTCCGGGAGCCTCCGGGAGGCCGTGAACGGATAGCCCTCGTCGTCGATGTGGAGTTGGCCACGTCTCTGAGTCGACGTAGTGGGGCGGCCCCAGTACGGTTCAGTGGCCTGCGGCGCCCAGAATCGCCGATGCGTGGATGGCGTCGGCGGCTGTGGCACCCGCCGCGGCCGAAGCGGTGAACGACTGCTTCCATCGGGAGGCCAGGTCCCCGGCCGCGTACAGGCCCGGGACGTTTGTGCATTGAGTGTCATTGACGCCTACGAAGCCCGCGTCGTCGACAGTCAGACTCAGCTCGCCGATCGTTCGCGCGACGACAGGCTGCTGCCGCTGCGACGGCGTCCACACCAGGGTTTCCCGCTCCAGGACGCGGCCGTCGTCGAACTCGACTGCGTACAGGGATCCCTGACGGTGATGCAGGCGGCCGATCGTGCCAGTGACGACGTCGCCTCCCATACTCTGTGCAGCCGTGCGAGCGGTTTCGAGGCCCGGCATCGACTCGCGGCAGATGGCGATCGTGTCTTTGCTCCACGCACGGAATGCCACAGCCGACAGCGCGGCAAGTTCCGCGTTGTCGACGACGGTGCCCCAGCGCCGGTCGGCATTCTCCTCGCCGAGGCAGAACGGGCAGTGGATCACGGTATGGCCCCAGCAAGCCGAAAACCCGTCCACGTGTGTCGGATAGATGTCGATGACACCGGTGGCAAGCAGGACGGTCGAAGCCTCGATGGTGTCACCGTTGCCGAGACCGACACGAAATCGGCCGCCGCCGTTGGTGCGTACGCTTTCGGCATCGGCTTCCAGAAGCTCTACGGTCGAGTAACGGGAGAGTTCCTGCCAAGCGCGCGACCGGATTTCGGCGGGGGAGACGCCGTCCAGCCCGATATGCCCGTGGACGCCCGCCGACACGCTGTTCCGCGGTGCCTGGCGACTGTCCACGACGACCACACGGTGGCGGTACCTGGCCAGGACGAGCGCCGCCGTGAGACCGGCGGGGCCGGCCCCCACGATGACGGTTTCGGTGTCGGTGTTCGAAGACATGGGTCGGTACCTTCCGTCAGACGATGTCAGCGAGATCCGCCGCGGGGACGATCTGGCGGGCGAGGCGGGCGAGGGAGGCGCCGGTGGTTCCTGGGTCAGGTGCGGCGGAATCGACCGAGCGAGGCGGGCAGGTCGAAGGGTTCGGTAGCGGACGGGAGTATCGCGTGCATGCCGGTGTCGGTGATGGACTCGGTCGTCCAGCCGTCGGCGAAGCCGTTGCGCAGGTCGTCGGTGGTCCGTTTCGGGCCGTTGTCGGGAAGTTTCGCCGGGATCTGCTCGATCGCCTCGGCGAGCCGTGCCTGCATCTCCTCGGCCCCGCGGTCACTGATCGAGAGCACGTGCACGACCGCCCCCGGGCGGCAGACGCGGTGCAGCGCCGCCGCGTAGGTCCGTAGGTTTGCGGCGTCGAACGTGTGCGCGAGACCGCAGTCGATCACGGTGTCGAAACGCCCGTCGTAGCCCGCGAGTTCGAGGGCGTTGGCGACCTCGAAGGTGGCGTCGAGCCCCCGCTCCCCGGCCTTGTGCTGCGCGATGGAGATCGCCGTCGGCGACAGGTCGAGTCCCGTCACCGCGTAGCCCTTGCCGGCCAGGTGGAGCGCGTCCTCGCCGGTGCCGCAGCCCGGATCGAGCACCGCGCCACTGACGAGTCCCGCTTCCTCGACCGCGACGAACGCGGGCTGCGGCCCGCCGATGTCCCAGGGTGGACGCCTGCCGAACGGACTCTCGCCGCGGTAGACGGCGTCGAAGACATCGGTCAGCGCGTCGATTCCATCGGGTCGGGAAGCAGGCTCCGTCATGCTTCCATGATTGGGCCGCCCTCGGCTCCGTTTTCGATCTCTTGCCAACTTCTGTCATTCGGTTGGCCAACCCGCCGGGTGCCGCGCCAACAATTGGCGCGACGGGATGAGGATCTGGATACCTGGATCCGCGAGGAAAGTTGAGTGCGCACATTCTCGCTGAAGGGTTGGGCCTTCTGCGCACCGTTTTGCGGACGGCTCCATGACCGAGGTATTCGCATGCGGCACGGCCGTGATCACCACGCCGGGGCCGTGACCCGGCAACTCCGAAAATCGCTCGTCGATCTGTACCGTGCTCGTCCGCCCGACACGCGCCACTGGATTTTCATCACCGGGGGCAGTGATCGGGAGATTCCGGCAGCGATCGAGGAACTACTGAAAGGAACACGGTATGACAACGATACCGAACCCGGCGACCGGCGCCGCCGCGGCAGATGTTCGCGAGACGGCAGCGGACGTGGCGGGAGCGGCAGCGCTGCTGGAGATCGGCGACCGGATCGGGTTGCTGCCCCACATCGAGAAGGGCCAGCGGGTCGACGTCGAGCAGCTGGTGTCGGCCACCGGGCTGCCGAGGCAGGGCGTGGCGAACTACCTGGAGGCTCTGACCTCGGCGGCGCTGGTGGTCGAGTCGGGCGGGACGTACCAGGTGGCGGCGGACTTCGACCAGATCCTCTACGAGTCCGGCTACCTGTCCTGGGCGCTCAACGCGAACCGGCCTTTCGTGGAGAACGCGGTTGAGTTTCTCACCGACAACGTGGCAGCCGGCAAGCGGCACAGCCGCGACGGCCGGCAGGTCGCCGTGAGCTCGCAGTGGATGGGTTCGTTCGGCTTCTATCCCGTCGCGCTGCAGACCATCCTCGATGCCCATCCGTCGCATGTGGTCGACCTCGGCGCGGGCACCGCCCGGCTGCTCATCGAGATCCTGCTGACCCTGAAGAACACCACGGCCGTGGCGCTCGACCTGGACGGCGAGGCCTGCCGGGAGGCGGAACTGGCGGCTGAACGAGCGGGAGTGGCCGACCGGATCACCGTGTACGAGCGGTCGATCCAGTCGGTGGCCACCGACCCGACGCCGGTGAAGGACGCCGACGTAGTGCACGCCGGGTTCGTCTTCCACGACATGATGCCCGAAGAGGAGGACGTCGCCGACGCGACCCTGGCCAGCTGCCGGGACGCGTTGCGGCCGGGCGGCATGATGGCGATCACGGAGGCGGTGCCGTACGTGCCCGACCCGAGGGAGCGCCGGTTCAGCGCGATCGTGACGTATTACCACCAGCAGTTCATGCGCCGACGGCTGCTCAACGAACAGGAGTGGACCGACAAGCTGCTGGCGGCGGGGTTCTCGGACGTTCGGTGCCTGCCGCACCGGTTCCCCACGGGCCGGCTGTTCATCGCGAAGAAGCACTGACCCACACCCGGTGCGGGGCCGGCTGTCCCGCACCCGGTCAGCCATCCAGCAGGACCGCGGCCAGACCTGCGATCCGCGGCGCGACCGCCCCGATGGTCTGAGCCCGATCCGGCAGTCGGCAGGAGGACGGCATGGAACCAGCGCCCGTGTCCATACAGTTGAGACCCGCGGCGACGCGGCTGTCCGCCGCTGAGCGCACCGCGCGGCTGGCGCACCTCGCCTTCGGGCGCGCGTTCACCGAGCACATGGTGCGCATGCGCTGGTCACCGGCGAGCGGCTGGCACGACGCCGAACTGGTTCCCTACGGCCCGCTTCCGATGGACCCGGCGATGGTCGGCCTGCACTACGGCCAGGTGGTGATCGAGGGCCTGAAAGCGTATCGGACGGTGCGGGGCGGCCTGGGAATCTTCCGCCCGGACGAGTACGCCCGCCGCTTCCGGGCCTCTGCGCGCCGGCTGCACATGCCCGAACTGCCGGAGTCGATGTTCGTCTCGGCGGTGACCGAACTGACCAGGCAGGACCGGGGCTGGCTGCCGAACGATCCGAACACCAGCCTGTACCTGCGCCCGATCCTGTTCGCCTCGGAGCCGAGGCTCGCGCTGCGACCGGCCAGTGAGTACCGGTTTCTGGTCATCGCCTTCGTCACCGAAGGGTTCTTCGGCCGCGAACCCCGGCCGGTCCGGGTCTGGCTGACGGACGAGTACACCCGGGCCGCGCCGGGTGGCACCGGTGCGGCGAAGTACGCCGGCAACTACGCAGCCACCTACCCGGCCCAGGCGCAGGCCGCCGACCACGGATGCGATCAGGTGGTGTGGCTGGACTCCGCCGAACACAGGTGGGTCGAGGAAATGGGCGGTATGAACGTCTTCTTCGTGTACGGCGGCGGGTCGCGACCTCGACTGCTGACCCCGCCGCTGTCCGGCACCATCCTGCCTGGTGTCACACGGGATTCGGTTCTCACGCTGGCCGCCGATCTCGGCATGGACGCGGTCGAGGCCCCCATCTCGGTGGACCAGTGGCGGGCCGACTGCGCCGGCGGAGCGCTGACCGAGGTCTTCGCCTGCGGCACCGCGGCCGGTATCAGCCCGGTGGGTCACGTCTGCTCCAGGACCGGCTCCTGGCAGGTGCGGGACGGTAAGCCCGGTGAGGTCACCATGCGGTTGGCGCGGCGGCTGTCGGAGGTGCAGCACGACGAATCCGCCGATGCCCGTCGATGGCTGTTCCCGGTCGAATGAGAACCTCGATGGCGCAAGCTCCCTGCCCTTGCCGGGGTCGCAGGCGGCGAACCGGTGCCCGACACCGTCGGGGCGGGTGCAGGGTGAGCTGACCGCGCTGATCGGGCGCGGACCCCGATCAGCGCGTCGCGGACAGCAGGGGTATCAGCTCAGGTGCCGGGTGAAGAACCGCAGCGAGCTGTCCAGCTCGAACATCGGGACCTCCCCGTGCTTGCCGGGGTTGGCGTGCAGCGTCTTCTCCGCAGACGCGAAGGAATCGAACAGCGCCAGACTCGCCGCCCGCGGCACCCGCTCGTCGTCCCACTGCACCAGGAACTCCACCGGGACGGTGATGCGCGAGGCGGCCTCGGCCGAGGTCTCCAACCCGTTCAGACCCAGCACCGCCGCGCGGACGCGGGGCTCGGCGGCGACGAACGGAACGCCGAGCCCGCAGCCCAGCGACAGCCCCCAGTAGCCCACCGGTCCGGCGCCGACGTGATCGAGTTCCTGGACCGCGTCCACCACCGCCCGCCATTCCGGGACGCTCTGGCCGGCGATGAGGGTGTGGACTTCGGCCAGCACCGGAGCCACGTCCCCGCCGGTCTGCATGCTGTTCCGCATCTCGCCGATGAGCCGGCTGTGTTCCTCGGTTCGTGGCCGGTCGCCATGGGCGGGCGCATCGACGGCCGCCACCGCGAAACCGCACTCGGCCGCGAAACGGCGTGCACGCGCCACGATGCCGGGGGCCTTCTTGTGCTGGCCACCGCCGTGTCCCATCAGGATCAGCGGACGGGACCCGGCGGCGCCGTCCGGCGTCCACAGCACGCCGGGGATCTCACCGAAGGTGAAGGGGAGGATGAAGAGTTGTTCGGTGACGCCGTCGGACGACGCCTGGGAGGTGAAGCGCATGCGCGTTTCAAGCCTTTCGGGATGCCTTCTGCGGGCGCTCCCTGGCCCATGCAAAGGAGGGAGCCCCGATCTGTCACGGCGTTGATCGGTCTCACCTCCTCGGTTCGCAGCAGCACTTGGCGGCGGTGAACCTATCACGAGCGGCTTCACCTGCCGGTGATTTGGCCACCGTCTGCGGTGCCTTCGCCCGGCTCACCAGTCATGCATGGTTCCATCCCGCAGCCTGTTGACCGGCAAGTACGCAGGCTGGTACGGGAATCGGCGTGCCGCCTCGGTATCGAGGTCGACGCCCAGACCCAGACTGTCGGACGGGTGCAGCAGTCCGTCCTCGAACCGGTAGGAGGTATGGAAGACCTCCAGCGTCCGCTCGGAGTGCCGCATGTACTCCTGGATGCCGAAGTTGTGGACGGCCAGGTCCAGATGGAGCGCGGCGGCCATGCCCACCGGGGAGATGTCGGTGGGTCCGTGCATCCCGGACCTGACGCCGTAGACGTCCGCCAGGTCGAGCAGCTTCTTCATCGCGGTGACACCACCGGCGTGGGTGACCGCCGAGCGCACGTAGTCGATCAGCCGCTCGCTCAGCAACGTGGTGTAGTCGTACACCGAGTTGAAGACCTCGCCGATCGCCAGCGGTGTCGTCGTGTGCTGCCGGATCAGCCGCAGGGCCGCCTGATCCTCTCCGGGGGTGGCGTCCTCCAGCCAGAACAGGTCGTACGGTTCCACCGCCTTGCCCAGGTGCGCGGCCTGGATCGGCGTCATCCGGTGGTGCCCGTCGTGCAGCAGGGGCAACTCGGCGCCGAACTCGGCCCGTACGGCCTCGAGGACGGTGGGAACGTGGCGCAGGTAGGCACGCGTGTCCCAGATCTCCACCGTTGGACGGGGCAGTCCGTCGGCGGCGCGGCGCGCGGGCTCGTAGTCGTAGCGCTCCCCGCCTCCCGCGCTGGAGGCGGCCACGCCGTACACCGAGTCCAGACCGGGGATCCCGGTCTGGATGCGGATGGCCCGGTAGCCGAGCTCCAGATGCGCGTGTACGGAGTCGAGCAGTTCGGGCACATCGCGGCCGGAGGCGTGCCCGTAGGCCAGGGCGCCGGTGCGGGACGCGCCACCGAGGAGCTGGTACAGAGGCATCCCGGCGCACTTGGCCTTGATGTCCCACAGCGCCGTGTCGACGGCCGCGATCGCCGCCATGGTGACGGGACCGCGGCGCCAGTAGGCGCCCCGGTACAGGTACTGCCAGGTGTCCTCGATGCGGGAGGCGTCGCTTCCGATGAGCAGCGGCACGACGTGACTGTCCAGATAGGACTGGACGGCCAGTTCCCGGCCGTTGAGCGTGGCGTCACCGAGGCCGGTGACGCCGTCCTCGGTGGTGATGCGCAGGGTGACGAAGTTCCGTCCCGGGCTGGTGACGATCACCTCGGCGGACTCGATGCGCATGGCTGGATCCCCCTCTTCTCGGTCGGTTCGGTCGGTGGGCTCGGCGACCATGACGCCGCACGGCGGTGGGTGGGCGAGCCCGGGTGACTCCGTGCCGTCGAGGCCGGCCCGCCTCGGCGGGACCGGGCGCCGGCGGTCCTTCATCGGTGCGTCCCGGAGGCTCGGGCAGCACCCCTGCGGTGCGGGCGGACCCGACGTCTTCAGCGCCCCGGCCGGGTGCGCCGGGCCAGCTCGGTCTGGACCTCAGCGATGATCCGCTCGACCGGCAAGTTCGCGTCGAGGGTCATCCCGGCCTCGTCGTCCTCCAGCGGTTCCAGGTCCTCGAACTGCGAGGACACCAAGGAGGCGGGCATGAAGTGCGCCCCCCTGCTCGCCACCCGGGCGGCGGCCTCGTCCTGGCCGAGTGCCAGGTGCACGAAGAACGCGTCGGGTTGGGCCACACGCAGCATTTCGCGGTAGATGCGTCTGAGGGCGGAGCACGTGATCACCAGCCCTTCCTCCGGGCCCGCCGCCCGCATGCGGCGGGCGATGGCGGCCAGCCACGGACTGCGGCTGCGGTCGTCGAGACGGTTGCCGTCCTCCATCGACTCGAGGTTGCGTCTGGGATGGAAGTGGTCCCCCTCCTCGAAGGGCACCCTGAGCGACTCCGCAAGGAACTCGCCCACGGTGGTCTTGCCGCATCCGCTGACCCCCATGACGACGACGGGGGCATGCCGGGCATGGATCAGGCCGGCCATGACCTCCTGGAAGCCGGCCCGGTGAGCGGCCGGCAGGCCGTTGGCATTGAACTGGTCCAGTCCGGCCCGCAGTCGGTCGCGTACGGCGGGATCCTGCAGCCGTCCGCTGCGGATCTCGGCGAGGATCGCCTCCGCGAAGGCCTCCGCGGCCGTCGCCAGTCCCTGGTCGACGGCGTAGGCCAGCCCCATGTGCAGCCACATGGCGATCGGCTCCGGCCGCGTGGGATAGCTCCGGACGGTGTCGGTGCCGATGACAGCCCGCACCGGCGTGACCGTGGCCTCCTGGTGAGTGCCCGCCCAGTTCCGATCGATCCGGTGGTTCAACGCCATGACGACCGGGTGGGCAAGGTGCAGGAAAAGCTCGTTGCGCGAGCCGTCCAGGAGGGTGCGGTGGAAGGCGGCGTCGACGTCCCGGAAGCGCCGCCGGATCGCCGCCCCCTCCCGCGGGCGCGCGAAATCCGGATCCCGGCTGAGGGCGAGCAAGGTGCGGGCGTGGCCGGTGAGGTCGTGGCAGATCTCCGCGGACCGGCTCAGTGCGGCCAGCCTGGCCGCCCGGGGCTCGATCACCTCCCGCAGCTCGGTCAGTGACCGCATCTGGCTGTCAGGCGCCACTTCCAGGCGCCAGGCGATGACGTCGGGGTCCAGCAGGTCCCACCGTTCCAGTCCCTGAACGGTGGCCCCGATCCGCGGCTGCAGGTTGATCAGGCCCTTCTGATGCAGTGTCTGCAGCGCCTCCCGGGCCATGGGCCGGGTGATCCCGAACTCCTGCATGACGGCGTCCACCGTCAGGTGCTGGTCGCGGGGTTTGCAGCCTTCCACGATCTGGCAGCCCAGTTGTTCCACCACCTTCGCGGTGGAGCCCCGTAACGCGTCCTCGGAAGCCACCGGCGGGTCGAACTCGGGACCAGTCATGGCAGTGATGCTAAATCACAGCGCCAGTCTGGTCAGCTATCCGGACGGCCATGAGGAGGAGCACAGGAGGTACGCGGGCGCACACCGGAGCGCACTCGCTGACTTCACTGCTCTCGTGCGACCTGCCGGGCAGTGATGGCCAATCAGAAGCCTTCTCTGATCGCGCTCACATGGGTACCGTGGTCACTCATTCGAGAGGTTTCGGTGGTGCCGAGGGCACCCGGCCGGGGGCAGTCACCGTCCGACGTCACCGGGTCGCTGCCGGCGCGCGGCAGCTGATACAGGGCCGCCCCATCCCGTCCCGACACAGTTGCAGGAGATCCGTATGCCCGAACCGACCTCGCCCACGCCTCCGCCGGAGCGCCTGTCGCTGCGCTGGGCTCTGATCCTCTTAGCCGCGGTGGTGGCGGGACTGCTGGCAGGTCTCCTGACGTACGCCCAGTCACGCGACTGGCCGGCGTCGCTCCTCGCGGCACTCGGGGCAAGCGGCGCAGCACTGGTGAGCCTCCCCTTGCTGCTCTGACACACCCTCCCCGGGCGGCGCATGCGCTCGACCGCGTGGACCACTTCAGCCCGGGCATGGCCGTGGGCGACGCCTTCTGCAGCCCGTCGCCACCTTCGCCTCCAGGGTGCATCTCGCAGCGCACGGCGCGGCAGTGGCAGGAGATTTACGGCACCCCGAGTTCGAACAGCGCGTAGCCCGCGTACGAGCCGGAGGCCAGGGCGGCGATGCCGAGCAGGACGCACTGCACGGGCAGGCTCAGCCGGCGCATCCCGACGGCGAGGGGGATGAACAGCGGGAAGCACGGGAGCAGATAGCGGGAGACGTTGGCGAAGATCTGCTGGCTGCCGAGCACCAGGACGAGGGTCAGCAGCGTGTGGACGACGAGGACCGCGGGTGGGCGCAGCCGCAGCAGAAGGGGGACGAGGGCGAAGGCCAGCAGGACGACCCCGACGCCGATCACGTCCGCGAAGGGGAACGCGGACAGGTAGGTGAAGTGGCCCACGGGGACGGAGGTCAGTACGTCGAAGGTCTGCCTGCCGTAGTCGAATTCGTGCGCCCAGGCGCCCGACTGCAGTTTGAAGTAGCCGTCGTAGTCGCCCATGCGGTGGCCCACCCAGGCCAGGTAGCCGAGCAGGCCGAGCGGTGCCAGGGCGAGGGCGAGGAACGGGTACAGGAGGCCGTCCTCGCGGCGGCGCAGCGCGAGCAGGGCGGCGACGGCGAGCCCGGCTATCAGCGCGCCGGCCGTGGGCCGGTTGAGGCCGGCCGCGAAGGTGAGGACACCGGCGGTGAGCCAGCGGCGGGTCATGACCGCATAGCAGGCCCAGGCGGCCAGGGCGACGTACAGGGAGTCGGAGTAGACCGCCCACTCGACGCCGGAGCCGGGCCACACGGCCCACAGCCCGGCCGCGGCGAGACCGGCCCGCCGGCCTTTGAACCACTCGGCGATCGCGTAGATGCCCAGAGCGGCGGCGAACGAGGCGAGGACGGACACCAGCAGGCCGGCGCCGTAGGATCCCAGACCGGTGACCGCCATGGTCAGCCGTATCAGCGCCGGGTAGAGCGGGAAGAACGCGGCCGAGTTGCCCTCGAGGGTGATCAGGCCGGTGGCGCCGGGGATAGCGGCGAGCTTCGGGTCGTAGCCGTGCAGGGCGACCTGCTGGTACCACCAGCCGTCCCAGGTGGCAAGCACGTCCCAGGGGTGCGCTCCACCGCCGAAACGGGGGTGCTTGGTGCGGAAGTCGCCGGCGGAGGACAGCAGGAACATGAAGGAGCAGAAGCCGGCGAGTTTGAGGGCGCCGAACAGGGCGAGGACCGGGCCGTGGTGGCGGGCGGCGGCGCGCAGGCGGGGGTGGGGCGTGCGGCGCGGCACCGCGGGCGGCTCCTGTACGGGGTTCAGGGTCGTGGTCATGCGGTGGCCCGTCCCGCACGACGGTGGCGGGTCAGGTCCCAGCGCATCCGGGCGATGCCGCGCAGGTCGGCCAGCGCGGTGGAGAGGATGTCGACGCTGCTGTCCGGGTCGTCGACCCAGTCCACCGGCACCTCGTGGATCCGCATCCCGGCCCGCTCGGCGAGCACCAGCAGTTCGGTGTCGAAGAACCACTCCCCGTCCCGCACCAGTGGCAGCAGCCGCTCGGCGCTGTCGCGGCGCATGGCTTTGAACCCGCACTGCGCGTCGGAGAAGCCGACCGCGAGTGTGCAGCGCAACAGGACGTTGTAGCAGCGGGAGATGACCTCCCGCCTGGGCCCGCGCACCACCCGGGAGCCGGGTGCGAGACGGGTGCCGATCGCCAGGTCGGAGTGGCCCGAGATCAGCGGGGCGACGAGCGGCAGCAGCGCCGCCAGCCCGGTGGACAGGTCCACGTCGACGTACGCCAGCACGGGCGCCCGCGACCCCGACCAGGCCGCGCGCAGCGCCCGCCCGCGCCCCTTCTCGGACAGCCGTATCCACTCCACCTCGGCCAGTTCGTCCGCGAGCCGGACGGCGATGCGCGGGGTGCGGTCGGTGCTGGCGTTGTCGGCGACGGTGATCCGGAACGGGTACGGGAACGTGTCCCGCAGGTGGGCGTGGAGCCGCCGTACGTTCGGCTCCAGGTCCTTCTCCTCGTTGAACACCGGCACCGCCACATCCAGGACGGGCTCCTCGTGATGCCTGGGCAGGGGAGCGTGCCGGGGTGGACGCGCCTTGGCCGGTGTGGTCCGGCCCGATCGAAGATTTATCACGTAGATCCCTTTTGTTCCTGTGCGCGGGGCGTGCCGAAGGCAGGCACGGCGGTGCGGTGACTTGGCCGGCGCGCTATCCGGTCGCGCTGACCACCGGCGACGGGTAGTCCGAAGGGCCGGCCGGCGGACTCGCTGACTCCGTGGCCGGCGGTGTGGTGACCTCGCTCGGGGAGGTCGCCGTGGCATGGCCGCCGGGCGGGCTGCCGGAAGCGGGCGCGGAGGTCCCGGTCGTGCTGGGCGGCTCCGAGGCCGGCAGGCGCTCGCCCGCGGTCGGGGACTCGGTCATGACGGGCGAGGTGGGCGGTGCGCTCGGGGAGTCGTCCGGTGCCGGTGAGGTGGTCGGGCTCGGCGCCGGACTGACGGCGGGCCGCGGGAGCGGCGCGCTGGGCCGGTCGTCGGCCGGGGCGTGCGGCCACAGCAACAGCCCGAGGCCCAGCCCGGCCACGGCCAGCACGGAACCGGCGGCCCGGCGTGCCGCCCGCACCCGGCGCCGGGTGCGCACCCCGGCGTGCAGCCGCTCGTGATGCCCGGCCGCGAAGGGAGTGTGTTCCTGCGTGCGGTGCATCAGCTGCGCCAGCTGCCGCTCGAAGTGATCCATGCCGTCCATGTGGTCCATGGGTTCTCCCTCACCCCACCGGCTCGATGACGTCGGCCAGGAGCCGGCGCAGCCGGGCCACCCCGCGCGCGGCGTGGGACCGAGCGGTGCCGACCGGGCAGCCCAGGGTCTTGGCGACCTGCCGGTCGGGCAGGTCCTGGTAGTAGCGCAGTACGACGGCGGCCCGCTGCTGCGGGCTCAGCTGGGCGAGCGCCGCCTCCAGCCGGGAGCGCTCGGCCACGGTCGCCGAGACGTCGCCTGCCGCCGCGACCTCGGGCAGCTCCTCGACGGGCCGCTCGCTCCACCACCGTCTGCGGGCCGACCGGGCAGCGGCCCGCGCCAGCACCTTGCGCACATAGGCCTCCGGTGCCTCGTCGGCGACCTTCGGCCAGACGAACCACAGTTTGACCAAGGACTCCTGCAACAGGTCCTCGGCCCGGTGCCGATCGCCCCCGGTGAGCAGACGGGCCAGATGGAACAGCACCGACCAGCGGGCCGCCACGAACGCGTCGTATTCACCGGCCCGAGCATGCTCCATTCCCACGGTCCCCGTTCTCGCCGGCTGTCCACACCAGGAGAAAGACCCTGGACCCCCTGTGGCGCTGCACCCGGCGAGCGTGATGCGCGTCACGCACAGGTGTTACGCGGTGTCAGATTCTCCCGAAGTGTCCTGCCGGCATTGCGGTTTGATCCCCGGGCGCCGGGCCGCCTTTGGAGCCGGTGGGCCGGCCTGTGAGGCCACCGGCCGTCAGTTCGGTCGTGGCGGGATGAACCACGGCTCCGGAATGGCCGGGCAGGGAACATCCCGCCGTGCCGTGACCGTCGGCGCGTCCAGCACCGCCACGGCGGCGAAGTCGCCGCGCAGTCGGGCCCGGCGCGGCTCCGGCGCGATCGCACAGGCGCAGCCGGGCGCGATCAGCCGGGGTCAACCGCGGACGGCCCCGAACCTGCGGACCGGGGCCGTCCGGGTACGCACCGTCGGGGCGCGCGGACCGCGCCGCGGGACGTGAGCGCCGCGGTCCATCGCTTCACGGAAGGAACTTCACCTCTGGGAAGGCCACGCTCGGGCCGTCGAGCAGGTGCCCCCGGTGCCGCAGGTGCAGATCGAACGTTGAGCCGCCATCGCCTCAGATGCGACCAGAACTCGGCGACGCTCGGCTCCTCGGCCCGGGTGAACTCGGCGGTCATCAGCATGAACGGCCGCTCCAGGTCGGCGGTGACCTCCGGTTGCATCGGGCCGTCGAGGCTCAGACCGGCCCGGACGCGCTGGTCCTCGTACATGACGCGGGCGGTCGCCGTACCGCCCTTCGACCAGCCGAACATGCCGATGCGATGCAGGTCGAAGGCGCCGCGCAGGCCGGCCGGCAGCGCTCGGTGTTCGGCGTCGGGGTTGCGCCCGGTGTCGAGGTCCTCGATGCGGTCGAGGGCGAACCGGATGTCCTCGGCGAAGTCCGCCGGGCCCAGCGCTGCCCACCGGATACGGTCCGGTGGGCGCGGGCAGTGTGAGCTGCGCCGGGCTTCGGGTGCGTGGAGCCGCCGGCGACCGGGTTGCGACGCCGATCGGCAAGGCGGCTGCAACTGCCAGCACGGCAGGTGGTTGTTGCCCGGCTGAGGCCGGCCCAGCACGGGACATGGCTGGGTGGGAGGTCGGCGGAGGGCCCGCGGCCGGAGAGGTGGCCGGCAGGGGAGTTGTCTGCGCCGCCGCCCCCTTGGCGGAAGCCTGGACAGCGCGGGTCGGACTGCGTGTCCTCGCCACCGGCGTGGGCTGCGTCGCGAAGACCCGGCAGAACACCTGGGGAAGACCCGGCAGAACACCTGGGGAAGACCCGGCAGAACACCTGGGGAAGACCCCACAGAGGACCTTGCCCCCCGGCAGAAGCCCCGACCGATCGGGCCGCCGACCGGGGCCCGGATCCTGCTACGCCCCGCTCGGTGGGGTTACCTGGGCGTGGTGCCGACGCGTGCGGAGGAGGGGCACCGTGCCGCTGAGCAGCACCAGGAGCAGGGCGAACGCACCCGCGGGGGAGAACGGCTGCAGTGGCACCGTGACCTGCAGCGCGCTGGGGAGCGCGGCAACCGCCAGGCCCGCGGCGGCCAACCGGTCACGCCTGCTGAAGAGCAGGACAGCCGCGAGGACCCCGGCCCAGACCATGTGGGTGGCGCGGGGGCCCAGGGGTGGGTAGTAGATGTTGACGAGCTGCGCCCCCCACATCAGGACGGCCAGGGCGGTGGTGCCCGCGATCGTGGCGCGTTGCGGCCGGGAGGAGCCGAGCAGGTCCCTGGGCGCGGCGACCACGACGGCGCCGGTGAGCAGTGGCATCGTGGTGGCCGTGGCCTGGCCGCCGGTGATCTCGGCGTGCTCCTCCGCGGTCGGCTTGGCGATCCGGAAGGCCGTCGCCGGATTGGCCCAGTGGGCCGGACCTGGCAGACGCTCGCTGTTCTCCAAGCCGCCCATGCCGGGGCAGGCTGTTCGACGGCGGACACGCCTCACCACAGGACTCAGGCGTGTATACCGGCCTGACCGGAAATCCACCGGCCGGCCCCCGAGGACACCGGGACCGTCACAGTTCGTGTGTGAGGAGCCCGAGGAGGAAGGGTTGGGAAGGTGCCGGGCGCACGGTGGTGCGTGATTCTGTAGGGGTGTGTGGTGTCCCAGCCGGTCGGATCCCGGCGGCCTACGCAGCCTCGGGCCGCCGGGCGGTACGCGTGACGCTGGTCGCCGCGGCCGGTTTCTACCTCTTCCGCTACGGCCTCGACAACCCCGTCGCGGCCACATACGCCCTGTTCGGCGCCGTGGCGCTGGGGGGCCTTTCCAAGATCCCGGGCACTGGGCGGCAGCAAGCCGCGGAGGTGCTGCGCCTGCTACCGGTGTGCTGGCTGCTGGTCGTCGTCGGCACCTATCTGTCGGTGCGGACCTGGAGCGCCGTCGTCGGCATGCTGGTGGTCGGTTTCGCGCTGGCGTTCGCCGCTGTGGGCGGGCCGCGCCCGGCAGGGGCCGCGCCGGGCCTGCAACTGCTCTACATTCTGCCGTCCTTCCCCCCGTACGATCCCGGCTCGCTCGGCGAGCGGCTGATCGGGACGACCACCGGGCTGGCCCTGTTCATCGCCGCCGAGGCGCTCATTTTTCCCGAGCCCAGCCCGCCGCCGTACCGGGAGCGGGCCGCCCACGCCGCGACGACCGCCGCGCACTGCGCGACGCTTCTGGCCGCGCCTCCGTACGCCCTGACCGATGCGGATGTCCAGGCGGCCCGTGAGACCGGCCAGGCACTGCGGCCGCGGGCCGTGCCGGAGGCGGAACGTCCGGCGGGACCGGGGATACGCGACCGCGCTCTCGCCCACGCCGGTCTGGCCACCCGCACCCTGCTCAACCGGCTGGCGCAACTGCCGGCCTCGCCCGGCGACCACCCGGGACCCGACGTCACCGGCGTACTGCACGCGGTGGCGCGACTGGCCACCGCGACGGCGACCTGCCTGAGGGCGGGGCCGTCGCCCCTGGCACAGTACGGGGAGGTGGTCGCGGCACGCGCACACCTGTCTGCCTCGTCCGCGGGCCCCGTCCCCCATGGGGCATCCGCCTCCGTCCCCGCCGGTGGGGACCCTCCCGCGCCGGACTTCCCGCCGGCCGTACTGCGCCGGCAGGCCGCCGTGCTGGAGGTCGCCGATGCCGCACTGGCCATGGGCACGGCGGCCGATCTGGCGACACACGGCCGGCGGGCCCCGGTGGAGGTGCCGCCGGGCCGCTTCTGGTACGCCACGGCCTGCGGCCCGTGCCTGTGGTGGCATCGGCTGCGCGGTCATGCCGGGCGCCGGTCCGTGTTCTTCCAGAACGCGGTACGCATAGCCCTGGCCCTGACGGCGGCCCGGCTCGTGGCCGGGGTGGACACACTGCCCCACGGATTCTGGGCCATGCTGGCGACGCTCACCCTCACCCGGACCACCATGGACGAAACCTGGAGCACCATCCGCCTGGCGCTCGCGGGCACACTGGCCGGGGCCCTGGTGATCGCCGGGGTACTGACCCTGGTGGGGACCGACACCGCGGTCTACGCCGCCCTACTGCCGGTGTGGATGCTGTTCGCCTTCACGGTGGGGCCGGTCAAGGGCGTCGGCTGGGCGCAGGGTCTGTTCACCGTGCTCGTGGCGCTGGTCTTCGCCCAGCTGGCACCTCCGACGTGGCACCTGGCGGAGGTGCGGGTGCTGGACGTGCTGGTCGGCAGTGCGATCGGCGCCGTCTTCGGCCTGCTGGCCTGGCCCCGAGGTGCCCACGACGAGCTGCGCTATGCGGCGGCGGAACTCCTGCGCAGGGCAGCGGAGATCGTCGTGGCAACCAGTGCCCGGGTGGCGCGGGGAGGGGCGGTGACCGTGCCGTCGGGGGTGCCCGGCCATCGTTCGCTGCAGCGCGCGGTCATCCTTGCGGAGTCCGCGTACGCCCAGTTCCAGAGCGAGCCGACCCCATTCGGCGGCCGGGGGCACGGGGTGACGTTGCCCGGAGTGGACTGGCAGGCGACGCTGATGGCCGGTCACCACACCCTGTGGGGGTCGGAGCGGCTGCTGGAACCGCCGCTCAGCGGGCTGAGCCCGGCGGCGACCGAGTTGGTCAGCGGGCTGGGGGATCGGGTGGCCGGGCGGATGCTGCTGGTCTCAGCGGCGCTGGATCCCGGAGGCGACACCCCGTCCGCGCCGGTGCCGCTGATCGACCCGGCGCCGGCGGGATTCGCCACGGAGCCGCCCGGCGCACCGCGGCTGTACTACGCGACCATGTCGTGGCTGGGCTCGCTGATGACCGATCTGACACGGATCGCACGCGGCGGGCCGGGACCGGAGCACGGCGGAACGACCGATGCGCACTGAGGCAGGCGCTCATCGGAAGCCGCCGTTCCATCACCCCTCGGCCGGCACCACTTTGGTCACCTTGCCCTGTGTGTCGGCCTCCACATAGCCGCTCTGCTGGTAGTCGTCGCTCAGGTAGACCGCCATCCCGGCCGGCGTATGGAAGATGGTGTCCGGCTGGCGCACGAGCAGGTAGCGCAACGTCGGCTTCTTGACGTTCAGCTGTTCGTGCGCCCGCCGGAGCAGCGTGGGAACGGCGTCCCAGCGGAAGTCCTTCAGGCTCACCGGCTGTTCGCCTCCGGACAGCGAACCGCTGATGATGTCCTTCTCCACGCCGCTGCCGACGCGGTAGGTGTAGCTGTCGTACCGGGTCCGGCTGCCCTTGACCATGACCGAGGCCGAGACGTGGTCGGGATAGACGGAGAAGTCACCGAAGGTGTCGCGACCCGTCTTCTTCTCGATGGCCTCGATGGCGGACCGAATGCCGTCGGGGGTGAGGAGATCGGTGGTCTGCTGGGAGGTCCTCGGGTGAGCCGGATCCGACGTCGTATCGGTGGGCCCGGCGGAGTCCTGGGAGGTGGCGTGCCCGGCGCCGGGGGACACGGTGCGCGTGTTGCCCGGGGTCGCGGCGGCACCGCTGTCGCCACTTCCGGGCCACACGGCCCAGATCAGTCCGCCGGTCACCATCGCCGCCAGGGCACCCAAGGCCGGGGTGGGGCGGCCGGAGCGCCCCGACCGCCCCGAGCGCGAACGGGCTCCGGGGCCATTGGCGTGTTCCCTCGTGTCCGCCGCACCGACGGGTACGGCGTCCTGCCGTACCGGTGCCCAGGACTTGTGGGCATCCTGCCGTGCCGATGTCCACGGCCCGGCAGTGGCCTGTGGTGTGTGGGGCGGGCGTTGGCCGGACTGCTCCGTGTCCGGTATCGGTGCCGGCGCCGGCCTTCTCGGATCCGCGAGAGGGTAGGAGGTCGGCTCAGGGGCATGGTGGGCTTCCGCCACCCCGGCCAGCATGCGGTCCACTGTTTCGGCGTCCGGGCGCGCCGCGGGATCCCGGACCAGGACACTGGTCAGCATCGGGGTCAACGGGCCGGCCTTCACGGGGGGTGGCACGTCGTCGTGGAGCACGGCGGCAAGGGTGGCCAGTGTGGTTCCCCGGCGCAGTGGGTGATGGCCCTCGACAGCGGTGTAGATCATCATTGCCAGCGACCACAGGTCCGCCGCAGGACCACCCTGGTTGCCCGCGACACGCTCGGGCGCCATGTAGTCGGGCGTGCCGATCAGGGAACCCGTGGCCGTCAGCGTTGGCGCCTCCTGGACAGCGGCGATCCCGAAGTCCGTGAGCACGGGCCGGCCGTCCTTGCGCAGGAGTACGTTGGCCGGCTTCACGTCCCGGTGCTCGACGCCCGCGTCGTGCGCCGCGCGCAGGGCGGCGAGCACGCCACGCCCGATTCGGGCGGTCTCCACGGGAGTCATCGCGCCCCGGTCCAGCCGGTCGGCAAGGGAGCCGCCGTCGACGAACTCCATGACGATCCACGGGTAGGTACCGTCTCCGCCATCCACAATGTGGTGGATCGTCACGACGTTCGGGTGGTCCACCCGGGCCAGAGCACGGGCCTCACGCAGTACCCGCTCGCGCAACGTCCGCGCACCCTCTGGGGCGTACTCCGCGTGGTCGGCACCTGAAAGTCGCACTTCCTTCACCGCCACGCGACGGTCCAGCAGCAGGTCGCGAGCACGCCACACCGTGCCCATGCCGCCGCCTCCGAGCCGGACTTCCAGTTCGAAGCGCCCGTCGACGACCCGTCTGTCGTTCTCCCCCTCGTTCATGGTGGGGAGAATAGACGGTGTCCGAAGCCGATCGCGCCACGGGCGGCCTCCGCCCCTTGAGCGCCCGGCCAAGGAGCCGACGTTGCCGGTGCCGGTGCCGGTGCCGGTGGCCGGGTGGACGGATTGGTGCGTCGCGGCTGCAGCGGGTCCTCTGATTGGAGGCCCGCCCGTCGTTACGGAAGCCGTTGGGCCGGTTGGGGGAGCCGGGGCTGCGGACTCGTCAAGGGTGTCATGAACGTCAATTGTCTTTCCGCTGGTGAGGATGCGGCCGGAGCAGGGAGGCGGCCGCGGCCGGGGCTCCTTCCCGTATGGATGGCCTCCACAAGGGAGCGTTACGGATATGTCAGCATTTCGTAATGTGGAGCCGTCTGTTGCTCTGCCGGCTGCGAGGAGGGCCACAGTGGCGGATCTCGGCACTGGACCGAGAACGGATGGCACACCGACTCCGCTCGGGGCGGTGTGCACGAACGTGAGAGGACAGGTTCATGTCTGTTTCTCGTACCACGGCCCGTCTGATGGCCGTCTGTGTGGCATCGGGGGCCCTCGTCGCAGCGGCCGCCATGCCGGCCCTCGCCGACGGAGGCGGCCATGACCACGACGGGCGGACGTACGCGCGCAGCTACCATGCGCACGGCGTCGGCAGCGGCAACGACGGCCGCCGTGACGGGGGTCGGAACCGCGGCTGGTACCGCGACCGCGACCGTGACCGCTTCGGTGACTGGGACCGGTACCTGGGCTGGTACCACGACCGTGACCGTGACCGCTTCGGTGACTGGGACCGGAACCGTGACCGGGACCGGGACTGGCACCGCGGCGGGTATGGCGACCGGCACCGGTATGACGATGACCATCGCGGCCGCCGCTAGCCCGCCGCAGCGGGCGCGCCGGTGAGGTGGCAGTTCGACCCCACCGCGGGCTCCTGACGGCATGGCCGGCACGGACATCGCATACCGGCGGAGGCCGGGGACCGTTTGTGCGGTCATCGGCCTCCGGCCGCCCTCGGGCCGTCTCGGGTGTACGCAGCTTCCCCCGGCTCTCCGGTACCTGCCCGGCTCGGGCAGCCGAGCCGAGGCCATCCCGGACCTCATCGGGCGGATCAGTCCGCGGCCAGAACCTCGTGGGCTGCTCGGCCCACCGGGCGGCGCAGTGCGCTGCCGTAGATGGTGAGGACACCGGGGGTGAAGCGGGCCATCATCCCGCCGAGTGACCAGGGTTCGGCCGACCTGTCCGTTTCCAGGTAGCCGGTGGGCGTCAGTGGGCAGCGTCACGTTCGCGGAAACCCGCGAGGCCAAGGCGAGTTGGGGCCTGGGACGAAGGGCGTTGCCGGCCACGGGGCGGGCCTTCGGTGTCGACTTCCGCGCGGTGTCCACGAGCCGTGAATGCAGAACGCCCGAAAACCTGGCCAGTCGGCGTCAGATTTCGTCACCACGAAGGTGACCGTGCGAGGCTGGTCCCAGGTGGATCCCACCGCATCTCTGCCCAGGAAGCCGGCGGAGTCTTCAGTGACCTCTCCGGCCGGCAACGCACCGACACCGGAGCCGCGTTGTTCGCCCGGCCTGGACTCCACCACCAGCTCCTGGACATCGCGGTGTCGGCGGAGTGATCAGCAAACGCCCCCCGACATCACAAGCCGAGTTCAGTACCGCTCAATCACCCAATGAGATGGCCTGTTATAGGAGCTGTCTGTGATTCCCGGTTCTGAGTAGCCTGGCGCCCTGCGCTGACGAGGTGTCCGACGGCACCGGACGGGCCGCAGTGAGGATCCACCGCGGCTGCGGCGTACGGCTGAAGCCGGACGCCTGGCCCAGTGCGAAGTTCCGTCACCGCCCCCACCTCAGGGGAGGGGCCGGTCACGATGGCGTTCTGCGACGCGTCCGCGACCCCACCCAGCAGTGGCGCGTCTTCTTCGCGGACAACCCCCTTGGGGCACCCTCGGGGTGGTACGACCTTTGGCAGAACGCGGCGAGCGGACTCTGCCTGTCGACGCCCGGCGTGGCAAACGGCACCCTCCTGCAAACGACGCCCTGCGATCCCTCCGACCAGTACGACAGGTGGCGTCAACAGTAGTCACCGCCCACGTCGGGCCAGGCGTACTCGCGGCCCCGACAACAGCCCACGCCGCGTATCGAAGAGTGGCCGCCCGGTAGCCGGGGGTCGGAAGGCATGCCGCTCATGCCCCGCCCCCCGCTTACGAGCCAATCCTCGGCGACCGAGCGGACACTCCCAGTACGGCCGTGGCACACTCGCCCTTGTCCGCGGGCCAGGCCCACGGCGGGGGAGGGATGCTGATGAGCCGGTGGCGACCGCTGCCCGGTGATCTTCCACCTGCGGTTCGGCGGCTGGTCGAAGAGCTCAGGACGAACAAGGATCATTCGAAGCTCACCCTGACGTCGCTCGCCGGCAAGACCGCGTACAGCAGGTCGTCCTGGCACCGTTACCTCAATGGGCGGGCCCTGTCGCCGTGGGCGGCCGTCGAAGCGCTGGGCAGGTTCGCCCGTGCGGACCGGGAGTTCCTGCGTGTGCTGTGGGAGTCCGCCTCGAGTGCCTGGGAGACAGGAGCCCCTGCCGGGCCCGCCGCTCCGAGGGAGGATGTTCCGACGACAGGGGAGGCGGCGGGCCAGGAGCCGTCGAACCCAGAGCCTCGATTTCCGCCCCACGCGGCGCGGCGGGCCCTCTCGTGGAGGCTGACCGTGGGTGCCGTGGCGGTGGCCTGCATCCTCTTGGCGGTCATGCTGCTCCTACGGCCCTGGAATCATGGCGCAGACGACGGGGATGTGCCCTCGGGAGCACCCGAAGGCGCGCCGGCGTGGCCGTGGGCGTTGAACCCCTCGGGGGAGCTGTCGACGGGGGCAGCCTGCAAGGACCGTTCCTGTCAGGGCCAGGACCCGTACCGGGAGGGGTGCGACCGCGACAGCTCCACGATCCATGCGCTGAGCGGGCTCGGCCGTACCCTGCGCCTCGAGTACAGTCCGGCCTGCCGGGCCGCGTGGGCCGAGGTCGATCCCGCACGTGGTACCGCGCGCCTCCTGGTGGCCGCTGCAGGGGCCACGACGCAGGCCGCCACTCCTGGTGCCTTCCGGACGGCCATGGTGGCGGCGGATCAGCACCGGGCCAGAGCCTGCGTGGTGATAGCCGGTCAGCAGTTCGGCGTGACTGAGCACGACAGCTGGTTCGGACCGGTCAGTGGCGACAGCACAGGGTCAGGGTGACCTTGTCGGTCCTCAGGGCGTGAAAGCGGCCGCCGTCGTAGGCCTCGTACACACCGCCGCTCCCACGGCGCAGCGGCAGATAGCGCGCCTCACCTCGGTATACCGTCCACGGTGGCATGCGGACGAGTCGCCGGCCGGCGAACCCGAACGTCACCGGGCCCACGATGCCGTCTGCCGACAGACCGTGGTTGCTCTGCCACACCCGGGTGGCCTCGGCAGTCGCCTTGTCGTACGTGCAGTCGACACGGGAGCGGGGCAGGTAGCCGTCGGCCCACAGCACCGACTGCCAAAGTCCCACCAGGTCGCTGCGTGGGGTCTGGGCCCCGACGAGCCGCGGCTCGTCCCGCCAGTCGTCCGCCAGGGCTCCCCGTCCCTCCACATAGGGAGGCGGAGGCGACGGTACGGGTGGGGTGGCAGCGGATGCCGCGCTCAACGTGAACACCGTTACCGCCGTGACCGCCCCTCTGGCCATACCGGTCCGCCCCATGTGCAATTTCGTACCGGAACGGAGGCGGGCTCGCTGTGCGTTGGCCTGAAAATCCCCTCACATCGACCTGTCCGTAGTAGGGGTGGCCAAAAGGGGCGTATGCAGCACTGCGGTGACGGGCTTGAGATGTCTCCATGACCGACTGGAAGCCTTTGCCGCACTCCCTCCATTCTGATGTACGCCAACTGATCGAGCAGTTGCGCGAGTACAAGGACCGCAGCGGACTGAGCCTGTCCTCCTTGGCCGAGCGCACCCTGCACAGCAAGTCGTCCTGGGAGCGCTATCTCAACGGCAAGGCGTTGCCACCTCAGCAGGCCGTCGAATCCCTGGGCAGCCTCGTGCACGCCGAGCCGGCCCGGCTGGTCGCCCTGTGGGACCTCGCCGACCGGGCCTGGAGCGGGCGCCATGTCTCGGAGACGTCTCCACGAAGGCCCCTCCGCGCCGTCCCGGCCGTCACACCCGGCGAACGTGTCCGGACGCCACGCCGTCGTCGCGTCTTCGTTGTCACGGCCACCGCGGTGGCCGCCCTGACCGCCGGCGTCACCGCCATGTGGTGGAATCCGGCCGGCGTCCGGCCGCACACTTCTGCGCACCCGGTGGCAACGGCCTCCGCGGAGTCCGGAGCACTCGACACCCGCTGCTTCCAGGAGAGCTGCACCGGCAAGGATCCCAAGAGCACGGGCTGCGCGGGAGACGCCTGGACCGCCGCGATGACGAGGATCCGGGGCGTCTACGTGGAGCTGCGGTACAGCGACTCCTGCAGGGCGGCATGGGCACGCATCAGCTGGGGAGGCCCCGGCGACATCGCCAAAGTCGTGGCGGACAACGGTGCCTCCTACCAGGAGCGGGTTCACTATGACACCGACGTCTACAGTGCCATGGTCGCCTCCGGAGCTCCGTCGGAGGCCAGGGCCTGCACCCTTCTCACCTCGGGTTCGCATGACTGTACGAAGCCGGGAGGTTCCGTACATCTGACCGAGCCGCCTCCGCCGATCACCTCCTCCGCCTCCACCACCACTCCCTGACCGGCCGTCGCCGTCCCGTCCCGGTGTCGGCGCCACCCTCGTCCCAGCAGGTCGGAGGCGGGACGTCCCACCCTGTCCCGACCCGGCCGCCGGATCTGGCCCAGCTCTGGCCGGCCGGCGCAGGCTGCTGCCGCAAGGGATCGTCCACCCAGACCACAAGGAGAGACTGTGTCCCAGCGCTTACGCGTCGCCCAGCTCGCCGGAGCCGCCCTCCTCAGCGCCGGCGTCATGGTGGCCGCGCCCGCCACCACTTCGGCGGCCTCCACCGGAACCACCGCGACCGCCGCCTTCCGGCACCAGGCCGCCGGAGCCGGACTGACCAATGCGCAGATGAACGTGCTCCAGCGCCAGGTGGATGCCTACCTGGCGTCCGAGGGCGGAAATCAGATCGCGGCCAACGAGGTGGCCTTCGGCCACGGTTCGTCGACGCTGTTCGTCATCCCGGGCGAGACATACGCGCGTGAGCTGGCCCAGAGCCCGTCCGAAGCCGCGGCCACGGCGATGGCCGGTGCGCCGTCCTCGTGTCCGAAGGGGGACTTCTGCGCGTACACGGGGGTGAACTACACCGGCAAGCTCCAGAAGATGGGCCCCTGTGACTACTACAAGCTCCAGGGAAGCGGCTGGAACGGCCCCGGATCCTGGTACAACAACCAGTCGGACGGCATCCAGGCGGAGATGTACGACAAGTACGGCTACTGGGTCTACACCACTCCGCCGGCGCCCAGCCACGACACTCACGGCAACTGGGCAAAGATCTGGTACATCCAGAACTGCTGACCGGATCCTCCTCGCGAGCGCCGACCGCGGCCGTGCCGGCCGGTCGGCGCTCCCTGGATCAGCGCGTCACATCCTTGGACGTCAATTGCCCGAAAGGCGAACGCGATGCACACCGGAGCGCACTTGGGTACCGCAGCCCGCAGGCTGATCGGGCTGATCTCGGCCGGAGCAGCCCTGAGCGCCACCGCGCTGGCGCTTGCTCCGCCCGCAACGGCCGGTACCGGCCACGGCTGTCCCGGGCTGCGCCTGTGCTTCTACAAGACGGAGGCCGACTGGACCCTGGAACACCCCACGGTCGCGTATCACGAGATCACCAGGGACCCGCAGGACCTCGGCCCGCAAGCGTACGGCTCCTACGCGGTGTACAGCGCGCTCGGCGATGTGCGGGCCATCCTCACCCTGCGGGACTCCGCGGACGGCCGACTCCACGGCATCTGTGTCTCCCCGGGGGAGACACGCGTCCTGCACCCGGAGACGGTGACCACCGTTCACATCGACGAGAAACCAGGGTGCTGAGGCCGAAGGGCCGGGCCAGCCGCACTCGGATCCGCGGGTGATCAACCCCCTCCATGGGCAGAGAAGGGGTGCTCGCTCGGCTTCGCTGCAGCAGAGGGGGACTCAAGTGGCGGAGGACGATGACCCACCGGCCGGGTGGGACGCGGGAGAGCGTTGCATGTGGGAGGCGTATCGCCGGGGCGACTGGTGCGAGGCCGTGCCGGAGGTGCGCGGGGACGCCGTGCGCAGACTGCTGCTGTCCGCGCCGTCCCCGTACCCCGGTCACCTGGCCCGGCTCCGGCTGCGGGGCGTTCGCATACGGGGGCAGCTGGATCTGTCCGAGGCCGCCGTGCAGGGGGCCGTGCGTCTGCAGCGGTGCCGCTTCGATGCGGCCCCCTGCCTGGAGGGCGGGCAGTTCGAGGCGGTTGAACTCGACGAGTGCCGGCTCCCCGGTCTGCAAGCGCGCAGTGCCCGCGTCGCCCAGGAGTTCAAAGCGACCCGCTGCACCGTCAACGGCACCCTGGACCTGCGCTCCCTCAGCGTCGGCACGCATCTGTTGTTCCAGAGCACAACGGTCCGCCCCGTGCCGGGAGAAGCCGGAATCGATGCCCAGTCCGTCGCCGTGGACGAGTCCCTGTGGGCAACGGGCCTGGACTGCGCAGGCCCCGTCCACCTGAACAACGCCCGCGTGCAGGACGCCCTCGTGCTGCGGGGAGCAACGATCAGCGGTCTCAGGGGCAATCTTCAGATGTCCGAGATCACGGTCGGTGGCGGCCTGTATCTGGGGCACGGCTTCTCCTGCACCGGAACGGTCAACCTCTGCGGGGCCTCGATCGGGGCATCGGTGGAGTTGTGCGACGCCACCCTCACCGGTCCGGGGCTCGACGCGGGCCGCTACGCCCTCCATCTGGGCTGTGCGCGGATCGGGGGCGACATCCAGGCCGAACGGGGACTCGTCGTGCACGGCCCGATCACCCTCGCGGACACGTCCGTACGTGGCAGCGTCGTGCTCAAAGGCGCCCGGCTGAGCTTCCGTTCGGGTACAGCCCTCACGGCGGCCCGCACGCACATCGGAGGCGATCTCGACTGCCGGGGCGGGCTGACGGCACACGGCACCATCGACCTGTGTGACGCCCGCGTGGGCGGGTCGGTCCTCTTCGAAGCCGCTGAACTGACCGGCCCTGACAGCGGCAGGGCCGTACTGAGGGCCAACGGCGTCGACGTCGGCGGCGTAGTGAACCTCTGCGACGGCTTCACCGCCCACGGCAGGATCCACCTCGGCAGCGCCACCATCCGGAGCACCCTGTGCCTCGCCGGCGCGCTCCTGGACACGGCCGCCGGCGAGAAGGCCCTCGTCTGCCGTGGTACGACGGCGGCCGTACTGTCTCTTCAGCCCCGTGATGCACCCCGGGGCATCGTCGATCTCAGCCGTACCAGGGTGGGGCTGCTGCAGGACGAGCCCACGGCCTGGCCCGCCTCCCTCGTCGTGGAGGGAACCGTCTACGACACCCTTCGCCCCGCCCTGCCCGCCGCGGAGCGTCTTCCCTGGCTCGGGCGGGACCCGGACGGCTTCACACCACAGCCGTACGAGCAACTGGCCTCGGTCTACCGGCAGCACGGCCGGGACGCCGACGCACGGACCGTCCTGGTCGCCAAGCAGCGCCGCATGCGGTCGACTCTGGCGCTGCCGGCCCGGCTGTGGGGTTTCCTGCAGGACGTCACCGTCGGCTACGGGTATCGCCCGATGCGGGCCGTATGGCTTCTGGTCTGCCTCCTGGCCATCGGCTCCACGCTCTTCAGGGACTGGCCCCCCACACCCGTGGGCGGCGGTCCCTATCCCCGCTTCCAGCCGGTCATTTACACCCTTGATCTGCTGCTGCCGCTTGTCGACCTCGGCCAGGAAAGGACGTACGGGCCGTCCGGAGCCATGCAGTGGGTGGCGATCATCTTCATCGGGACCGGCTGGCTGTTGGCGACCACCGTCGCGGCTGGAGCAGGCCGCGTCCTCCGCCGAACCTGAACGTTCCGGGGCCTCCTGTTGATGCTCGCTGATTCGATACCAGCGGGCTGTTCAGGAGGCCCCGGCCTTTGTGTTCCGCGACCATCCGGTCGGGTCCGTCGTCCGGTGCCCGTCCTCGAGAATCGGGAAGGCATCGGTTGCTCACCGTGTGACCGGCCGGCAGGGCTCAGAAGGCTCCGGTGCCCTTGGGCGTGCCGAGCCCGGTCGGGCCGTCGTAGCCAGGGCCTGCCTTGCACAGGTAACTGCCGGCGCAGGAGCCGTTGCTGCCGGAGGTCACGTCGTTGAGTGCCGGGGTATGGCTGTACGGGTAGGAGCCGTGCACGGTTGATGCGGTATTGCCGGCGAGCGCGTAGACGCTGGCGATGATCGGGGAGGCGACGCTGGTGCCGCCCACCTGGATCCAGCCGTCGGCTCCCTTGACCAGGCCGAGGGAGAGCAACGTATCGCACAGACTTGTGTGGCCGCAGTTGTTGTAGGTGTCGTAGGTGGCCACTCCGGTGTACGGGTCGGCGACTGCGGACACATCCGAGACCGTTCGCCGGCTGCAGGCGGGGTCGTGCTGCCATGCGGGTCTTGGCTCGTAGGCCGAGCAGCCCGAACCTGCGCCGCTCCACGCCGTTTCACTCCAGCCGCGGGCGTTGGTCGCTTTGTGCAGCGTTGTTCCGCCGACCGCGGTGACGTACGGGGAAGAGGCCGGCCAGGACACACCGTAGCCGGAATCCCCGGAACTGACGGCGATGGCGACACGGGGGTGGTTGAGGTGAACGTCGTAGGAGGTCACCGTATCGTCCTCCGGCGCACCCCAGCTGTTGGAGACGGATGCCACACCGGGGGTGGCGGCCGCTTGGTCTTCGGCTTTCATCAGGTCGGTGGTGTAGGCCGAATTGGCTTCGACCAGCAGGATGTGACAGTCGGGGCAGGCGGCGGAGACCATGTCGAGATCAAGGCTGATCTCTTCCGCCCAGCCGTAGTCGCCCGACGGAAGGGGTGAGGTCTTCCCGTTCTGGTTCACCTTGCGGAAACACCCGTTGGCCGTGGTGCACGGCGGAAGGCCATAGGATCGGCGGTAGACCGCCAGGTCGGCCTCGGCGGTCGGATCGTCATACGCATCGACGATGGCCACCGTGCGCCCCGAGCCGGAGGTGCCGGTCAGTCGGTATGCCGACCGCAGGTCGGACGGCGTGTAGCCGGCGCCGGTCGGAGTGCCGCTGACCGTCGGCGAATACTGCCCTGCGGCGGTACGGTGCGCAATCATGAGACCGTAACAGCCGACTGTGCCGGGCGAGTTCGGATGCGCACACCCGAACTCCATTACTTCCTTGGAGGTTGGCGACCCGGTCGGTGCCAGGACCGCAGGACTCTTGGCGCGGTTCGAAACGGCAGGCAGCGGGTGGGCGGAGGCGACGCCGCCGCTCATCAAGGTCGTGGCGAACAAGGTGAGCAGCGTTGAGATGATTGTCGCCCCGCGCCGCGTCGGACGTTTTCGTGAACGTTGCCTCGGCAGGCACCGAAGCGGTGACCGTCCAGTGGATTCTTGGTGCATCACGCCTCTTGTTGAATCCGAGATCGCAGTGAATGTATCCGAAGTCGAGAAGGCGTCAGATCAGAAATGGACCGCTTCGCCGACAGAGAAAAACCTCATTGGCGAAGCGGTCCATGTTTCTTCCTTCCGGCGCACCGGAAGAGTGTGCGTTCGACCTGTTCCTTCTGCTGCGCTCATGGTGCGGCAGAAGATGGTGTATCCGGTACAGCAACACGTTTCTCTCACCCGTACGGTGCACGGTGCTCAATTGCCGTCAGGGACTGATGCTCTCTATTCCGGGCCGGTGGTTGCCCATGGACCGAGGGTGAACCCACCGCTCTCCCGGCGGACTTCCATGGCACCCGCACCACCGAAGTGCGCAGGGACGACCAGCTCCCGTTCATCGGCGGCCCGTTGGAGAATCCGACGGCGACTGGCCACCGCTTGCTCCGGGACCAGGCAGAAGCAGCTGTTGCAGGAGGGCTGGAGGATCTGCACCGGGCTGTGCAGAAGATCCCCGACGAAAACCGCCCGGTCGCTCCCGGATGCGAGCCGCAGCACGCTCGAGCCGGGAGTGTGGCCGGGCGCGGACTCCAGGGTGAGGTGCTCGTCGATGCGGTGGAGGCCATCCCACCGCACGGCCTGTCCGGCCCGGTGGATGGGGGCGATGCTGTCTTCGTAGATCAGGCGGTCGTCCTCCCGCAGGCCGTTCCCATACGCGTTGTCCGGACCGAAATGGAAGTCGTCGGCGGCCGGAATGAGGTATTGGGCGTTGGGGAACGTCGGTACCCACTGCCCGTCCGCGTCGACGGTGTTCCAGCCGACGTGATCGCCGTGGAGGTGGGTGTTGACGACGATGTCGACATCCTGCGGGTGGACTCCGGCCGCTGCCAAGGGGCCGAGGAAATCACCCTGCCAGTGGTGAAACTGCGGTGAGCCCGGTCGCTCGCGCCCGTTGCCCACCCCTGTGTCGATCAGGACGGTCCGCCCTCCGCTGCGCAGCACCCAGGTCTGCAGGGCGACCACCGCCCGGTCGCTGTCCGGCTCCCAGTGGTCCGGCGACAGCCAGTCCTCGTTGTCCTTCCATACGTCGGCAGCAGCCTCGGGAACCAGGCCGGAGGCAGACACGAACGGGCCCTGCCACTCGACGACCCGGATGACCTCGGCATCCCCCAGCACGATGCTCTGCACACTCTCGTTCGTCATGCGCTCGACCTTAAGGAAGGCCGGACGATGCTCTCAATGCGTACTCGGCTCATCCGAATACGTATCCGTCTCACTCCTGATGTGAGAGATAACCTGCGTGGATGGATGTGGTGAGCGACGCGATCTCTGCCGTGCGCCTTGGACACCCCTCGTCCAACCGGGTGCGGGTGGGTGGGAGTTGGTGCGCACGGCTGGACCCGTACGACGGCGCGGGCTTCCACGTCGTCCTGGAGGGCGGCTGCTGGCTGCTGCCCGACGGCGGCGCCCCGGTCTCCCTCGGCGTGGGTGACGCGGTGCTGCTGCCCCATGGCACGGGCCATGTGATCGCCCATGCCCAAGTCGATGCGGCGGCTGTGGAGAAGGCGGTGCCGTTGGAGCAATGGCTTACGGGGACAGGCCCGCGAACCCGGTCCGATCACGGCGAGGTGGAGATGTTGTGCGGCAAGTACCGGCTCGACCGCAGCCGCGTACACCCGCTCATGGCGGAACTGCCCAAGGTCGTCCACCTTCCCAACCGAGTGGGCAGCCACCTCGAACTGCGCGCCGCGATCGACCTGCTCGCCGGTGAACTGGACGCGAGGCGGCCCGGCTCCTGCATCGCGCTCCCGAGCCTGCTCGACCTCCTCCTCGTCTACATGATCCGCTCCTGGATGACCGAGGCCACCAGCGGAGCCTGGCCCGGCGTACTGGGCGATCCGGTGACGGCCGCCGCCCTGCGGGCGCTGCACTCGAACCCGGCCGCCCCATGGACCAACGACCGCCTGGCCGCGGAGGCGGGCGTCTCCCGTCCCACCCTGGCGCGCCGGTTCACCACCCTGGTGGGCCGCCCTCCGATGGCATACCTCACCTGGTGGCGCCTGACCCTTGCCGCCATCCAGCTCCGCGACACCCCGGACACCCTGGCCGCCATCGCCCGCCGAGTCGGCTACGGCAGCCCGTACGCACTCTCACACGCCTTCGACAGGGAGTTCGGTACCACACCGGGGCGGTATCGAGCGGAGGCCGCGGGTCGGTCACCGGCCGTCCGATAGCGGCCGCCCAGGTGGCACTGCAGGCGAAACGGGTCCAAGAGGAGTGAGACCGCTGGGCAGACCGGGCGCACGCCAACGGCTGCTGAACCTACCGTGCATGCCAGTGGCCCAGGTCATTGGTTCCGGCCTCCGCCGCTTGCCGAAGCGCCTGCGTGTCACCCAGCAGGCCGTGCGGCAGGTGGCCGGAGCGGACGCCCAGTCCCCATCCGTGCACCTGGACGGCGAGGGTGGCCAGGGCAAGGGCGCCGAGCGGCAGCGGGGTCCTGGGGGCGGAATCGGATCCCACGCCCTCCCGGTGCTCGATGAGCCGGGCCACGAGAGGCTGCCCGAAAGCGCGTTGGTCGTCGTCGAGGGGTACGCGCAGGAGATGCTGGTCCGGTGTCAGGGGGCCGGCCGCGTCCAGGTGCCGGGCCGCATCGGCGCGCTCGTCGGCATCCGGCTTGCGCAGGGGCACGGTGGGCCGGTCGCGGGGCAGGCCCCCGTCCGCCGGCGTCAGGTATCAGCAGTCGTCCTCTCGTGATCGTCTCACTGGATGCGGCGCGCTATCCGCGGCCTCGGACAAACAAGGCGCGGTTCCCGGAGGACAGAGCGGTCGAAGTCAGGAGCTCGTGAGGATGACGAGTTGCCGGGTCGCCCGGGTCATCGCGACATAGCGGTCGACCGCTCCTTCGATGCCGTTGCCGAAGCCGAACTCCTCCGGGTCGATGAGCACGACCAGGTCGAACTCGAGCCCCTTCGACAACTCAGGGGTCAGCGACCGGACGCGGGACGACGCCCGGAACGTGGGATCGCCGATGACGCAGGCGATCCCGTCGGCATGTGCGGCGAGCCAGGCGTCGAGGATCGAGCTCAGATCCGAAGCGGATCCGTGCAGGACGGGGACGCCGCCGCTGCGGATGGAGGTCGGCACGTTGGCGTCCGGGAGCACGGCCCGGATGACCGGTTCGGCTTCCGCCATGACTTCTTCCGGCGTCCGGTAGTTGATGCTCAGGGAGGCCAGCTGGATCCGGTCGAGCCCGATCCGCTCGAGCCGTTCCTGCCACGACTCCGTGAACCCGTGCCTGGCCTGGGCACGGTCCCCGACGACGGTGAAGCTCCGGGACGGGCAGCGCAGCAGCAGCATCTGCCACTCCGCGTCGGTCAGTTCCTGGGCCTCGTCCACGACGATGTGCGCGAACGGCCCGGCGAGCAGGTCCGGTTCGGCGCTGGGCAGTGCGCTCTCGTCGACCAGGGTGTCCCGCAGGTCCTGTCCGTGCAGCATCGTCACCGCGCCTTCACCGTCGGCATCGGCCTCGAGCAGGTTGTCGATGACGCGGGCCATGCGCTCGCGTTCGGCGGCGACAGTGGCGTCGTGCCGACGCTTGCGTCGCGACGCCTCCGGGTCGCCGAGCCGCTGCCGTGCCGCGTCCAGGAGCGGCAGGTCGGACACCGTCCAGGCCCGGGCATCCTCGCGCTGCAGCCGCTGAACGTCATCGGGGCCGAGCCAGGGAGCGCACAACCGGAGGTAGGCGGGTACCGACCACAGGTCTCCCACCAGGTCGGCCGCTTCGAGCAGTGGCCATGCCCGGTTGAAGGCAGTGAGCAACTCCCTGTTCTTCCGCAGCGACTTGCGGAGCAGGTCGGCCGGGACCTCGCCGTCGTGCTTGTCCACCAGGAGTGCGAGCAGTTCCTCCCAGACCTGGTCGCGCGCCTCGTTGTGCGGAGTACCGGGCTCCGCCGCTTCGAACGCCACGGCCCAGTCGCCGGCGCTCAGCCGGATGTCGGACCAGTGGGTCGTGACCGTCATCCCCTTGGTGGGCGGCTCCTCGTAGAACCTGACAGCCGTCTCGATCGCCTTCACCAGGTTCGCGGACGACTTCAGCAGGGCCACATCCGGGTCGGCCTCGACCGCTGCTGCGGCTCCCTCGGCGACGAGGTCCCGCAGGGTGCAGGTCTGCACGCCCTCCTCTCCGAGGCTGGGGAGGACGTCGGCGACGTACGCCAGGTAGGGCTGGTGCGGACCGACGATCAGCACGCCGCCCCGGCGGTGACCGAGGCGAGGGTCGGAGTAGAGGAGGTAGGCGGAGCGGTGCAGGGCGACGACGGTCTTCCCCGTACCCGGACCGCCGTCGACAACGAGAGCGCCGCGGGATCCCGCGCGGATGATGGCGTCCTGGTCGGCCTGGATGGTGCCGAGCACGTCTCGCATCCGTGGCGACCTGTTGCTGCCCAGGCTGGCGATGAAGGCGGACTGGTCGTCGAGCGCGGCGTGTCCGGCAAACCCGTCCGAGGTGAACACCTCGTCCCAGTAGTCGCTGATCCGGCCGCGGGTCCAGCGATACCTGCGGCGGCTTGCCAGACCCATCGGGTTGGCGTGGGTGGCTCCGAAGAACGGCTCGGCCGCGGGGGAGCGCCAGTCGAGCAGCAGCCGGCGACCGGCGCTGTCCGTGAGGCCAAGCCTTCCGACGTACACGGGCTCGGGGTCGTCCGTGCCGACCATGTGTCCGAGGCACAGGTCCAGACCGAAGCGGCGCAGTGCGCGCAGGCGAGCGGTCAGCCGGTGGATCTCCATGTCCCGGTCCATCGCCTGCCGGCCGATGCCTCCGGGCGCCTTGCGCTCGGCACCGAGGCGGTCGGACAGTTCGGTGATCGACTGCTCCAGGCACTCCGCGATGGCCGCGAAGTGCTGCTCGTCGCCGGCGATCAGCGTCGGGTCGGCCTTGGGGGAGAGGCGGTCGGGAAGGTCAAACGCCCTGGTGGTCAGGGGGTTCACGTCATCGGCTCCGATCTGAGGTCGCTCGCGAGCTTTGCGCGCGGCAAGGCGTCTGGACAGGTGTGACGAACCTGGTGGCCATGACGAGCAACGCTCCGTCCGACGTGGACCCCGTGGCCGTCGTCGGTTCTGGTCGTCAGGGCTGGTTCGCAGGTTGTCGTGTTCCGGGTCATGGCTCGACGATCCCGCGTGGTTCACACGGGCACTGCCGGCCTCTACCGGCTGGTCGCGTCGAGCAGCAGCTTCGCGGCCACCGTCGCGCCGTCGGTGCGGATCGTGCCGGCCACGGCCCTCGCTCGTGCGCGGGTCTCGGGGGTCAGGGCTGTCCTGAGCGCGGCCGACAGGGACTCGGTGGTCGGCGTCGGACCACTGTGTGCCGCGCCGATGCCCAGGTCGGTCACCCGGCCGGCCCAGTATGGCTGGTCCGCCGCCTGGGGTACGACCACCTGAGGCGCGCCGGCCCGGGCGGCCGTCGTCGTGGTGCCCGCGCCGCCGTGGTGCACGACGGCGGCCATCCGGCCGAACAGTGCCTGCTGGTTGACCTCGCCGACGACGAAGCAGTCGTCCCGGTCGTCGGTCGGGGCCAGGTCGGCCCAGCCGCGGGTCACGACCGCGCGGCGGCCCTGCGCGCGGATCGCCTCGACGGCCACCTGGGCGATGTCCTGCGAGGTGCGCATGGGCATGCTGCCGAAGCCCACGTACACCGGTGGTGTGCCGGCGTCCAGGAACGCCACCAACTCGGCCGGGAGCCGGCGGACGTCGGGCAGGATCCACGCGCCGGTCTGCACGACGCCGAGGTCGGGCGTCTCCCGCCACGGGTCCAGGGCCGGGTCCGTCGCCAGCCACGGCCGGTCGCCGATGACGTAGTCGCGGACGTTGTCCACCGGGGGCAGGCCGATCGACGCCCGGTTGGTGTTGAGCGCCTCACCGAACAGCGCATTGGTGCTCTGGGCGTCCAGGTCCCACAGCATCCGGTTGTCGGTCACCTCCGGCGGGAAGGGCCGGCCCGGGTACGCCAACGGCGGGTGGTGCGGCGACGGCAGGGTGAGCTGCTGGAAGGTCACGGACACGGAGCGGATGCCCAGTTTCTCGGCCACCGACCGGGCGCCGGCCGCAGCCGGCAGCACGCCGGTCGCCACCAGCGCGTCACATCCCTCGGCCGCCGTGATGACCGCGTCGAACTGGCTGGCGATCAACTCGGCCGCGCGCCGGGGCAGGTCCGCCGATGACGGCGGCGGCGCCGCGGTCGTCAGTGTGCGCGCCGACTGACCGAAGGGCACCATCGGCACGCCGACACCGGCCAGCCGCTGCGCGAAGTCCTCGTCCGGAGGTGCGCACACCCGCACCTCCGCGCCGAGTGCCCGCAACCGCACCGCGAGTCCCGCCACCGGTTCGACGTCCCCGCGCGACCCATACGTCGACAACAACACGCGCACTTCGCGACACCCGTTTCCGTAGGTTCCGGCTCAGGCCGGCGATTCTGCGGCATGACGGGGGCCTTGCCGCAAGCCCCCCGGTGCGCTATAGGTTGAGAGTGGAAAGGAGCGGGTAGCCTCCTTTCCTTTTCCTTTTGCCGTCCACTGGGGACGTACAACCTCCTCGCGAAGCGGCGGCGCGCCGCATACCGCGGTGCCGTCGGCCCAGGAGGATCCCGTATGAACCTGCGGATTCAGCCGCGGGACGAGAAGTTCTCCTCCCTCTGAGCGCCCCCAAATTGCCGCCCGGGCAGCCGCGCCCGGACCGGGCGGTGTGCCGAGACGACGGAGCTGCTGCGGTCGTTTCGGGACTGCGGTGAGACGGTTGGAAGGGTGGGGTGTTCAGACGCGGCAGCTGTCGATGTGGGTGACGTCGCGGAAGTCGGCCACGAGTGGGCTGGCCATGGATTCTCGGTAGACGACGACGGCGCGTCCGTAGGGCCAAGTGGTGTCGTTGTGGAAGTCTTGCTGGGCTTCGGAGCAGCTGCCGAACATCAGCCCGCGGCGGATGTCGGTCCAGTTGGGGTCGTCCTGGTAGTCCTGTCCTTCGGGGAAGGTTCCAGGTCCGAAAGTAACGAACATGGTTTGTGCTGTGGGGTTGAAGGTGACGATGACGTCGTCGCCCATGTAGTTCTGCCCTTTGAGAATGGGAGCTGCGTCGTTGATCAGGCGCTGGGCGGCTGCTCTCTCTGCGGGTGTGGCCGGTACACGGGCGGCGACCCATTCGTCGATGGTGGGCTGGGCATCGTCGGTGCGCGTGTAGGCGGGTGCCGGAGCCGCCTCGAGCGTGTGCGGCGTAGCGGTCGGTATCGCGGAAGCAGACGTTGTCGGGCTTTCTACCTGGCTGGGGGAGTGCTGGGCAGCGGCAGCGGCACCGGCTGCCACTGTGGAGGTACTGCTCCCCGCAGGGGCTTGTCCTTGCGCGGTATCTGATGCCTGGGAGGCGGCGAGGGCGCCGCCCATGCTGCCAAGGACCGCAGCGGCTGCGGCGACCGCCAGGTACAGCCGCGTACGGTTTCGCCGCCGTGACGGAGCCGGCCAGTCGGGTTCGGCCCCAGGAGGCAGGCGCCAGTTGAGGCTGATCAGATCGGCGACGAGGGAGGGCTGCCGGCCATCCTCGGCGGTGGGGAGGACGGCTGTCTCCTGTGATGCGAGCAACAGGGTGCTGGCGTGTGCGAGTTCGGCGGCGGTCGGCCGGTCGGACGGCTCTTTGGACAGGGACTGCTCCACCAGCGGCCGCAGTCCGCCGGGTACGCCGTCGAGGTCCGGCTCTGCGGACAGCACGCGAAAGGCCACAACATCCGCAGCGCCGCTGCCAAAGGGCAAACGGCCGGTGGCGGCGTAGCCGATGAGGGCACCCCAGGCGAAGATGTCTGCTTCTGGACCGACGACGCCGGTGCGGTAGTGCTCGGGGCTGATCCAGCCCGGCGTTCCGGTCATCACTCCGGTACGGGTCACCGAAGTGCCGTCCAGGGCATGGGCGATGCCGAAGTCCAGCAGTTTCGGCCCGGTCGGGGAGAGGATGACGTTTTGTGGTTTCACGTCCCGGTGGACGATGCCTGCGTCGTGGATTGCGGTGAGCGCTGCGGCTGTGCCGGCCGCCACCGCGCACAGCGAAGCTCCGTCCAGGGGGCCTGCGGTGGCCACCTGCCGGTCCAGGGTGGGGCCTGGAACGAAGGGCGTTGCCAGCCACGGGGCGGGGCCTTCGGTGTCCGCTTCGCGGACCGGGACCAGGCACTCCCCGGTGACCTGCTGAGAGAGATGTACCTCCCGCCGGAAGCGGGCGCGGAACTCCTCGTCAGCGGCCTGCGCCGGATGCACGACTTTGATGGCCATCCGGGTTTGGGCGGAGTCGATCGCGGCGTAGACGGTGCCCATGCCTCCTGTCCCCAGCCGTCCCACGACGCGGTAGGAACCCACCCGAAGAGGGTCGCCCTGCTGCAGCGGCTGGATTCGGCTGGACACAACGGCTCCCCCTGGTGATCAACGGTATGCATCGGCCGAAGCGGCGGTCAATCGTACGACCTGTCTCCCGCCGGCCGTTCCTGCCCGGGTGACCGCGGTCGGCCGCACTGCCGTCAGGGTGCGTCGGCGCGTCGCTGTGCCACCCTCAGTCGCTGCCGAACATCTCTCCCTCGGCGTTGCCGGACACGCCCGGCAAGACCTCGGGATCCCATGCCCCAGAGGCTCGGGAGCCGTCATCGTCCGCGCCAGGGCGGCGGTCAGGTCAAGCGATCACCAGCCTTCCGGGGCTCGCGGCCGCCGTCAGGACGTGCGGGGCCCTTGGCAGAGTGCTGCAATGACGGGAGGGGGCGCCGACGAGTTCGGCGCACAGAAGCGCACGACCCCTGGCTGACACGGGAGGGACGGTGCCGTGAAGCGGTCGGATCCATCCGCCGCCCCCGCTGTCGGTACACAGCCGCAAGAGGCGCCCGGCCCGGGCGTCGTACCCGGTCTGGCAGCCGCGGTGGCAGCCGTGCTGCGGCTTCCCCGTCAGCAGTGTGGTGCTGGTCGTCCTGGTGCCCGGCAGCGTCGTGATGATCCCCGTGATGATCCTCTCCGCCGTGGTCGGCTTCGTGACGGCCGAGCTGCTGCCGCCCGGCCGCGCCGTGCCGCCCGTGGGCAGGTCGGTCGCCCCCCGACGCCCGACCCGCCGCCACCTGGGACGACAGCCGTGAGCGCCGGCCGAGGGGGGCGAGGAGGAGTTCCCGATGACCTCTCATCCGCAGCCCGCACCCTCGCATCCCGCGGCATCGCGTTCCATGTCCGAAGCCGCCTTTCGCGACCTGTACCACCGACTGCGGGACCAGGCCCCGGGCGGCGGGGAACACCGGCGTGGCGCGCTGGACCGGCTCACGCCCGAGCGGGTGGTGGCGGCCGCCGCCGAGGTCCGGTGCGGACGCACCGTGTCGCTGGCCGCGCCCGTCGAGACCCGGTCCGGTCCGGACAGTCCGGAGCCCGCGTCCCACCGGATGACGGCACCGGCGAAAGGGGAGACCGGCGGGCACGGGCTGGCGTTCGCCCGTGACCGGTTCGCCATGAACGTGCACGGTGACGTCGACAGCCACCTCGACGCGCTGTGCCACGTGATGTTCGACGGCGAGCTGTACGGCGGTGTCCCCGCGAGCACCGTGACGCCGGACGGCGCCGGTGCGCTCACCCTCGACCTGGTGCGCGACGGCATCGTCGGCCGTGGTGTCCTGCTGGACATCCCGCGTCTGCGCGGGGTGGCGTGGCTCGATCCCGGGGAACAGGTGACCGCCGATGACCTCGTTGCGGCCGAGACCGCGCAGCGTACGACGGTCGGACCGGGTGATCTGCTGTTCGTGCGCGTGGGGCACCGCCTGCGGCGCCGGACCGTCGGGGCCTGGGACGTGGCGCGTGCCAGGGCGGGTCTGCATCCGACGGCGATGCGCTTCGTGGCCGAGCGGCGCGTGTCCGCCCTGGGCTCGGACGGCAACAGCGACACGGCGCCGAGTGCGGTGGCCGCGGTCCCGTTTCCCGTGCACGTGCTGGCCGTCAACGCCATGGGGCTGCATCTGCTGGACTACCTGGACTTCGAGGAACTGGTACCGGTGTGCGAACAGCAGCGGCGCTGGCACTTCCTGTGCGTGGTCGCCCCCCTGCGGCTCCCGGCGGCCACCGGCTCCCCGGTGAACCCGATCGCCCTTCTGTGACCGCGCCGGCCGCGGCTCCAGGTGCCACATCGCCGCGTGGCGCGTACGTTCGAAGAGGGAAAGCCATGGCAGGCCCCGGCAACGGCCGGAGACCGAACGAGCAAGGACGGTGGTTGCCGTCGTGGACACTCTCCCCCCTTACGACGTCATCGTCATCGGTACCGGCGCCGGCGGCGGCACGCTCGCCCACCGCCTCGCTCCGTCGGGCAAACGCGTTCTCATCCTCGAACGCGGTGATTACCTGCGGCGTGAACGCGACAACTGGGACTCCACGGCCGTGTTCGTGAAGGCCAAGTACCGGGCCCCGGAGTTCTGGCTCGACAGACACGGCAACGAGTTCCCGCCCGAGGTGAACTACTACGTCGGCGGCAACACCAAGTTCTACGGCGCGGCGCTGTTCCGGCTGCGCCCGGAGGACTTCGGCGAACTGCGCCATCACGGCGGCATCTCTCCCGCATGGCCGATCGGCTACGAGGACCTGGAGCCGTACTACACCCAGGCGGAGCACCTCTACCTGGTGCACGGCCGGCACGGCGAGGATCCCTGGGAAGGGAGGTGCAGCGCACAGTACGCCTACCCGCCGGTCGACCACGAGCCACGCATCGAGCAGTTGAGCCATGACCTGGAGAAGCGGGGGCTGCACCCCTTCCACCTGCCGATCGGGGTCGACCTCACCCAGGACGAGTACGGCCGGGCCACCCACTCCAGTGTCTGCATCCGCTGCAACCGGGTGGACGGCTTCCCCTGCCTGGTTCGCGGCAAGTCCGACGCCCAGGTCATCTGTGTGGAGCCGGCACTGCAACACCCGAACGTGGAGATGGTCACCAACGCCCGGGTGACGCGGCTGGAGACCGACGCCACCGGGCGCAGCGTCACCACCGTCGTCGCCCGGCTTCCGGGCGAGGAGGAGGCCCGGTTCTCGGCCGACGTCGTGGTCGTGGCCTGCGGGGCCGTCAACTCCGCGGCCCTGCTGCTCGCTTCCGGCAACGACCGGCATCCGCACGGGCTGGCGAACAGCTCGGACGTGGTCGGCCGGTACTACATGCGCCACAACAACCTCGCGCTGATGGCCGTTTCGAAGGAGCCCAATGACACCCAGTTCCAGAAGACCCTCGCCCTGCACGACTGGTACCTGGGCGCGGACGACTGGGACTACCCCCTCGGCGGGATCCAGATGCTCGGCAAGTCGGATGCCGAGCAGATCCACGGCGAGGCCCCGCGCTGGGCCGGAGCGGTGACGCCCGACATGCCCTTCGAAGTCCTGGCCCATCACGCCGTCGACTTCTGGCTGTGCGGCGAGGACCTGCCGCAGGCGGACAACCGGGTGACCCTGGAAGACGACGGCCGTATCCGGCTCACGCTCGACGAGGGCAACAACATCGCCGGTCTCAAGCGCCTGCGGCACAAGCTGCAGCACATGCTCGGCCATCTGGGCATGGACGAGCACCGTCTGCTGTCCCACAGCATCTACCTGCACAAGGGCATGCCGATCGGCGCCACCGCACACCAGGCCGGTACGGTGCGCTTCGGCACCGACCCGGCGTCCTCGGCCCTGGACGTCAACTGCAGGGCCCACGACCTGGACAACCTCTACGTCGTCGACACGAGCTTCTTCCCGAGCATCGGCGCGGTCAATCCGTCCCTGACGGCCATCGCGAACGCCCTGCGTGTGGGCGACCACCTGGTGGAGCGGCTGAGCTGACCCTCCGTCGGTGCCCGGACTCCGACCGGGCGAAGATCCTCGGCCGGGCAGCGCAACGCGGTCCGCTCCGGCATGCCGCCGCCCCTCCCCGGTGCTTGTGTGATGCCTGAACCTCCGGGCGAAGGGCCCGGCAGAAGCGGGCACGCAATGGAGGAACAGGACATCGTGACTTCCACCGAGGGTGCACCCCAGGGCGTGGTCCCCGCCAACCTGCTGAGGGGGCAGAAGGCACTGGTGACCGGCGCGAACTCCGGAATCGGCAGGGCGACGGCCGTCGCCCTGGGCCGAGCCGGGGCCGACGTGGTCGTGAACTACGTCGTGGGCAAGGAGGAAGCCGAGAAGGTGGTCGAGGAGATCACTGCCTTCGGAGTGCGGGCGGCGGCCTACGAGGCGGACGTGTCCGACGAGGGCCAGGTCGTCGCGATGGTGAACCGGATGGTCCAGGAATTCGGCACGATCGACGTCCTGGTAGCCAACGCCGGCATGCAGCGCGACGCCCCGTTCACCGAAATGACCCTCGCCCAGTGGCGGAAGGTCCTGGACGTCAATCTCACCGGGCAGTTCCTCTGTGCCCGTGAGGCGACCAAGGAGTTCCTGCGCCGCGGAGTCGTGCCCGAGGTGTCACGCGCTGCCGGGAAGATCATCTGCATGAGTTCGGTGCACCAGATCATCCCTTGGACCGGCCACGTCAACTACGCGGCGTCCAAGGGCGGCGTGCAGATGATGATGGAGACCCTGGCCCAGGAGCTCGCCCCGAAGAAGATCCGCGTGAACGCGGTTGCCCCCGGGGCCATCAAGACGCCCATCAACCGCAGCGCCTGGGAGACGCCCGAGGCGCAGAAGGATCTCCTGCGGCTGATCCCCTACGACCGGATCGGTGATCCGGAGGACATCGCCCACGCCGTCGTCGGCCTCGCTTCCGACCTCATGGACTACGTCGTGGGAACCACCCTGTACGTCGACGGCGGCATGACTCTCTTCCCCGGCTTCGCCACCGGCGGCTGACCCACCTCATCCGCGTCGGCTCCCGGAGAGACCCACATGCACATCGTCCTGCTGCTGGCGGACGCGCCGGCGCAAACGCTGCCGGCCAGATCGCTGATGGCCTTCACCCTCGCCTCCCACATCATTCTGGTCCCCCTGGGCGTCGCACTGCCGTTGATCACGCTCATCATGCACGGCTACGGTCTGCGCCGTGACGATGCGACCGCCCTGCTGCTGGCACGGCGCTGGTCGGCCGTCATGGCGGTCCAGTTCGCGATCGGGGTCGTCACCGGCACCGTGCTGTCGTTCGAGTTCGGACTGCTGTGGCCGGGCATGATGGGCCGGTGGGGCGATGTCTTCGGCATCGGGTTCGGTGTCGAGGCCTGGGCCTTCTTCCTGGAGGCCGTCCTCATCGCCATCTATCTCTACGGCTGGCGAAGGCTTCCTCCCCGGACCCACTTCCTGCTCGGGCTGCCCCTGCCCCTTGTGGCGCTGCTCGGTGCCTTCGGCATCCTGGCCGCCAACTCGTGGATGAACACCCCGCGCGGCTTCACCCTCGACTCCGCCGGCAAGCCCGTGGACGTGAAGATCTGGAAGGCGATCTTCACGCCCATGTTCGGCCCGCAGTACTGGCATTTCGTCGTGGCGATGCTGGTGACGGCGGGCTACGTCGTGGCCGGCGTCTACGCCGTCGGCCGGCTGCGCGGCCGCCGGGACCGTTACCACCGGCTCGGTTTCACGATCCCCTTCACGCTCGCCGCGGTGTTCACACCCGTGCAGTTCGTGCTCGGCGACTCCATCGCCCGGCAGGTCTTCCACAAGCAGCCGGTGAAGTTCGCCGCGATGGAGATCGTCTGGAGGACCGACACACACGTGCCCGAATACCTGTTCGGCCGACTGCATCCGAACGGGAGCATCTCCGGCGGTATCCGGATCCCGCAGCTCGACTCCATCCTCGCCGGGTTCCACGCGGACACCAAGGTGACCGGGCTTACCTCGGTACCCGCGAGCGACCGGCCGACGGCCACGCAGGCCACCATCGCCCACTGGGCCTTCGACATCATGGTCGGGATCGGCTCCTTGCTGGTGCTGCTCGCGCTCTGGTACGCGGCGATGTGGTTGCTGCGCCGCAGGATGCCCCTCTCACCCTGGTTCTTCCGGTGCGCGGCCGGGTCAGGCCTCGCCTCCGTCGTCGCCGTCGAGTGCGGCTGGATCGCCACCGAAGTGGGCCGTCAGCCGTGGATCGTGTACCAGAACATGCGGGTCGCGGAAGCCGTGACGGCCACGCGTTCAGGCAGTCTGTGGATCATGTTCGCCCTGGTCGTCGTGGTGTACGTCTTCGTCTTCGGGTCGTTCCTCGCGGTGCTGCTGAAAATGCGCTCCCGCTGGCGGCTCGCCGACGAGGCGGGCGGACCGCGGACACCGAAGGAGACACGGGAGACGGACACGCCAGAGACGGACACACCGTACGGGCCGCGCTCCGCCGGGAGCCGACCGTGATCGCCGGGGTCATCGCCGTCGTCCTGCTGCTCGCGATCGCCGCCTATGCCTGCGGCGGCGGCACCGACTACGGAGCCGGCTTCTGGGACCTGACCGCGGGCGGAGCGGAGCGCGGCAAGCGCCCACGATGGCTGATCGACCACGCGATGGAGCCCGTCTGGGAGGTCAACAACGTCTGGCTGATCTTCGTGCTGGTCATCATGTGGACGGGATTCCCCGTCCTCTTCCAGCAGGTGTTCACCACGATGTGGCTGCCCCTGGCGCTGGCCGCCGTGGGCATCGTGCTGCGCGGCGCCGGCTTCGCCCTGCGCAAACCCGTCCGGCGGCTGGCCGGCCGGCGCCTGTACGGGGCGGTCTTCGCCGTCTCCTCGATGCTGACGCCGTTCTTCCTCGGTGCCGCGGCCGGGGGAGTGGCCTCGGGCCGAGTGACAGCCACGACGAAGGCGTCGACGGATGCCTGGGCCAATCCCACGTCGCTGCTGTTCGGTCTGCTCGCCATCGCGGCCACGGCGTTGCTCGGCGCCGTCTTCCTCGCCGCGGACGCCCGGCGCTTCGCCGTGCCGGACCTGGACCGGTACTTCCGCCGGCGGGCGCTGGGCGCCCTGGCCGTCGTCGCCGTGCTCGCCGTCATCACCCTGTTCGTCACGCACGGGGACGCGCCTCATGTGTGGCACGGGCTCACTCACGGTGTGGGTCTCGTCCTCGTCATCGTGGCAGCGCTGGGCACGCTCGCCACCGCATGGCTGTTGACGCGGCCCTCCGGAGCCTGGTCCCGGGTCACAGCGGTCGGCGTGGTCGCGTCGGCCGTCATCGCCTGGGGCATGGCGCAGCGCCCCTACCTCGTCCCGACCTCGCTGACCGTCTCCGAGGGCGCGGGCGCGCACACCACACTGCGCTGGCTGGCGTTCGTCACCCTTGTTGCCGTCGTGCTCGTCATCCCCGCGGTCGCCCTGCTGTACTGGCTGGACACCCACGGCGAGCTGGAGGGGCTCACCGATGCCGACCTGCGGCGCACGGGTGCCGGTGACGAGGGCTGACCTCGTGGCGAACCTCTGCACCCGGCACACCGAAGGGTGAGAGCCCGGTGAGCGAGAACGACATCCTGCTGGGCATCGGCCTGACCGTGGCCCTCGCCGTCGGGTGCCAGATCCTCGCGAGCCGGCTGCGGATCCCGGCCCTGATCGTGCTGCTGCCGGCCGGGTTCGCCGCCGGAGCCCTGACCGACGTCGTCCACCCAGACAAGCTCCTGGGACCGGCCTTCTCCCCCGTGGTCTCGGTATCAGTGGCGCTCATCCTCTACGACGCCGGGCTGGGACTGCACCTGCGCCACCTCCAGGGGGCGACACGCAATGTCGTCGTCCGGCTCATGGTGCTCGGCGTGCTGCTCACATGGGGGACCCTCATGGGCCTGGGGCCGGCCCTGTTCGGTGTGCCGTCGGCCGTGGCCAGCATGATCGGTGTGATCCTCGTGGTGTCCGGACCGACCGTCGTCGGTCCACTGCTGGAACACGTTCGGCCGTCGGACAAGGTGCGGCGCATCCTGGTGTGGGAAGGCTCCCTGATCGATCCCGTCGGCGGCATCCTCGGCGCCGTCGCCTTCCACTCCATCGTCTCCGGCGGACTCCAGAGCGGCCATTTCCGCTTCGGCTCGTTCTTCGCCGGCATCGCAGTCGGACTCGCCGGCGGCGCGATCGGCGCCGCACTGCTGTGGTTCACCCTCCGGCGGCTCGCCCTCGGCGAGACGCTCGGCACGCTCGCCCAGCTGGCCACCGTGGTCGCGGTGGCCGCCGGCTGCGACATGGTGTTCGACGACACCGGACTCATCGCCGCGATCGTCACCGGACTGACCGTCGCGAACCTGCCCGGATTCGACATGCCCGCACGCCGGCCGTTCTTCGAGACGCTCGTCCAGCTGATCATCGGCCTGCTGTTCATCTCCATCTCGGCCACGGTGACGCCGAAGTCCGTCGTCCCGGTGCTGCTGCCCACTCTCGCGCTCGTGGCCGCGCTCGTCGTGGTGGTCAGACCCCTGGTGGCCCTGCTGTCCACCACCGGGCCGGAACTCGCGCTCCGCGAGCGCGCCTTCATCGGCTGGATGGCCCCGCGCGGCATCGTGGCCGCGTCCACCGCCACGACCTTCTCCGCTTCGCTCACCGCCATGGGACTGCGCGGCGCCGGCAAGATCCTTCCCATCACCTTCCTGGTGATCGTGGGAACGGTCGTGGTCTATGCGCTGACGGCGAGGCCGGTCGCCGGCAGGCTGGGCGTCGCGCGCCCCGCACGTGCGCGTCCGCTCCTGGTGGGCGGTGATCCCTGGGTCATCGATCTCGCCCGAGCGCTGCGCACCGCCGGACTCGACGTGCTGATGTGGGCGGGGGCCGCACAGGAAAGGAACCGGATCAAGGAGGCGGGCATCGAGCTGGCCGCCGGGGAGTTGATGGCCGCGGCCACCGATCCGCAGGCCCGGCTGGAAGGGATCACCTCGGTCCTCCTGCTCACGGACGACGACGACTTCAACGCGCTCGCCCTGATCGTCATGGAGGACAGCGTCGAGGGCCCGGTCTACCGTGTCGGGCCGCCACCGGACAGCCGGGGCGTCGTCGCCCCCTACACCGCCGGCGGCACCCTCTTCGGCCCCCAGCTCGTCCGGCATGCCCTGGCGGCCCGTCACGAGCGGGGCGCCCACTTCCACGTACAGCCGGCGACGGCGCCCCTCCCACCGGGGCACGACGTCCTGTTCGTCGTACGGCACGACGGCCGGCTGGAACCCGTCACCGAAGCCCTGCCGGTCACCGCGGAGCCGGGGGACACACTCGTCCTCCTCGGACCCGCACCGCCGGCCGGATGAACCGGGTCCGCACTACCGCCGGTCGAGGGCGTCGTTCAGAGTGAGGGCCGCGTCGATGAGGGCGAGATGAGTGAACGCCTGGGGGAAATTGCCCAGCTGACGGCCCGTCGGATCGATCTCCTCCGAGTACAGGCCCAGGTGGTTGGCGTACCCCATCATCTTCTCGAAGACCAGCCTTGCCCTCTCGGTCCGCCCCGCACGCGCGAGGGCGTCGACGTACATGAACGTGCACAGCGAGAAGGTTCCCTCCGAGCCACGAAGACCGTCGGGCGAGGCTTCGGGGTTGTACCGGTAGACCAGACTGTCGCTGACCAGTTCCTCCTCCATCGCGTCGAGGGCCGAGGTCCACAACGGATCCTCGGGGGTGATGAACCCGACCGTCGACATGCGCAGCAGCGAGGAGTCGAGCACGTCACTGCCGTAGTGCTGGACGAAGGCCCGACGTCCCTCGCTCCACCCCTTGCTCATGATCTGCTCGTAGATCGCGTCCCGTTCGCCGCTCCAGCGTGTGACCGCGCCCGGCCGGCCGTTGGACTCGGCGAGCCGCAGCGCGCGGTCGAACGCCACCCATGACATGACACGTCCGTAGGTGAAGTGTTTTCGGCCGCCTCGGGTCTCCCACAGGCCCTCTCCCGCCTGGTCCCAGTGGTCGACCAGCCAGTCGAGGTTCGTCAGCAGCGAAGTCCAGCCCTGGTGCCCCACCTGTATCCCGTGCCGGTGCGCGAAGTAGATGCTGTCCATCGCTTCGCCGTAGACGTCCAACTGCAGCTGCGTCGAGGCTCCGTTGCCGATCCGTACCGGGGCGGAACGCGCGTAGCCCTCCCAGTGTTCGAGGATCTCCTCCTCCAGGTCGGAGGAGCCGTCGACCCGGTACATGATGTTGAGCGGGCCCGAGTCCCCGTCGCTGCCGGCCCGTTCCCTGACGCGGTCGCCCAGCCAATCGATGAACGCCTTGGCCTCGTCGGTGAAGCCCAGCCCCAGCAGGGCGTACACCGAGAAGGACGCGTCACGGATCCAGGTGAACCGGTAGTCCCAGTTGCGCTCGCCGCCCAGTTGCTCGGGGAGCGCCGTCGTCGGGGCGGCAACCAGGGCGCCGCTCGGGGCGTAGGTCATGAGCTTCAGCGTGATCGCGGAGCGCGCCAGCGACTCCCGCCAGCGCCCCGAGTACTGCGACTGGCTCAGCCAGGAGCGCCAGAACCTGACGGTATCGTCGAAGAGTTCCTGGTATTCGGCGAGCCGGATCTGCTTCGGCGGCCCGCCGGCGGCCGACTCCAGGACCAGCCCGCGCTGCTGGCCCGCCTGCAGGGTCAGCGAGAGGTGCAGGTCGTCCCCCCGGTCCGTGAGGACGTCCACCAGCCGCTCGTCATCCGGCTCGCGGATGGGGTGCACGGTGAGTTCCTCGCCGTTCTCCGCGGCGAACACCGCTCCCTGCTCGGCGATGTGCAACCGGTGGGACTTGCGGCCGTAGTCGAACCGCGGGGCGATGCCGATCTCGAAGGTCATGCTGCCGCGCACACAGCGGACCATGCGGACGAGCCGGTGCCTGGGCGTGGCCGTCCTCCCCGTCACGGGCATGAAGTCGACGACCTCACCGGCGCCCGCCTCGGTCATGAACCGGGTCACCAGGATCGCCGTGTCGGGGAAGTACAACTGCTTGGTCGCATGGATCGCGTGCATCGGCCGGACCGTGCAGTGCCCGCCCTTGTCCTTGTCCAGAAGTGCGCCGAACACACTGGGCGAGTCGAACCGCGGAAGGCAGAGCCAGTCGACCGTCCCATCTGTGGTCACCAGCGCCGCGGTCTGCAGATCGCCGAGCAGACCGTGGTTCTCGATCAGCGGGTAGTCGTCCATGGGGGCGCCCCTTCCGGTGTGCGATTCACCCGAATGCACCCCCTCCCATCAGCCTAAGCCGGAGGTCCTGCTCGGGCTCGTCGGGCCTGGGTCCGCGCGATGTGCCCCGGTCGCGGATGTGACCGTTCTCCTGCGCTGGTGCTGCGGCCGGAAAGGTCCACCGGTTCGCGACGCCAGGCACGGCACCTCGCCGCGTCGTCGCATCACCCGAGTACATCAAGTACTCAAGTACGCGGGCGATGCTCCGCCTTGCGATGCACCGCACCGGACGCCGCGAGCTTTCCGGCAGACCTTTCCGGTCGCAGCACCAGCTAGCGCTGTGCGGTGGCGCGGCGGGCCGCGCGGCGCCACAGGCGTCGCTGCAGACGCAGGGCCACGACCCCGACGATCACGAGTACGACCACGTTGAGCAGCAGTTGGACCAGCGAGCCCCATGCTTCGTGCCAGTCGGCGAAGGCGAGCGAGACGGCGATGTCCGAGGCGGCGGGAATCGTGGTCACGGAGATGAAGACGCCGAGCAGGGCGCTGCCGCGGGCCTCGGTGAGCGAGACGATTCCGACGATGCCGGCCAGGACGGCGACGGCGATCGAGAAGAAGTCCGGCGTGTCGATGAGGTGGGACACGGGCCGCAGCCCCAGATCGAAGGCCGCGGACTGCAGGCCGGCGCTCCGTGTCAGCGCGGCGAAGCCCAGAGTGACCACAATGGCCAGCAAGAACCCCACCGTCAGCGCCCGCGTCCCCTCCCGGACCCTGCGACGCTTACGGCGGTCGAGACCGAGGGCGATGCTGGTGATCGCGTTGTACTCGGGACCGACCACCATGGCCGCCACGATCAGGATCTGCGAGTTCGTCATGATGCCGACCGACCCGATGAGCCCGGCGATGACCAGGAACAGATAGAAGGACGGCGGATAGGTCCCCTCCGCCCGAATGTGGGCCTCGACCGCGGCCCACAGCGGCGCATGGACGAGCACGCTCGGCTGGTCGGCCTCGATCTGCTCGGCGTGCTGCGAGAACATCAAGTCGACGTCGTCGACCGCGATCGACCCCGTACGGTCGACTCCCAGCTTGCGCAGGTCGCCCAGCACGCCGTTCGCGGCGCCCTTCACCACGTCGCACTCGAGCGCGTCACCGCCCGGAACGTGTGCCGCCTTCACGACCACGAGGTTCAGAACACGATCGTGCGAGGCGAGCAGGTCGACGGCCGACTGGGTGAGTGCGGGCGGCATGACCATTCGGAAATGGATCAGATCCATCCGGACCTCCTGTGGGCGGGAGTCGGCGCGGTCACTGTCCGCACAAGATCCTCGGGTGAGACGGAACACGAAACCCTTGGTCCGCTGCGGGGCGGCGCCGGGCCCCGGCCGTTCGATTCGGTCAGGGGGCCGCTACCGGCCCGGCTCGGACACGGCCCGCAGCGCCGCACCCACGACCTGCGCCGGGCTGCCGGATGCGTCGATGGTGACGCCCGGCTCGTCGGGGTGCAGCGGATCCAGCGTGTCGTACTGGGAGTCGAGCAGCTTCGCCGGCATGAAGTGCCCCTTCCGGCGTGCCATGCGTTCTGCGGCCACCTCACGCTCAAGAGCCAGGTACACGAACCACACGTCCGCTCCCGTACGCCGGAACTGGTCGCGGTACGCGCGCTTGAGCGCGGAACACGAGGCAACACCCCCGTGTCCACTCGACGCAGTGGTTCGGACCCACTCCGTGAGCGCCGCCAGCCAAGGCCGCCGGTCGGTGTCGTCGAGCGGTTGTCCGGACGCCATCTTGGCGCGGTTCGACGCGGGGTGGAGGTCATCGCCCTCCAGGAACGGCACACCGAGTTGGTTCGCGAGCCGGGTGCCGACGGTGGACTTGCCGGACCCGGACACGCCCATCACGATCACCACGCGCGAACCGTCGACCACTTCGGCCAACGGGCCTCCCTGAGGTTGCGGTGGAACACTGGTACACGTTCACTATCGCCCGGCATTCCGGAACGCGCCGCGTGTGCGAACCGTTCGCGTCAGGCGGCCTGCCGGCTCCGCGCCCCCGCCGCACCCGATCGTCAGGCCAGGAGTCCAGCCGATGACTTCCGTCGAGACGTCCGACAGGGTCAGGGTCCTGATGCCGTTCACGCCGGCCGACCTCGACGGTCTGCCCTCGGGGTGGCACGCGATGGTCTGGGACGGCACCGAACAGCCCCCCACCGGCCAAAGCGTGGAGGCGGTCGAGTTCTTCGTCATCCCCTACACCTTCACCACCGCGGCGCTGCCCCTGCTGGCGGCACTGCCCAGCCTGCGTGTGGTGCAGTCCCTGAGCGCGGGCGTGGACGACGTACTGCCGCATCTGCCCGCGCACGTCACGCTCTGCAACGCCCGAGGCGTCCACTCGGCGAGCACCGCCGAACACGCGGTGGCGCTGACACTGGCCTCGCTCAGGGGCATCCCGGACTTCGTCCGAGCCCAGGAGGCACAGCGATGGTCCGCCGGTTTCCGGCCCGCACTGGCCGACCGAACGGTCCTGCTGATCGGCTACGGGGCCATCGGCGCCGCCGTCGAGGCCCGGATGACGCCCTTCGAGTGCAGCGTGCTGCGTGTGGCCCGTAGCGAGCGACAGACGTCGCGAGGGCCTGTGCATGCCATGAGCGAGCTGCCGTCCCTGCTGCCGCAGGCCGACGTCGTGGTGCTGACCGTCCCGCTCACCGGTGCCACCCGGGGCTTGGTCGACGCGCGGTTCCTGGACCGGATGAAGGACGGTGCCCTGCTGGTCAACGTCGGACGCGGCCCCGTGGTGGACACCAGCGCACTGGTCGACGAGGTGCGGACGGGGCGGTTGTGCGCGGCACTCGATGTGACCGACCCCGAGCCGCTGCCGCCCGGGCACCCGCTGTGGACGGCGCCCGGCACACTGATCAGCCCCCATGCGGCCGCCACCACCTCTGCCTTCCGCCCCCGCGCCCTGGCGCTGGTCCGCGCCCAGCTGGCCCGGTACGCGGCTGGTGTGCCCCTGGCCAACGTGGTGACACCGTCCCCGGTCGATCCGGCGGGCCGGGCAGCGCGGGAGGACTGACCGCGGGACGCCACCGATGCGGACGTCGGACGGGCCGATCGCCGTGCGGCGCCTGGTTCCCGCCCAGCCGGGAGCCGTCACCCGGGCGCTCGGCTGCGTGCGTGTGCCTGTGACCGCCGACCCGCCAGGCGGGTCCGACGGTTCTGGCGGATAGTGGTGGCGGGGCGACGTCCCTGGCGATCCCCCGTCCCGGTACAGGAGGCTCGATGCCCTCGTCACGGTCGCTGGCCGCGCTCACCGGCATCACGGTGCTCGGCATCGCGCTCACCGCCTGCCAGGACCAGGCGTCCGGCCAGATCGTGGCGCGAAACGATGCCAGGATCGTGGAGACCATTTCGAACACGTCGATCCACGGGTGTCACCGTTTCCCCGAGGGCGTGACCCACGTCGAGAATTTCACGCAGAGCAGCTTGATGATGTACACGACGCCCGACTGCAGCGTGCCGCCGGGTGGGCAGTCCGTCTACCTGAACATGCAGGCGTCGGACCACGCCGTCAGGTCCACCGGCCTGTGGCGCAGCTTCTCCTTCGCCCCCGAGTGATGCCACGGACTCACCGGTCCTCCAGGCCGTCATCACGGACAGAAGACGGTTGCGGGCCCTGCGCGGCGCGAACCGGACCTGGCCGGACCGATGTCATGGGCCCACGGGCGAGAGCGCGCGCCGGGATCCACGCACCCCGAGTGCGCACCGCCCGGGCGCACTCGACGAAGCGAGTGTGCCCGTCCTGTGCGATGCTGGGGTTCGTGAGCGCCACGGCTCGGCCGAACGGCGCCGGCGAGGGTTCTGGCAGGACGCCGACGGATCGGCCCGCCGTCCATACCCGGACCGGGAACCGGTGTGAACCGGGGGTCCGTGGACAGGCCGACGTCACGGAGCCTTCCGGCAGTGCTCCCGTCGAGGACCGGGCGACCGGTCATTCAGCAAGGAACGACGGGTGATGAGTCACTACCCCACTCGGATTCACCCTGACGCGCACCGGGGCGGTCCTCCTCGAATGCGGGCCACGGCCCCTTCCCGGCGGGCGGACCATTCCTGCAGCCACTCGCCGGGAATCCGCAGGCGGCCTCCACCGGGATCACGGCTTCGGGCGATCGTGCTCACCGCCTGCGCGCTGGCCCTCGGCGTCGGCGCCGGCGCGTGCGGGCAGGCCGGCGGCTCGGCCGCACAGGGCCGCGGCACGATCGGAGTGCTGCTTCCCGACAACCAGACGCCCCGCTTCGAGAAGTTCGACAGACCGCTGATCGAAAAGAGGATCAAGGAGCTGTGTGGCCACTGCGTGGTGAGGTCCGCCAGCAGCCGACATGACGTGGGCATCCAGCAACAGCAGGTGGACACCATGATCACCCAAGGGGTCGATGTCCTCATCCTCGACGCCGTGGACGGCAAGGCACTGCGCTCCTCGGTGCATGCGGCAGCGAGTGCGGGTATTCCGGTCGTGGCGTACGACCGCCTCGCTGACGGGCCCATCTCGGGATATGTCACCTTCGACGGCGGGCAGGTGGGGCGGCTTCAGGGGGAGGGACTGCTGAAGGCCCTCGGTGACAAGGCCCACGGCGCGCAGATCGTCATGATGAACGGCGCAGGGACCGACCCCAATTCCGCATGGTTCAGGGATGGCGCGCTCTCCGCCCTCCGGGGGAAGGTGAAGATCGGTAAGGCCTACGAGACCCTGGGCTGGCGTCCGGAGAACGCCAACCTCAACATGTCCGCGGCCATCGCCGCTCTGGGCGCAGACAGGATCGACGGCGTACTGGCGGCCAATGACGGCCTTGCCGGCGGCGTGATAGCGGCCCTCAGGGCCGCCAAGGTGGCTCCCCTGCCACCCGTCACCGGCCAGGACGCCGACCTCGCGGGCATCCAGCGGATCGTACAGGGAGAGCAGTACATGACGGTGTACAAACCCTTCCGCCTCGAGGCCGACGCCGCCGCAGCCATGGCCGTCAGGTTGGCGCGCGGCGAGAGCGTTGCCGGCATCGGAACGAAGCGGGTTGCCAACGCCACCAAGACGGGCATCCCCACGGTCCTGCTGACTCCGCGGTCGGTGACGGCGGACAACGTCAAGGAGACGGTGGTCCACGACGGGCTTTACACGATCGACCAGATCTGTTCGGGCAGGTACGCCTCCGCTTGTGAGAAGCACGGCCTCACCAGTGGGCACTGACGGCAGGTTTCCACCGCCGTCGCACGTCGGCGCCCCACGTTCAAGCCAGGGCGGTACCGCTTGCCACACCGCTCGGGCCATGAGGAGGAGCACATGACGAGTGGCTCGACTCCGCCCCTCCTGGCACTGCGCGGCATCTCGAAACGGTTCGGCGCGGTCAAGGCGCTCATCGACATCGATCTGGAAATCCGCGCCGGTCAGATCATCGCGTTGGTCGGGGACAACGGTGCCGGCAAGTCCACCCTGGTGAATGTCATCTCCGGTGTCGGGCCCCCCGACGCCGGCGTGATCGAGTGGGAAGGGTGCCCGGTGCGGATCACGCATCCGCACGACGCCCGGGCACTCGGGATTGCGGCCGTCTACCAGGACCTCGCGCTGTGCGAGAACCTCGACGTCGTCGACAACGTCTTCCTCGGCCGCGAGATCAACAGATACGGCCTTCTCGACGAAGCGGCCATGGAAAACCGCACGCTGGACCTGCTGCGGACGCTCAACGCGCGCGTACCCGACCTCCGGCTGCCGGTTGCGTCCCTGTCCGGTGGGCAACGGCAGACCGTGGCGATCTCGCGCTCGCTGCTGGGCGAACCGAAACTGATCCTGCTGGACGAGCCCACCGCGGCCCTGGGAATCGAGCAGACCGAGCAGGTTCTCGGGTGCATCGACGACATGCGCGATCGCGGCCTGGGTGTCCTCCTCATCAGCCACAACATGGGCATCGTCAAGGCAGTCGCCGACTGGGTCGCCGTCCTCAGGCTCGGCCGCAACAACGGGTTCTTCGACGTGAACACCACATCTCAGGAACAGATCGTCTCCTCGATCACGGGGGCCACGCACAGCGACTTCAAGCACCGCGAGCAGGACGAGACGGATTGGGAGTTGTGAGGTGATGCATCGACCGCGGAAACCCGCCCCGGCCGAACCAGGAGGGAGACCCCCTCCGAAGGGAGCGCGGGGCGCCACCGGGAGACGCGCAGCCATCGAGAGGTACATCGCGACCTCCCGGCACAGACTGAACGCGGGCGAACTCGGTTCTGTACCGGTCTTCCTGGGCCTGGCGGCCATCTGGATCGTCTTCCAGGCACTCAACTCGCAGTTCCTGTCGGCTCGGAACCTGTCCAACATCAGCGTGGACATGGTGGGCACGGGCATGATTGCGGTCGGTATCGTCTTCGTACTGCTGCTGGGAGAGATCGACCTGTCGGTCGGCTCGGTGAGCGGTCTGGCAGCCGCGGCCTTCGCCGTGCTGAACGTCAACCACGGCATCGGCGAAGGAACCGCCGCCCTCATCGCGATACTCGTCGGCACGGCGGCGGGAGCCGTTCAGGGGTTCTTCTTCGCCAGGGTGGGCGTCCCCAGCTTCGTCGTCACACTCGCCGGGCTGCTGGGCTGGAACGGCCTCATGCTCTACATCCTGGGCTCGACCGGCACCATCAACCTCAATGACGAGGGCCTGGTGGCCGCGCTGACGAGCTTCTACTTCGACAACGTGGCCGTCGCCTACGCCCTCGCCGCCGTTGGCACGGGCGCCTATTTCCTCGTCTCCTACCACGATTCCAGGCGTCGCCGGGGCATGGGTCTGCGCTCGCGGCCACTGGGCGAGATCGTCCTGCACACTGCCATGCTCGCCGTCGTCGCCGTCGCCGCGGCCTACGTGCTCAACCGGTTCCAGGGACTGCCGCTGGCCCTGCTCATCTTCCTCGTGGTCGTCGTCGGCCTCCAGTCCGTCCTGCGCCGCACCCTGTACGGACGCGGCATCTACGCAGTCGGCGGAGGAGTCGAGGCCGCCCGCAAGGCCGGTCTGAACGTCACCTGGGTACGGATCTCCGTCTTCATGATTTCCGGCACGATGGCTGCCGTCGGAGGCCTGTTCTTCGCCTCCCGCGTGGCCTCGGCCAGCCAGACCTCCGGCTCGGGCAACCTGCTGATCAACGCCATCGCCGCAGCCGTCATCGGCGGCACCAGTCTCTTCGGCGGGCGGGGCAGTACGTGGTCGGCACTTCTCGGCGCGCTCGTCATTCAGTCCATCGCCTCCGGTGTGGCGTTGCTGGGCATCCAGACCGCCGCCGAGTTCATGATCACTGGCGGGGTTCTGCTTCTCGCCGTGGTCGTCGACTCACTGTCACGACGCGCGCAGAAGGCTCATGGCCGAATCTGACGCAGCCAGTGACCGGCAGGTGGCCCGACGGTTCGGCTGTCACCCGGATGCCGGCGAACCGCCGGCGGCGGGCGTAGGCTTCGGGCGGTCGGCGAGGCCTGGCCGCCAAGGGCCCCGGAGGCGCCCGCCGCGAGCTCGACGGTGGCAGGCTGTGACGCGATCGCCGTAGCAGCCGGCGAGGAGGTGGTGCACCCCTGGTCGGTGCGGTCCCGTGTCGGCCCGTAGGCTCTGGTGCATGGCGGGTGCACAGACACGTGGGGCGGAACGGGGACCGGGTCGGCCGCGGGAGGAGCGGGTCACCGGGGCGGTCCTGAATGCGGTCGTGGAACTGGTCACGGAGCAGGGCATGGGGGCGGTCACCATGGATGCCGTCGCGGCCCGGGCCGGTGTGAGCAAGCCTGCCATCTACCGGCGCTGGCCCACCAAGCAGGAACTGGTCATCGCCGCCGCCAAGAGCCGTATCGGCGTTCTGTCGGTGCCCGATCTGGGTGACTTCCGGGCCGAGCTGCGGGTTGTGCTGATGGCCCGGCTGGAGGCGTACCGGATGCCCGGGTCGGACCGGCTGCTGGCGGGGCTGATCGGTACGGCGGCTGAGGCGGGCGCCGACCACGGCCAGTACGCCCGGTACACCGAGCGGATCACGAGCGAGACCCGGCGTATCCTCGAGCGCGGTATCGCCCGAGGCGATGTGCGTCCGGACATCGACGTACGGGCCGCGGCCACCCTGGTGGCCGCGCCGCTGCTCTTCCGGCTGGTCGGCGAGCGGGAACTGCCCGACGCCCGGCTCGTGGACACCCTGGTGGACCTCGTCGCCCGCGCCGTGGCCTCGACCCCCTGACCTCGGCTGCCGCCCGGCGGGCCCGTTCGGGCGCGGGCCCGCGCGGACGCCGACGGCTGCCGTGCCATGGAACGGCCCGGGCACCGGCTCGGCTCCTCCCCACCGCGGTGTACGCGCTGCGGGCCTGCTCCCGTGCCGGCCGCCATCGATGGGCCCGGCCACTGCCGCACGGCCCGGTTCGGACGCCGGCCCGGCTTCCCGGCCGGGCCGGCTGCCCCACGGACCTGCTCGAACATCGATTGCCGCAGACCCTTGCCACGGTCGGCCCTAATAACGATACTTCCAGGAACGAAATTAACCCGTCGTTCCGGAGGGTCCATGGACAGCGTCGCCACCGCCTCATCTCCCGTTCTCGGCAAGCCCCTGGTGCACTTCGGCAAGCGCGTGCTCGAGCGCACCGCGCCGGGTCTGCCGCCGTCGGACTACCGCCGGCTGGGCATCCACCCGATCACCCCGCACATCGGCGCGGAGATCGACGGCGTCGACCTCTCCGCGCCGGTCGACGAGGAACTCGCCGAGGAGCTGAAGCGGGCCCTGCTGGAGTGGAAGGTGATCTTCTTCCGGGACCAGCACACGTTCGACGCTCGATCCCAGCTCGCGCTCGCCCGCGTGTGGGGCGAGCCGGAGCCGAACCCGTTCTTCCCGAAGACCGGGACCGTCGGGGTCTCCCGGCTGGCCAAGGACGCCAACGCGGCGGGCAACAAGAACATCTGGCACAGCGACCACTCCTTCATGGCCGCACCCGCCCTCGGCTCGGTTCTGCGTGCCGTCGACATCCCGCCCGCCGGCGGCGACACCATGTGGGCCGACATGGCAGCCGCCTACGACAACCTGCCCGCCGAGATGCGCGAGCGCATCGACGGACTGACCGCCGAGCACGACTGGGTGCACAGCTGGGGCGCGACGATGACGGCCGACCAGATCGCCACTCACCGGCAGACGCTGCCGCCCGTCGAGCACCCGGTGGTGGTCCGCCACCCGCGCACCGGCCGCAAGCTGCTCTACGTCAACGAGCCCTTCACCATCCGGATCGCCGGGCTGTCCGACGAGGAGAGCCGGGAGCTGCTCCACGAGCTCGTCCTGCAGGCGCGCATCCCCGAGTACCAGGTGCGTTTCCGCTGGCAGCCGGGCTCCGTCGCGATCTGGGACAACATCGCCACCCAGCACTACGCGATCAACGACTACTACCCGCAGCGCCGGGTCATGGAGCGCATCGCGATCACCGGCGTACCGCTCTCCTGAACCGCACCGCCACGCCTGCGAGGGCCGGGCGCGAGCCCGGCCCCTTCTGGCACCCCCCTGCCTGTTTTCGCACCCCTTGCCCGTCCGTCTTCCGCGGAGTCCCTGTGACCGACACCGACGTCGTACCCGCTGTGCCAGCCCGCCCCGCGAGAACCATGAGTGATCCACGGCGCCGCGCCTGGACCGTCACCGCACTCCTCGTCGTCTTCATGATGGTCAACTTCGCGGACAAGTCCGTGCTGGGTCTGGCGGCCGAGCCGATTCGCACGGACCTCGGCCTGTCCGCGTCCACCTTCGGACTCGTCAACAGCGCCTTCTTCCTGCTGTTCTCGGTCTGTGGCGCCGCGGTGGGGCTGCTCGCCGACCGCATACGGCCGAAGTGGCTGCTGCTGGTGATGGCCGTGCTGTGGTCGATCGCCCAGACCCCCCTGGCCCTGGGAGGAGGGCTCGCCCTGCTCGTCGCCTCGCGTGTGCTGCTCGGCGCGGCCGAGGGGCCCGCCTTCCCCGTGGCACAGCAGACCGCCATGTCCTGGTTCCCCGACCGCAGCCGCAATCTGCCGGGTGCGCTGGTCGTCCTGGGGACGTCGCTGGGCGTGCTCCTGGCGGCACCCCGGCCTCACCTGGGTGATGGACCACCACGGCTGGCGTTCGGCCTTTGCCGTGGTGGCGGTCGCGGGCCTGGTCTGGGCGCTGCTGTGGGTCCGTCTCGGCGGGGAGGGCCGCTACGCGAGGGCCCAGGACGACGCCTCCTCCGCCCGGGCGGGCGCCCCCACCGCCGACGGGACCGGGGCGACGGTGCCCAGGACGCCGTACCGGCGGATTCTGACGACCAGGACCTGGATCGGAGCCTCGACCGCCTACTTCGGCGCATACTGGATCACCGCGTTCGCACTGGTCTGGCTCCCCTCCTACCTGCGTGAGGGCCTGGGATACTCGACAGCCGCCTCCGCCCGGGTGCTGATGCTGGTCTACGGCCTGAACGCCGTCGTCGTGCTCGGCCAGGCCGTCCTGACCGGATGGCTGCTGCGCCGCGGGACCGCGAGCCGGTGGGCCCGCGGCCGGGTCGGCGGCGCCCTCCTGCTCATGAGCGCCGCGGCCTGCCTTGCACTGCCGTCCGCGCCGGCCGGTGCCGCGACCGTCGTGCTCCTGGCCGTCGGGTTCGGGGCGGCCGGAGCGATGACCAGCATCGCCGTGACCACCGTCGCCCAGCTGACGCCCGCCGATCGCCGTGGCGGAGCCCTGGGCATCATGAACGCCGTGGTGACCACCGCCGGCCTGATCGCACCGACGCTGATCGGGCACCTCGTGGACACTCACGGAGCGGACGGCTACCAGTACGCCGTCCTGATCACCGGTGCCCTGCTCCTGCTGGGCGGGACCGCCGCGGTCACGCTGATCGACCCGGACCGTGACGCGCGCCTGCTGCCCAGGTGACGCCCGGCCGTCCCGAGAACCCTCGACGGGATGCGCCCGTCGCACGACCCGCGGGTCCCGGCCGTCCTCGCGCCCTCGAACGGAGCGCGACCCCTCGCACCAGGCATGGGTCGTCCCCCTGCCGTCCACCCGACTTCCGCAAGGAGTGACGTGACCGCCAGCGCCCTCGACACATCCGCCCTGGACCGAGCCGTCGCGGCACTGCGCCGCGGTGCCGGGTCCTGGTCCGCCACCCCGCTTTGCCAGCGCATCGCCCTGCTGGAGCGGCTGCTGCCGCGTGTGGTCGCCGTCTCCGCCGACATGGCCGCGGCCGGCGCGAGCGCCAGGGGATACGCCCCCGACTCCCCGTATGCCGCCGAGGACTGGATGGGCGGGCCATGGGCCCTGGTGCAGAACACCGCGGCCTGTCTGCACGTCCTGCGGCGCATCGCCGCCGGCCGCGACCCCCTGCCCACCGGGGCCGTGCGCGAGCGGGACGGCCGCACGCTGGTCGACGTCTTTCCCGCCACCGGATGGGACAGGCTGCTCCTCAACGGCTTCGGTGCCCAGGTGTGGACGCGCCCCGGCACCACCGCCGAGCAGGTACGCGAGCGTGTGGCGGGGGAGTACCGGGGGCGGCCCGGACGCCCGGGTGTGGCGCTGGTGCTCGGCGCGGGCAACGTCGCCGCCATCACGGCGCTCGACATCCTGCACAAGCTCTACGCCGAGGGCGAGGTCGTCGTCGCGAAGATGAACCCCGTCAACGCCTATCTGCGTCCGCACTTCGAGCACGTCTTCGCCGAGTTCGTCGCGCGCGACTGGGTCCGCTTCGTCGACGGCGGTGCGGCCGAGGGCAGTCACCTCACCCGTCACGAAGGCGTCGACAGCATCCACGTCACCGGCAGCGACCGCACCCACGACGCCATCGTCTGGGGCACCGGCGAGGACGCCGTTGCACGTCGCCGCGAGGACCGGCCCCTGGTCGGGAAGCCCTTCAGCAGCGAACTGGGCGGTGTCAGCCCGTGCATCGTGACGCCCGGGCCCTGGAGCGACGCCGACTTCCGGTTTCAGGCCGAGCACATCGTCAGCAGCAAGATGAACAACTCCGGGCACAACTGCATCGCCAGTCAGGTGCTGGTCGTACCCCGCGACTGGGACGGCACGGAGCGGCTGCTGACCGAGATCCGGCGAGTGCTGCAGGAACTGCCGCCGCGCACCGACTACTATCCCGGCGCCGGACAGCGCCTCGCCGCCGTCCGCGCGGCCCACCCGACGGTGGAGACCTACGGCGACGGCTGCCGGCTCCTCGTACCCGACATCGCCGACCATGACGACGTCCTGATCACCAGTGAAGTCTTCGGCAGCGCCCTGGGCGTCGTACGGCTCGCAGGGAAGACCACCGCCGAATTCCTCCACCACGCCATCGACTTCGCCAATGACGTCCTCCCCGGCAGCCTCGGCGCCACGCTGATCGTCCACCCCAAGGCCGCGCGCACCGAACATGCGGCCCTCAGGACGGCGGTCGCCGCTCTGCGCTACGGCACGCTGGGCGTCAACTGCTGGTCAGGGGTCGGTTTCCTGCTCGGCTACACCCCCTGGGGCGCCTACCCGGGCAACACACGCCAGGCCATCGGCAGCGGCATCGGTTTCGTCCACAACGCGTTCATGCTCGAGGACGTCGAGAAGACCGTGCTGCGCGCTCCCTTCGCCCCGGCGCCGCGCAGCCTGGTCACCGGGGAGCCGTCGCTGTCCCCCCGACCACCGTACTTCGTCACCAACCGCACGGCGCTGACCACCGTGAAACTCCTCACCCGCTTCACCGCCGCGCCGAGCGCGCCGAAACTGCCGGGCCTCTTCGCGTCCGCACTGCGCGGCTGACCCACCGGAACCGGACCGGGCAGGTGCCGCCCCGACCGTCCGCACGCCCTCAGGGAGACCCCCGTGCTGAACCTCGCCGTCATGCTCGAAAGCAGTGCCCGCGCCGTGCCCGACCGCACCGCCGTCGTCCTCGGCGACCAGCGGCTGACCTACGCCGAGCTGGACAGGGCCGCACGCCGCGTGGCCGGCCTGCTGCACGCGCGGGGCGTCCAGCCCGGCGACAAGGTCGCGCTGTCCTGCCCGAACCTGCCCTGGTTCCCCATCGTCTACTACGGCATCCTCAAGGCCGGGGCCGTCGCCGTCCCGCTCAACGTCCTGCTCAAGAGCCGCGAGATCGCCTACCACCTTGCCGACTCGGGGGCCAAGGCCTACTTCTGCTTCGAGGACACCCCCGAACTGCCGATGGGGCAGGAGGGATGGAACGGGTTCGGGACCAGCGACGGCTGCGAGCACTTCTTCCTGCTGACCACCGCGCCCACCACCGACTCCCCGCTCACCGGAGCCGAGACCCTGACCGCGGCACTGGCAGGGCAGAGCGCGGACTTCGAGACGGTCGTCACCGAGGCGGGCGACACCGCGGTCATCCTCTACACCTCCGGTACCACCGGTCTGCCCAAGGGCGCAGAACTCACGCATGCCAACATGACGCTCAACGCCCTGACCTCCCGGCAGCTGTTCGGTGGGGCCGAGCACGACGTGCATCTGATCACCCTGCCGCTGTTCCACTCCTTCGGGCAGAGCGTCCAGATGAACGCCGGCCTCGCGGCGCGGGCGACACTGGTGCTGCTCCCGCGCTTCGAGGCGTGCTCGGCCCTCACCCTGATGGAGCGTCACTCGGTCACGATCTTCGCCGGCGTTCCCACCATGTACTGGTCCCTGCTCAGGGAGGAGGCGCCCGGCGAGGGCCTTCCCCGGATCGCTGAGAGCCTGCGCCTGGCCGTCTCGGCGGGCGCTGCACTGCCGGTCGAGATCCACCGTCGTTTCGACGAGCGGTTCGGCATCACCGTCCTGGAGGGTTACGGCCCCTCGGAGACCAGCCCGGTGGCCACCTTCTCACCGCGCGGTGAGAAGGCACGCCCGGGTTCCGTCGGGCGTCCGGTCTGGGGCGTGGAGGTGGACCTGATCGACGAGAACGGGTTCCCGGTCGAGGGGCCCGACGCGGTCGGCGAGATCGTCGTCCGCGGGCACAACGTGATGAAGGGCTACCTCAACCGGCCGAAGGCCACCGCCGAGGTCCTGCGGGACGGCTGGTTCCGCACCGGCGACCTGGCCCGCCGGGACAGCGACGGCTGGTACTACATCGTCGACCGGGCCAAGGACCTGATCATCCGCGGCGGCTTCAACGTGTACCCACGGGAGATCGAGGAGGTACTGCTGACCCATCCGGCCGTGAGCACGGCGGCCGTGATCGGTGTGCCCCACGACAGCCACGGCGAGGAGATCAAGGCGTGTGTGGTGCGTGCACCGGGGGTGGAGATTGCCGAGGAGGAACTCGTCGCCTGGTGCCGGGAGTCGATGGCGAGCTACAAGTACCCGCGCCTGGTGGAGTTCTGCGAGGTCCTGCCCACCAACGCCATGCCTGCGCGCCGCGCCCGGCCGCCTCCGTCACCGTCACCGGCTCATCTGCGCAACCGCTCCGCCGGCGTTCCGCGTGGTTGTCCCGGCCCCACCGGCTTTGCGGGCGTGGCTCCGATGCGCGCCGACCACCGCGGTGTGTGCCCCGGGCGGACGCCCGCCGCGGGGGACGGCCTGCCGGCCGGCCGCGGGACATGGTCTCGGCAGGACGGCGGTGCGAGGGCCGGATCACCCCAGGTCACCCGTGAAGAGCAGCCGGTTGGGGGTGTCCTTTCCGGCCTGGCTGATCTTCCCGGTGGTGGCGGTGTCGATCAGGGCGCTCTGCACGTCTGCTGGGGTGGCCTCGGGGTGCGCCGACAAGTAGAGGGCTGCGGCTCCGGTGACGTGGGGCGCGGCCATGGAGGTACCGGTCAGCACGTGGGTGGCGGTGTCGCCGGTGTTCCAGGCCGAGGTGATACCCGTCCCGGGGGCGAACAGGTCGGTGCAGGGGCCGTAGTCGGAGTCCGAACGGCGGACGTCCTTGATGGTGGAGTTGTTGACCACTATGGCCGCGCCGATGTCGCCCGGCGAATTGCCGCACGCGTCCGTGCTGCCGTTGCCCGAGGAGACCACCCAGGTGATCCCGGAGGCGATGGACTTCTTGATGGCGTTGTCCTCGGTGGTGCTGACACCGCCGTTGATGCTCATGTTGACCACGGCGGGCTTGACGGCGTGCGCCGTGATCCAGTCGGCCGCGTTGACGATCGCCGAGGTGGCGGCGCTGTCGTTGCAGTCGGTGACGCGCACGGCCACCAGTCTGACGGCCTTGGCCACGCCATAGTCCTTCGCACCGATGATGCCGGCCACGTGGGTGCCGTGGCCCAGACAGTCGGCCCCTTTGCGGCCGTCACCGACCTCGTCCACTCCGATCGAGGCGCGCCCGCCGAACTGGGTGTGCGTGGTGCGCAGGCCGCTGTCGACCAGATAGACGGTGACGTTACCGGCGGTGCTGGGGTAGGTGTAGTTCTTGTCCAGCGGCAGATCGCGCTGGCTGATGCGGTCCAGGCCCCATGACGGCGGGTTGGACTGGGTGAATGAGGCGTGCTGCGCGCCGTCCTGCTCGACGTACGCGACAGCGGGGTCGGCGGCGACCTGCTGCGCCTGGGACGCTGTCATGTGTGCCAGGTAGCCGTGGACGACCGTGCTGAAGACGCCGCGCAGGGTGCCACCGTGCGCACGGACGATCCGTCCCGCCGCGGAGGCGACTGCCGCGTGGGACTCGGCGGCGGTCGCACCGGTGCCTGCCGTGGCGACGGAGTCCTTGAGGGTGACCAGGTAGCTGCCGGGTATCGGATCCGCGGCGGCATGGACCCGACCGGATGCCTCGGAGGCTTGCGCGGTGCTGAGGGTCACCGTGACGGTGGCGGCAGTCGCGACGACGGCCGCGGAGAGCGCGATACCGAATCCACTGCGTGATCGATTCGTGCGATGCGGGGCCAAGGCGGGCTCCTGAAGGATGAGTTGCGAACCCCGGGCCGTCCGGGGCACGACCGGTGTACTCCCGGAAATCCCGGTGCGGTGGCACACGACGGCCACTGGCGCGGACGGGCGCTGCTCTCTCCGCCGCGCCTATGGGACTCGTCACTTACTCAGAAGTACGCTTGGTGTTGGGGGAGTTGAACATGCCACGATGCGGCGCACCGACGGGCCGCGGGGCAACCGGCGAAGCTGCACTCCTTCCGGCACGTGGGAATGGTCCCCCGTTCTCACTGGGAGGTGCTCCAATGGCCGACGAGGACCTGCGGACCCATTTGTGCCGTCTCGGACTCACCGGCAGACAGGCGGACATCTATGCGGCCCTGCTCGCCGCCGGCCCCTGCGATCGGGAAAACCTGGCGAAGGAGTTGGACGGGGACCAGGACCTCGACCACGAGCTCGCCCAGCTGCGCAGACTCGGTCTGATCACCGCCACCGGAACCGGCGGCCGTGACCACGTGCCGGTCGAACCGACCATCGCGCTGGAATACCTGGCGCACACCCGCACGGCCGAACTCCGCGAAGCCCATCAGGCCGCCGTCAACGCCTACCGTGGCTACCGGCGTTCGGTCAGCCCGCAGGCGACCGAAAACCTGGTCGAGGTGGTCACGGGTCCGTCCATCACCGAGCGCATCTGGAATATCGAGGAAGCCGCCGAGACCCAGGTCCTGCGTTTTGACTCCCCGCCCTATCACACCCACGCCAGCGCCAACCCCATAGAGGTCGAAAACCTGAAGAACGGTGTGGAGTACCGGGTCGTCTACTCCAAATCAGCAGTCGAGAATTCCGCCTACTACGGCATCAACATCCAGCCCTGCATAGCGGCCGGGGAACAGGCCCGGGTCCTTCCGACCGTGCCCGTGAAGCTGACCATATTCGACCAGCGCCTGGCCATCGTGTCGATGTCGTTCGTCGAGGCCGAGGTCAACGACTCACTGCTCATGGTCCACCCGTCCAGTCTGCTGTCAGCGCTGACGGGACTGTTCGAGACCTCATGGCGGGCAGCGCTGCCCATGCACCTGAACGAACGTGTGCCCTCGGCCCTCAGCCCGATCCACCGCCGCATCCTGGAACTGCTGGCCACCGGCGTGACCGATGAGATCATCGCCGAACTGCTGGGCGTCAGCCGCCGCACCCTCTCCCGCCACCTGGAGCAGCTCAACACCCGTGCCGGATCCCTCACCCGGTTCCAGATGGCGCTGCACGCGGCCCGCAACGGGTGGATCTGATCCAGCGCCGACAGGTCTGCCCCTGGAGCCGGACGCCATCCGCTGTCGGAACGTGATCCGTCGGTTCGGGGTGGGCGGGCATGAACCCCGGTCGGTGCCGGGAGAGATGAACGTGGTTCGTCCGCTCGTCCGCTCGTCCGTTCATCCGGCTCGTGGAGGTGGCTGGTGCCGTCGGATGGCCGCCGTCCGCCCACACCAGGCGGAGATGCGCGTTGGGGCACCTGTGTGCTCGCTGATTCCGCTTACGCGTCGGCATGCATCGTTTTTTCGCCATGTGCACCCTTGTGCTCTTGCGGCTGCTGTCGGCTGTGTGCCTAGAGTGACGGCCTGCTCTCTCGGACTACGCAGGTCCGGTCAAGTACGAGAGCAGCGAAAGCCGCTTCGATCCCGCCTGCGCCGTGGTGAACGCACTGATGCGGCAGGGCGATGTGGCGATCATCGACCGGCAAACGCATGTCGCTGCCTGCGACTGACCATCACCCGTCCCTCCCCTTCTCCTTCTCCGAGGTACATGCCCATGCCCATGCGTACGCCGGTATCCCGTCCGCTCCTCGTTCTGCTCGTCGCTGCCGGAGCGATGACCGCCGCGTGCGGGCACGAACAGTCGAGCACCGGCGCAGATGCCGCAGCGGTCCCGTCTTCACCGCCTGCTCCCGCAACCTCGCCGACCGCTGCCACCGCAGGGCCTGACAGGAGGGAGGTGGCCAGGCAGAAGGCGGCAGCAGAGCGCAAGCAAGCCGCACCGCCAGGGGTGACCATCACTCCGTCCCCGGCCGGTACCGGCATCGTCAAGGGCAACGAGAAGTTCGGAACTCCCATCGCCCGGCAAGGAGATGTGACCGTCTATACACCGAGACGGGACAAGGAGGCCCTGACGGTCCCCGTAAAGGTGGTCAACAGCGGTAAGAAGCGCGCCTTCTACCGATTCCGCATCCGTGTCACGGGGGCGGGTGGTTTCGACGCGACGGCAAGCGCCTCGGCGGATGTCGTGGGCCTGTATCCCGGTACTTCGTGGCCGACCGAGTTGACCGTGAGGGACCCCGGCCACATACCTCCCGCGAACCCGCACATCACCATCGTGAGCGTCGAGCGGGATGTGTATGGGCCCGGGTATCAGGGCGCACGGTGACTCTGTTCACGTTCTTCGGTCCGCCCGCGATCACACTCCTCCTCTTTGCCGTTGGGGCATTCCCGTACTCGTTGTGGGTGACCAGGAGGAAGCCCTCGCAGCCGGCCCGCTGGGCTGTCATCGGGATCGCGGCAGCGATCGCCGCCTATGGGGCCGGAACCGTCTACGGGCTCGCCTTCACCAACCCGCTTGACGTATGCGGGGACAAGACCGGCGACGGCGTGTACATGGATGCCGGACGGGACTACAGCCTGACATCGGTGAGCGTGGACAGCTTCCCTCCGTCCATCACCTGCCACAGGGCCGGCGGCCACAGCACCGAAGAGGTGTGGTTCTGGGCCCCGCCTCTGCTGTACGCGGGGCTGGCCTGCTCCGTCGTCTGCTCCGCCCTGCTTCTCGTCAACCACCACAAGTACAGAAGAGCTCCTCGTGACAATGAGCCTGACGCATAGACGGGCTCTCGGCCGCGGCATAGGGGCGGGGGCGGCAATCGCCCTGACGACTGCCGGACCTGCGCAGGCCGCCCCTGCTTGCAGTGGGCACACGTGGAAACAGCCCCGCGAACGGCTGGCCCGTCCTTGACCGCACCACGACGTACCAGGTGGAGGGCACGAACGTCGAGGTCTCCCTGGCGAAGGGCGACGCGGCGACGGTACTGCTGTACGAGGCCCGCCGGTTCGCGTACGAAATCGACTCTGCGACAACAGGGCCTCCTGGTACTGCTTGGTCGGGATCGCAACCCCGAGCCACCAAGAGGCCCTGCTGGTATGCCCCCGTCCCAGGATCATCCGAACAGGAACCCGGTTCGACTGATCAAGCCTGCTGGGCGGTAAGCGGAAGCCTTCTCAGGCTCCAGGGGCAGCCGGCCGGCCGGCTCGTCAGCTCAGGGCGCCGTCGTAGTCGGGGAGCTTGAAGCCCTTCTCGTAGTGGCCCCCCTTGAAGTCGGTGTCGCGGTTTCCGATGTTCGCGACGAGGGTGTAGCCCTTGCCCTCGAAGTGCTTGCGGCACCCGAGCTTGACGTCGGCCTTGCTGTCGTCCTTGTCGGTCCTCATGCACAGGCCGTCGACGGTGTAGCCGGCGTTCTTGAGCTGCTTGAGGGTGTGGTCGCGATCGCTCGACATGCGGTTCGTGGCGAACAGGATCGAGGCGTGGTGCTCGTGGGCGTACTCGGCTACGTCCAGGATCGGTTCGACGGGCTTGCCGGGGTCGTAGTGGGTGGCGATGGACGTGTTGTCGATGTCGAGGACGAGTGCCAGGTGGTCGCCGTCCTTGGCTTCGCCCAGCCTGTTCCGGACGTAATCGCCGAGCGGCTTGGCGACCTGCTTGACGTCGCTTTCCCACTGGCTCTTGCCGGGAGTCGAGGACGACGCGTGGGCGGTGGAGGCCAGGACGGCGACGCACAGCACGCCACCGGTGATCATGGTGACCTTCTTGAGCATGGATTCTCCTGTGTGGGGGACCACGGAGTGATGTCGGGGAGCAGTCCGGTTGTGCCGGAAAGGCCGGCGGGTCCGGGGGCGGAGCCGCTCAGGGTGGTGGGCTCCGTCCGCCGGTGGGGCCGACGGGTTCACTACTACCGGTGCAGGAGCGCCCGTGGTGACCATCCCTCGCCGGTGACACGTTCTGGCCAGACCGACGGGGACGCCCCGCGGCCCGTGATCGCCTCGTGCGGGCCGGGTGGGCTCGCCCAGAGGCCGGATCAGAGGATGTGGTACATGGGGGTTGGGCGCCTCGAAGCCTCGCTCGTCGTGACCGCCCCAGGGGGCAGCGGTGAAGGCATTGGTGCTCGCCTGGTGACAGCTGGTGGGGTGTGCCGGTGAGGCAGAACCGACACGGATCTGCCTCACCGGTTTCGTTGTGAGGGTTCAGCCGGGTTGGTGGGTGGGGTTGGGCAGGGGTTGGCCGAGGTGGTGGACGGTGGTGACGGTGGTGGTGTTGGTCCGGTTTCCGTTGTTGTCGATGCCGAAGTGGCCGCTTGCGCCGGGCACGGCGCCGTTGCGCAGTGCGTAGAGCTCGTTTCTGACGGCGTAGCGGTTGGGCAGGCTGGGCGGGCCGTCACCGTTCGCGGCGGCGTTGTGCAGGGCGGTTGCGAAGGTGAGGACGGCGTCGTGGGCGACGATGGCCCAGTAGCTGCTGGTGAGGTGTTCCGGCGGGAACTGCCGGCCGTGGTGGGGGGAGGCGAAGTCCTTGGTGAAGGCGTCGTAGAGGGCGTGGTCGGGGTTGTCGGAGCTGTGGAGCTGTGCCGCGGTGGGGAACGACGCGTACAGCAGGGTGATCGGCGCGTCGGAGGTGTGGAGGGCCGGAGTCCTCGGGTCGAGGGCTGCGGCGTCGGAGCCGGTGATGACGGTGATGGGCTGGCTGTGGCAGCTTCTGCTGGCCAGAGCGTTGAGGAAGTCGGGCAGGTACTTCACGCGGGCGGCGTAGTAGACGGTGTCGATCGTCCTGCCGGTGTTGCAGATGTTCTGGCTGATGGTGGGCAGGATGGCGCCGGGGCCGCCCCGGGGGTCGAAGGCGAAGTCGGAGGTGTCGTCGAGATGCTTCTTGAGGCCTTCGACCGTGTGGAATCCCCGGTTGAGGGATTCGGTGTAGAGGTCTTTGGTCCCGTTGGGCGTCACTGACGTGCGGACCAGGGCTGCGGTGCGCTGTGCGGAGCCGAGTTCCTTGCTGATGGCGGTGAGCTGGTCGGTGTTGGTCAGCGCGACGCGGGCCAGCCCGCTGATCGGCCCCCTGCCGTCGACGGCGCCGGTGGCGTCGAACCCGTCCGCGGTGATCAGGTCGCCGACCATGGGCAGATCGGCCTTGCTCAGGGCACGGGCGGCGTCGACGGACTCCTGCTGGCTCAGGCCCATCCCGGCCACCGCCACCAGATGGTCCTCGGCCTTCAGCGCGGTGAGCCGGTCCACGGCCTGCGTCCACTGTTTCTCGCTGCTGCCCATGTTGGCCACGACGAACCGGACCTTGGGCCGGCTGTTGCTGTCGTTCTCTTCTTCCACGGCGGTGTAGGCGCCCTCGAGTTCGGCCACGTACTGGCCGACCGTCAGGCTGTTCGCGTCCCTGGACGCCAGCGGCGTCAGAAACGCGAGCGTCACGTAGTCACCGCCCCTGATCACGTTCCGGTTCTCGGCGCCGATGGCCGTCAGCACCGGCTTGAGATCGCTGCCGAACACGGACGAGCCGTCACTGCCGTCGGTGATGCCGGTGCACTGGCCGTCCGCGCCGGTGACCAGGCTCGGGTTGGACGTGCCGCAATGCCGCTTCCGGTACCGCTCCTGGTCCTGCACCTGCCGGTCGTGCACCCGCTGCTGATGCAGCTGCCACGCCCCGACGCCGGCGGCAAGGGCGGCGATCGCGGTGCCGGCGATTGCTGCCCGCACCCATTTCCGGCGCTCGCCCGGAAGGCGCCGCCACGTCCCGCCGGCCCCGGCCGGTGGAGTGGGAGGGCTCTCGTCGTCCGGATTGGCATTTTCGGGTACGCCCTCTTCCACCGGCGCTGTCCCGTGCCGTACTGCCGCCCAGGCCAGCAGCCAGGGTTCCTGTTCTGTGTCGTGCAGGCCGCAGGCGCTGAGATAGACGATCACGAAGTCCCGTTCGGGCAGGGCGTCCTTGTTCAGCACGGTGGAGACGGTGGCGGGCGCCAGCCTCCTGCCCGTGCCGTCCTCGCTGGCCTGCTCCAGCTGCTTGAGCGACTTGATGCCCCGATCGGCACGTAACTGGGCCAGCGCGTCGCGGAACTCCTTCTGGTTGCGCACGCGCAGCGGGTCAGGACCCGCGCTGTGCCCGGTCTGCGCGACGGGCCGGTCCTCGGGCTGCGCGACGGGCCGGTCCTCAGGCTGCGTCATCACACGCCTCCTGGCACGCCGGCGGCCGGGCGCTGCTCGCTCAGCCAGGAGCCGATCTGTGCGGCGGCAGCTCCTGCCGCCATGACCAGCCCCAGGGCTTCGGTGGCGGGCTGCCCGCTGCACACGCGGACGATCACCACCACCAGGATCACGGTGAAGAGGATGATCCGGTGTCCGGGTGCCGGATGTGCTCCGCATGCAGTCTGAACCGGCGGCGTGGTTTGCCGGCGTTGCCTTCGAGGGATGGGAAGTGCCACGGTTTCTTTTCCTTCCTGGGCGCGGCGAAGATCCGCCGTCGAATACGGCCCACATCCGGTTACCGGCCGTGATGTGGACAGCACCCAGCTTTTTCCTTCTGCTGAACTGCGGCAACCCAATCAGCGCTATCGGAAGAAACCCGAACATTCGCGGTCACTTGTGGAATCACCGCTCTGGTTTTCCGCTCGATCAATCGGACGTCCGACGGCCCCTTCCCGGGTGTCCGAACCCCCACGCGGACGCCGCACACCCGATGGTGCGGAAGGCTGCCGCAGCAGGACGGGCCTTGCCCAGTAAGCCAGGTGGCCTGCGCGTTCGCCGTACGGAATCCTTCGGAAGGCCCGAAGGATCTTGCGTCGCGACGGGGACGGTGATGAGCTGGACAAGCGGAATCACCGCACCCCGATAGGTGCCGGCCTCCTCTTCCTGGGCGCGGCAGCACATCACGCGGGGAAGAGGGGACTCCTGTTACCGGCTGGAGTCCCCTCGCCGCGGCGTCCTTCACTTCGCACCTACCGTTACTCCGGTTCCCGTGTGGGCGAGGCCGACGGCAGATAGTCCTCTGTTGCTAATCCCGAAGCCGCAGGCGAACGGCTCCGAGATCAAGGCGGACGGCAGCGCCGTCGGCTCGTCCCTGATCGGGCAGTCGTACGACCTGCCGCTGAAGAAGGGCCAGCAGACCCCGGACGCGGACCTGAAGTGGTTCCAGGGCCGCCCGGCCAACGGGCTCGGCACGAACAGCGTCAACACGCGGTACAAGCTGATCCTGTCCGGCGCGACCAACCTGTCCGCCGACAGCAGGTTGCTCATCAAGCAGGTGGAGGACGCCAAGGCCGCCGTGGTGAAGGACAATTCGGTCCCCGGCCACACGGTCAGGCCGTTCGAGGTCCCCGCCGACGCGGTCACCTCCTCCGGCTCCGGCCTGGACCCGGACATCTCCCCGGCCTACGCCGAACTCCAGGTCCACCGGGTCGCCGCGAAGAACAACCTGCCGCTCGCGCAGGTGGAGAAGTTGGTCAAGGACCACACCGAGGGCCGCACCCTCGGTTTCATCGGCGAGCCCCGCGTGAACGTCCTGGAACTCAACATCGCGCTCAAGGACCTCGTAGCGAAGCAGCGACGGCCTTACGGATTCATACGGGAGCCGACGGCTCCGGGGGCACTCCCGGAGCCGTCGACTCCCGCCGCCGTGACGTCGGTTGCCTGCCTCCGGCGCGCAGGGCCCGACCTACGACAGTAGAGGCACACCCATGACCCGGGTGCTCGTGGTGGAGGACGACCCGCAGCTCGTGCGGGCCCTCGTCATCAACTTGCAGGCACGTCACTACGGCGTCGATTCCGCCCAGGACGGTGCCACGGTGCTTCGGCTCGCTGCCACCCGTCGGCCCGACGTGATCCTGCTCGACCTCGGTCTGCCGGACATGGACGGCGTCGACATCATCAAGGGCCTCCGGGGCTGGAGCCGCGTGCCGATCCTGGTCCTGTCCGCACGGCAGGCGTCCGCCGAGAAGGCGGGCCGCGCTCGACGCGGGCGCCGACGACTACGTCACCAAGCCCTTCAGCATGGACGAGTTGCTGGCCCGCCTGCGGGCCGCCGTCCGCCGTGCCGAGGACACCCCGCGCGTCCCCGAGACGACGCTGGTCGAGACGGACGACTTCAGCATCGACCTGCTCGCCAAGAAGGTCGTGCGGGACGGCCGGGACGTGCGGTTGACCCCGACCGAGTGGCAACTGTTGGAGATCCTGGTGACCAATCCGGGCCGGCTGATCACGCAGAAGCACCTCCTTCAGGAGGTCTGGGGGGTCTCGCAGAGCAACAAGACCAACTATCTGCGGGTCTACATGGCTCAGCTGCGGCGAAAACTGGAGACGGATCCCTCCCACCCCCGCCATCTGATCACAGAGCCCGGCATGGGTTACCGCTTCGAGGGATGACATGGCAGGCGGCAAGCTCAGGAGATCGAGTACCGGGGCAGCAGGTTCACCGAGATGGACGTGGACGGCGTCCCCACGCGTCCGCCCCCAGGTGGCGCTCGTGGACTCGTGTCGAAGCCGATTCCACTGCCAGCACCCGCACCGCCCACTTGACATCGTAGGCAGCCTACGGGCCGTCCGGCACCCGGCCCGACCGGGCAATGGTGGTGAGCGGCTGTGCCCCCTGGTAAGTCTGGCCTGGAAAGCGTTGCCATTGCGAGAAACTGACGAAAATGCAGCTCGCGAGATGATGGAATGCCTGTCGCGGAGTACACGCCCAAAGGAGCAAACAGGATGGCAAGTGCGGCACCGCAGAAGATCACCACGTTTCTGATGTTCGAGGGCCGGGCCGAGGAAGCGATGACCTTCTATACCTCGCTGTTCGACGACGCACAGATCATCGACATCACTTGCTACGACCCTGACGAATCCGGCGAGGAGGGCGCCGTGCGGCATGCCACGTTCTCGCTCGCCGGCCAGCGGTTCATGTGTATCGACAGCGCCGTGAGGCACGAATTCGGCTTCACCCCGGCAATCTCGTTGTATGTGCAGTGTGAGGACGAGGCCGAGATCGACCGCCTTTACGCGACCCTCGCTGAACAGGGCTCGGAGCTCATGCCTCTGGGGTCCTACGGCTTCAGTGCCAAGTTCGGCTGGGTCAACGATCGCTTTGGCGTCTCCTGGCAGCTGAACCTGCCCGGGTAGGCCAACAGCTGCAGCTGCACCTGCCCGCCACACGCGACCTCAGCGTCTGGACCCGCACTCGTGGGGAGCGAAAGTGAATCTCCTCTGGATCCACCGGCCCGTATCAAGGAGAACAGAGCACCAAAGGTCCACTTCGGCCTCGACGATGACCGCCGCCGACCACGGCAGCGGGCATGGCCCACGGGCGGCCGTGTTGCCGGCAGACTCCCGTCTGCCTTCGTTGAGGTTCTTGTGCGTCGATGTCGGCGTATGCACCCCTCGCGAAGGCGGCGGCGGTACCGCTTCGGAGGGGTGGCATGTGGGTCGTTCTGCAAAACCTGGCCGTGGCTACGCCGGGAACCGTGGGGCCGTCCTGTGGCGTCGCCGATAGACCTGCCTTGCCCCTGCCTAAGGGAGTGTCCTGTTACCCGAGACCGCGTGGGACGGTGCGTTCGTGGATGGTCCCGCCGGGTGCGTACCAGCCGGCCTTCTTGCGGACGGCCGGGCTCGGGTCCTGGGCGTGGGATGTTTCCAGGGCGGTGATGGCGCGGGCATCGGGTGTGGGCGAACCTGCCGACGAGTTCGGCGGCCATGCACCGGACGTGCGGGTCGGAGTCGGAGGCGAGGTGGCGCAGTGCGGGTTCGAGGACCCGGTCCGGGACCGGTGCGCAGGTGTCGCCCTTGCAGCGGTCGCAGGCCAGGCCGTGGAAGGCCGAGATCCTGACCCGGGCGTCGGGGCCGTCGGCCATGGCGATGAGTTCGTCCATCGAATCGGTGTCGACCAGGTGGTCGAGGAGGCGGCAGCAGCCATCGCGGACTGCCGGGTTCTCGTGGTGCAGTCCGGCGCGGATGGCGCTCGTCGCGTCCTCGTTGCGCCGCAGCAGCGCGTGGTAGGCGGCGACAGCGCGCTGCGGGTCGCCCAAGCAGGAGACGAGGGCTTCGTTGGCGGTTCCGGAGAATCCGAGCATGACCTCGGTCGCGAGCCGCACCAGGAAGCGCGGCAAAGGGATTTCCCTCCGTCGAAAGAAGCGCGCACCGTGGCGGGAATCGATCTCCCGGCACTGGTCCGCTTGAAGTGTTTGCGGTTGGAGGTCTCCCGCCTCGCCTCCTTGAACGGGGAGGGTACTGCTCAGGGCCCCGGCGGGTCGGCTCCTCGGCTGCCCACCGGGCGATGTCGATACAGAAGGCCCGTACCGATCCGAGCAGCCGGGTGTGGGCGGCGCGCTCGACGAGCGTCTCCTCCGCCATGCTGTCAGGCCGCTTGCGTCGCGGGGGCTGAGTCCGGCCGCCGCCTGCCTGTCGGCCCTCCGCCGGACACTGCGGAGATCACGTAGGATCAGGATTGACTATCGATCAACTGTGCAGTCACCCGCCTAGTTGGGGATTTCCCAACACCTCAGACCAAGGGCGACCGCGCAGGGGGGAAGGAAGAAAAACCGATGAAGTCAACCATTGTCCGGCGACGTCTCGCCGGGGCCGCGGTCACTGCCCTTGTGATCGGTGCGGGCGTCCTGGCGACCGCACCTTCGGCAGCGGCCAAGGCCAACGAGCTGGCCATCGACAACGTGTCGTTCCGCGACTCGAAGGTGCAGGTGCAGGTCACCTACTCCTGCGACCCTGGCATCGACCAAGAGCTCGTGGTCAACGCGGCGACGCTCGACCCGGACAGCCACGAAGGGGGCATCGCCGCAGGCATCGTCAAGCAGGACAAGCTCGTCTGCGACTACGCAAACCACATCGCGAAGATGACCTTGCGCACGGCCACCGGTACGCACTTCGCGAAGGAAGACAAGGTCAAGGTCAAGGTCTTCTACTTCGACAACAACGACGGGTTCATCTCAGCCGAGCAGACGGCCGTGGCTGTTCTGTGAGCCGGCCTGCACCCCGAGGAGGCCGCGCCTGAGAGCTCGGTGGCATCTTCACCGACTGCAGCCCTGACCGGCGCTGGCCGAGCTCGGGAAAACAGCTGTGCTACCGGCAACCGCGCCTGCCGGTAGCGCGCCGCGTCGGCATGGCGTCCGGGTGGAGAAGCGGTCCAGGATGCTCAACGGGACGGCCTGAGCGGACACGCTCGACCAGGAGCCGCCTGCCATGCATGGCCAGCCGGACATTACGGTGGGACACGAAGACCTCCCTGCGGTGCAGTCCTGGACAGCTCCACCACGGCGGAGGTCTTCGTCATTGATCAAGTGATCAATCCCGACGATGGTCAACGAGGCTCGTGATCAGTGCAGTTGGCGCCTGAGCCGTGGTCCTGCCGTGCCCGGTGCGGGGAGCTGGTGCGCGATGGCCGGCGGGGCGTCTGCTTCCTGGCCGGGCGTGTGGGTGTGGTCGCCGCGTCGGGGGGCTCGGGCGGCCACGTAGAGTGCGGTGGCGGCCAGTACCGCGGCACCCACTTGAAGGGCGGTGGAGGCACCGTCGACGAAGGCGTGTTCGGCCGCGCTCACCAGGCGAGCGCCGGCGACGCCGTAGTGGTCGGCCATGCCGGTCTGCACGAACGCCACCGATGATCGGGCGTGTTCGCGCGCGGGTGCGGGCAGGCCGGCGAGGGCATGTTCGATGCCCGAACGGTAGCGGTCGTTGAGGATGCTGCCCAGGATGGCGATGCCGAGGGCGCTTCCGAACTCGCGGGAGGTGTCGTTGACGGCGGAGGCCACGCCCTGGCGGGACGGCGGGAGTGAGGCCACGATCGCCGTCGTCGCCGGGGTGGAGGCCAGCGCCATCCCGGCTGCGAAGACCACCAGACCGGCTGCGAACTGCCAGTAGTGGAAGTCGACGCCCAGGCCGGAGAGGGTGAACAGTCCGGCGGCGATCATGAGCAGTCCTGCCGCGCCCACCCAGTTGGCGCCGAAGCGGGACGTGAGCGCCGGTACGCGACGGGACGTCGGCAGCATCACCACAGGCAGCGGGAGCATGGCGAGCGCGGCCTGGGCTGGGGAGTAGCCGACGATGAACTGCAGGTACTGCAGGCCGATGAAGAAGAATCCGAACGAGGCGAAGAACTGGATGGTCACCGACAGCGATCCGGTGCCGAACCCGCGCAGCCGGAAGAGGCGGGGGTCGAGCATGGGCTGCGGTGTGCGCAGCTCCCACAGCACGAATCCGACGAGGCTCGCGCCGCCCACGGTGAAGCCCATGTCGGTGAACGGGTCGCTCCAGCCGCGGTCGGGCCCTTCGATGATGCCGAAGACCAGGCCACCGATGGTGAGCAGGGACAAGATCGCGCCCGGAACGTCGAATCGCTGAGGCTGGTCGTCGCGGGATGCGGGGATGAACAGGAGCACGCCGACGGCCGCCAGCAGCGCCAGCGTGACGTTCAGTGAGAAGAACGAGCTCCAGTCGAAGAACTCCAGCAGTGCACCGGATGCGAGTAGGCCGATGACGGCGCCCCCGCCTGCGACACCCACCCACAGTGCGACCGCACTCGCGCGTTCCTGTGGTGGGAAGGAGGTGGTGATGACCGACAGGGTCACCGGCATCACCAGGGCGGCGCCCAGTCCCATCACCGCCCGCATGGCGATCAGGACGACCGGATCGCTGCTGAGCAGGGCCACCGCGGCGGCGGCGCCGAAGACGGCGAGCCCGGCGAGCAGGACGCCCCTGCGGCCGTAGCGGTCGCCGACCGCGCCGGCGGGCAGCAGGAGGCCGGCGAAGACGACGGTGTAGGCGTCGACGATCCATTGCAGCTCGGTCTGCGAGGCGCCGGTGTCGCGGGCGAGGGCGGGCAGGGCGACGTTCAGTCCGCTGACGGCGGAGACCACCATCATCAGCGCCAGGGCTATGACGGTCAGCACCGCTCGGCGACGGCCGGGGGAGAGGACGACGGGGGGACGGCTGGGCATGGGGGTGCACCTCACATCAGAATTCACCAGGTGATGAATTCTGCACGTGATGAATTTTGCTGTCAACACGACCGGAGGACGGGTTTTGTCGACATCGGAAGGGACCGCGGAAAGGCTGGAGCGTGGGCGGCTGCAGGCTGGACAGGGCGGTGTTCAGCGCGCAGCGCATGGCCAGCGCGATCGGGCGCTCGACGAACCGGTGCGCGAGGTAGGACAGCACGAGCAGGGTGCTGACCGTGACCCCGACCAGGAGCAGGGGGTCCACCCGGTCGCCGTAGTGGTGTGCGACGGTCATGCCGATGCTGTCGTGCAGCAGGTAGAGCGGAAAGGTCAAGGTTCCCGCTACGGTCAGCCCGCGCCAGCGGATCTTGCGGGTCCAGCCGACCGCGATGGCGGCGATCAGCAGGAAGAACACCGTGACCGCCAGGATCAGCCACCCGCGCCACGGCGACCAGGTGTCCCAGTTGTTACGGCCGCCGGTGGGCGCCAGTAGGAAATGCAGCGCCAGCAGCCACGACAAGGCGACGATGCCCCACAGCAGCGGCGCCGGCCGGTAGCGGTACATGAGGTGAAAGGCCATGCCTGCGATGAAGTAGGGGGCCGACACCGGGTTGACCACGAGCGTGAGCAGGGGGATGTGGGCGGCGGGCGCGAGCACCGTGGCGACTGTCCACAACCCGCAGAAGGTCACCACCCGCTGGTAGCTGAGGCCCTTCCACACCACGACCGCGAAGGTGAGGTAGAAGCAGAGTTCTGGCCAGAGCGTCCAGTAGACCGGGTCCAGATTGGCCACACCGAGCGCGGCTTGCAACATGGTGAAGTTCGCGAGGAGGACCCGCGGATGGGGATGCCCGAACGGGCTGTCGGCCAAGTAGATGACGCACGCCGACACCACGATCGCGATCCAGTACATCGGGTACAGACGGGTGACGCGCGAGATGAAGAAGTCACGCGGGGTGCGCCCCCAGGCGCTCATGCAGATGACAAAGCCGCTGATCAGGAAGAACAGGTCGACGCCGAGCCGTCCGAAGGCGAAATAGCGGTGCAGCTCCGGGAAGGTGCTCTGGTACGGGCGACCCCAGACGACCCTCATCGCCCCGGGTGTCTGGCCGACGAAGTGGAAGAGCACCACCGATAGCGCCGCGAGGAACCGCAGCCCGTCCAACGCGGGCAGCCGCTCCCTCCTCACGCCCCGCCTGGTCCCGATCACCCCTGCCGCGGTGGCCGCCTGCCGCAACGGCCGTGCGACCGTTGCCTCGTTGCCCCGTCTCGTGGTCACGCCGGCCGATGCCGATACGGTGCGATCCGTCTGAGTCATGCATCCTCGTCAAGGGGGGTGTTTTCCTGACAGGGCCGTGGGACCCCGATCACATGCCCGATGGGCGGATGACTCGCGCTCTTTCCGCTTCAGGGCGGGCGACGGGACTGTCCTGGCCCATAGATGGCCCTACCCGCTCCCAACCGTCAGATGGGGGGCCGTCAGGGTGAGACACGCACACAGCAGGGGGCGACTCCGCCGGCACATGCTGCTGTGCGTCGCCACGCTCGTGGTGCGCACTCGGCGCGGGGAGGCGTTGAAGCTCTACGCCAAAGCGCGCATGCCGCTGGGATGCCGTGCCCGGCAACTCCTTGCCCGCGCGATCCACAGCCTCGTCGATGCCCGGATTCACCACACCGCCCGGACCTGGGCAGACGGGACGCGCACCGATCGAAGCGTCACGGAGCCCTCGTCATACGGCAGTCCGGCTCGTTGCCGGCGCGGGAAGGGCACGGGCGTTGAAGATCACCGGCCGTGTGCTCATGGGCAGGCTCCGGCCCGGCCGCACTACCGCCGTCGCTCAGCGGGTGAGGAGCACATAGGTGTTCTCGAGCTCGTCCTGGATGACGTGGGCTTGCCCGTCGGCCGTTCTGACGCGCAGGTCCTCCGCCGGTGTGTGGACCCGGTATCGCCAGCCCTGTGGGGGACTCAGCCGGTCGCCGAGCGTGTCCAGGGAATCAAGACTCAGGCTGTCGTCAACGGTGTGGGCGTACGCCTGAAGGACGTAGGTGCGTCCGTCGGGAGCGTGCAGCGAGTAGACCGGCTTGCCTCCGGCCAGCAGGTACTCCGTGTCACGATCGACAGTGGTGTCGACGTAGTACTTCCTCGGTGTCGCCCCGTCCGGGGCCGATTCCGCGGGGATATGCACCTCGGCCACCAGCCGGGCTTCGACACCGTCGAACCTCGTGACCTCACCCGTCGAGAACGCCGTGAGCTCATCGATCACCCAGTGGCGGGGACCGTTCAGGAGTACCAGGGGCACCTGGAACTGCTCCGCGATCGCACGCGGATTGAGCCTGTCCCACCACTCCTGAGGGCAGTCGTTGAGGCCGAGCGTGTTGTACACGGCTGCCTTGAGCCCGCCGGACTCGTCAGCCGAGGTGAGCAGGATCTCGCCGTAACGCGCGTCCCGCAGACCACTGATGTGGCGGAGCGCGTCAGCCGTATGGGGCATGGCTCCTCCTCCGCGCGGCTTCGGACGCCACGGGTGAAGCGGTGCAGGGCGCCGACATACGGTGGATGCCCGAACCAGCGAGTGGGTCCAGGACCGGGGTGGCCCTGCCGGGAAAGTCGGCCACGGGGCATCGGCGCCGACACGCAGGTCCGTGGCGGGCTTCGCCGGGGCGCTGCGCCCGGGCGCGGAGCCGCCGGTCGACGCCGGGATCGGTGACCCGGTCCCTGGCACCAGCATCCATCACGACGAATGCCGACGCCACCCAGGCCCTGAGCCCAGAGGCTGATGATCGTGACGTTCGTGATGTCGATACTCCCAGTGCTGGTCACGCTCCGGCCGGCCCCGTGCTGGACGCTGCTTCCGCTGTACCGATCAGTCTGCGCTTCATCGAGCGGCGAGCCACAGACGCGGCCGTGTGAGCCGCCCGCCCACCCACGGCCATCGGCCACTGCCGGATCGCCGGTCACTGATGGGGTTCGCTCGCTTCGCCGCAGGAGACCGGCAGTTCCGCCCAGATGATCTTGCCGGCTCCGGTGTAGCGGGTGCCCCAGCGCAAGGCGAACTGGGCCACGAGGAACAGGCCTCGGCCCCCTTCCTCGACGACTCCGGCCCGTCGCAGGTGCGGAGAGGTGCTGCTCTGGTCGGACACCGCGCAGATCAGCCGGTTCTGGGTCCGGATCAGGCGGAGCGCGATGGGGCCGCGGGCGTGCCGGATCGCGTTGGTGACCAGTTCGCTGACGATCAGCTCTGCGGAAAACGCCATCTCCTCCAGCCGCCACTGCGCAAGGCGGTCACTTGTCAGCGCCCGGGCCTCTCCCACCGCGGTTGGTTCGAAGGCCAGGTTCCAGGAGGCGACGTTCTCGGCGGGGAGCGGGCGTGGGCGGGCGACGAGGAAGGCGACGTCGTCCGGGGGGCGGTCCGGCAGCAAGGTTCGCTCCATGGTGTCGCAGATTTCCTCCAGGGGGCGGTCGGGGTGAGCGAGGGCGAAGGCCAGTCGTTCCAGGCCGGTGTCCGCGGAGCCGTCGGAGGCCATGATCAGGCCATCGGTGTAGAGGGCGAGGACGGCGCCCTCCGGGATTTCCACCTCGGCCGACTCGAACGGCAGCCCGCCGATGCCCAGCGGGGGACCCGCCGGTATTTCGGGGAATTCCACCGCCTTCTCCAGGTGGGCGACGGCGGGTGGCGGATGGCCCGCGCGGGCGAATGTGGCGCGGCACGTGACGGGATCGTAGATGCCGTACAGGCAGCTGGCACCGACCACGCCCTCGACGCCAAAGGGATGCGCCGCATCAGCCTCCTCCGCCAGACGGTTGACCAGGTCATCGAGGTGGGAGAGCAACTCGTCGGGCGGCAGGTCCAGGTCGGCCAGCGTGTGGACGGCGGTGCGGAGCCGTCCCATCGTCGCTGCGGCCTGGATGCCGCGGCCGGTGACGTCTCCGACGACCAGCCCCACCCGGGCACTGGCCAGCGGCAGCACGTCGAACCAGTCGCCGCCCACTCCTGCCTCGGTGTCAGCGGGCAGATAGCGGTAGGCGGCCTCCACGGCCGCGTGGGTGGGCAGCTCGTGAGGCAGGAGGCTTCGTTGCAGGGTGAGCGCGGACTGGTGCTCGCCCGTGTATCGGCGCGCGTTGTCGATGCACACGGCGGCGCGGGCGGCGAGTTCCTCGACGAGCAGCAGGTCTTCGGCGGCGAAGGGGCCCGGGCTGCGCCAGCGCATGAGGGTGGCCACCCCCATGGTGATTCCCCGAGCGCGGAGCGGAACCACCAGATGGGAATGTATGCCCAGCTTGTGGATGCCTGCGCTGCGCACGGGATCCTGAAGCAGCCACGGGCTGGACAGGTCCAGGTCGGCATTCAGGATGGGATGCCCGGTCGCCATGCACTGCCACTGCGGGGATCCTTCCGGGTAGCCGACCGTCCGGCCGGGCGGGACGACGGCCTCGGGCAGGTCTTCCCGGACGCAGCGGTGGACGACCCGGCGCAGGACGCCTGTCCGGCCGGCAGACCGAGTGCCGGGTTCCCGACCGGCCAGCACGTCGCCGAGCAGGTCGAGGGCGGCGAAGTCGGCGACGCGGGGCACCAGGACCTCGGCCAGTTCCTGGGCCGTGCGTCCAAGGTCAAGGGTGCTGCCGATCAGGGCGCTGGCCTCGTTGAGCAGAGCAAGACGCCGTTGCGCGTGGTGGAGGTCGGTGACATCCACCGACTCCTCGCACACTCCCAGCGGCCGGCCCTCTGCGTCCTGCAGCCGGTAGTAGGACAGTGACCACACGTGTTCACGGCCGGGGTCCGCAGGGGGACGGCCTCGGTAATGGAGGCCCACGACGGTCTGCCCGGTATCGAGCACCCTGCTCATGAGCTGCGTGACCGAGGACGGGTACTGCGCAGACAGAACCTGACTTCCCGGGTACAGCTCGTCCTCGCTGCGTCCCAGGTACTGGGCGAACGCCCCGGGGAGTTCCTGCCGGGCCGCTGCGTTCGCCCACGCCACTCGCAAGTCGGGTCCGTAGATCGTCAGTCCGACGGGGGACTGCGTGGTGATGCCGTACAGCATCGCCTGCTGCAGCTGCCACCCCCGGAGTTCCTCGGCGTCTGCGAGGAGCAGAAGGAGGGTGGGGCCTGCCACGGTGTCGGGGAGTCGGTGGCAGACCGCCGCCACCGGCAGCAGGCGACCGGAACCGTGACGGAAAGTGATGGTCCGGCAATGCTCGGTGGCAGTGAGCCACCCCACGGCCCCTTCCCCCTCTACTTGCGCCGACAGGGTGTCGATCGAGTGCCCGAGCACCTCCTGAGCCTGGTAACCGAGCAACTGCTCGGCCTCCGGGCTCCAGCCCGTCACCTGTCCCCGGCCGTCCAGGACGACGGTGGCGGCCCGTGTGACCCTCAGAGGGTCGCCGAGGTCAGCCGCCCCGGGTTCACTCGATGGTTTGGTCATCGCATGTCCGTTCTCGCCGAACCCCTGCGGCCGGGCAGGCCCGCTCCCTTCCTCAAGGATCGGCCCGCAACAGGTGCGGCACAAACGCCCAGCCGCGCCTCCTGCCCAACTGGACTCCGTCACGGCCCCGGAAGCCAACGTCACGGCCGCCGCGCCGTGATCACCGGCCTCACCAGCGGAACCTCGCAGTGCTGGGGAAGTCGGTGTCGGGCAGGCCTGTCATGCGCAGTGCCGGGGCGCACCACTGCCCCAGGCCTTGGTCCACGCCCGGAGCGGGTCAACGGGTACGTCCGGAACCTTTGTGCCGTGGCCGAGGATCGGCCGTGTCGGCGAACGGGTGGGCGAAGTCGACTTCCTTCGCGGTGGTGATCCGGGCGCCCATGTTGCGCTCCATCATTTCCAGGGCGGCGGACTCCAGATGGGGATGGATGGAGGCGACGGCGTCCATGGGCACCGTGACCCCCAGGTGGCGGATGTGCGCATCCAGAGCGGAGTAGAGGACGCACTGCTCGGTGACCTGACCGCTCAGCACCACGTGTCCGACGCTCAATCGCCACAGGAGGTAGGCCAGGGGCGTCTCGTAGAAAGCGGAATGGCGGGCCTTCACCACGAAGAGCGACTCGTCGTCGGGCCTTATCGGATCGATCAGGTCGGCGTGCGGTCGGGCCAGCGCGGTTTCCACGAGTTCTCCGTGGTGGGAGCGCCACGATCCGAAGTTGTCGTTCGCATAGATCACCGGCACGTCCGCCCTGCGGGCGCGGCCGATCAGCTCCGCCAGGACGGGCACGACACGTTGGGCAGACGGCACGAGCAGCTCGGCGTCCTCGTGCTCGTATGTGTTGATCATGTCGATCACGATGAGAGCGAGCCCTGTCATGCCTGCCGGCTGGTGCACGGTCTGCGCTGCCCGTCCAGTGCTGTCAGTCGCGCAGGGGCGGCAGCGTCTTCGTGCGGTAGCAGGTCGAAGAAGTTCCGAAGTGTCCGAGGTCGGGCATCCTGTCTCCCCGGTGGAGCGTGGTGACGGTGCTGGGGACGGAGTACCCGGCGGACCTTCGGGCCTAACACGGGCGCGCGTGGTCGGATCAGGACCCCGCGATCCAAGGACTGATGACGACCGAGGCCGGCGTACCGGTGGTCGTGGGGGTTGTTCGCCCGTGTCGATCCCTTGGCGCTCACCAGGATGGGCGCGTCTGCTGTGGCGCATGGTGCCACCGTGCTGTACGACGTGTCGCTGGTCACCGGCGAGCGCGAGATCCGGCCGGTCGGGCAGTGCGGTCCACAGCTTTCTCGAAGTGCTGCCCCGTGGCAGCAGGGGGCACGACGGCAAGTGCTTCGGATGGGTCCCCGGGGAACTCGCCGACCCGCGACGGGGGTGAGGAAGGCGAACGAATGCCGCCGGACCAGTGGGCACCGAGCCCACGATTCCGGGCCCGAGTGCCCGTCGCTTCGTGGTGCGGTGCGAGGAAGGCACCTGACCGTCCGTACGAGAAAGGAAAGCCACCATGCCGGCTGGATCGAGCTCCAAGCGTGAGCGCCAGTACGAACACATCAAGAAGAGTGCCGAGGACCGTGGCGAATCGCCGAAGCGGGCCAAGGAGATCGCGGCACGGACGGTCAACAAGGAGCGGGCCAGGTCGGGCGAGTCGGAGACCGCCGGCAAAGCCTCGACTCGTGACCCGAAGTCGGCGTACCAACGTGGTGGGCAGCGCTCGCACAGCGGCGCGGAAGGGCCCACCAGGGATCAGCTGTACGAAGAGGCCAGGAAGCGCAACATTCGCGGACGCTCCTCGATGACCAAGAAGCAGTTGGAGAACGCACTCGGCCGCTGACGCGAGGGGCCTCGCCGAGCGCGCGGTCCGGCCCAGCTGCTGAGGCGGGGCCCCGGTGCAGGTCAGAGTGCGTCCAGGGCGCTCACCTTCCAGCCGGACGACGTGCGGGTCAGCGTCATCCGCACCCGGTTCAGATCCAGGCGGGACCCGGACACCTGGGTGCTTTGCGTGACCTGGTTGACGAACAGCAGCACGACGGCCCGGTCCGGCGTGGCCGACACGACGGAGGCCGCCGGGACACCGCCGTTCCCGGGCGTCGCCGTCGTCGCCTTCACCACGCCGTGGTACTTCCTCGCCGTCGGCCCGACCACCGTCCTCGTGGTCTTGAGGTACTCGTCGCGGAAGGCCCCGGTCAGATGGGCAAGGGCCTGCGCGAAGTCCCGGTCCAGGTGCCGGTAGTCGTACGACAGCACCACCGGCGCCGCCTTCTGCGCGGCCGCGAGGGCCTGGCCCCGCGCCGCTTCCGCCCGTCGGCCGTCCTGGTACTGCCGGGCGAGGACGCCGGCCGCGACCAGGGCCGCCACGAGGACGGCGCAGAGTGCCGCGGTGAGCACTCGCCGGCCGGGCCGCCACGAGCGCGTGCTCTCCTCCGGTTCCTCCCCGACGGGCTCCGGCGACGGCTCCGGCGGGTCGTCCCAGCCGTCCGCCGGCGGCTCGACCAGCAGCGTTTGCCCGGACGGGTGCTCCCCTTCGGTTCGCCGCGCTTCCTCGTCTGCCGGACCGGAGGCCGTACCGGCGCCGCGCTCCTCGTCCGCCGGCCGCCGGGTGCGCTTGGCCGCCGCGCGGGCGGCGGCGGTCAGGGTGCGGCGGGCGGGGGAGCCGGCACCGCGGGCTCGGGTGGTCGGGTTCGCCACGGTCTTTCTCCTCACTGGTGGTGCCTGGTGGTGCCTGGTGGTGCGCGACGCGGGCGCGGTCAGCCCACGAACTCGACGTCCGAGGTCAGCCAGCGGCCGCCCCGACGCACGAGGTCGAGCTGGAGCCGGTAGGTGCGCGCCTGTCCCTCGGGCACGGCGGTGTTGGTCACCTTGCTGTCGGCGACGACCAGGACCCGGGCCGCGTGCTCGTCGCAGCGCACGATGCCCGCTTCGAGGACCTGCCCCTCGGACACCGACTTGTTCCGGGCGACGAGCTTGGTCAGCTCCGCGGTCTGCGCGGCGAACTGCTTCCTGAAGTCACCGGTGGCGCCCTGCAGCACGTTCCGGCTGTCCTGGGCGTAGTGCCGGTAGTCGAGCGAGGTGAAGTTCAGCGCCGACTGGCGGGCCGCCGCCAGGACGTCCTGGCGGCGCTGCTCCGCCGTACGCTGGTCGGCCAGCCGCACGCCGAGCCAGCCGGACAGCGCGGTCACGAGGACGGTCGCGGCGACGAGCCCCGCGAGCAGTACCCTGCGGCGCCCTCCGTTCATGCCATCGGTCCCACTAGCAGCCATTGCCACGACTCCTTTCCGAACGTGGTCTGTTCGCCGCCCGTCGAGCCGACCTCGACGGGGGTCCCCTCCGGCCCGGTGGTGGCGCCGGTCTCCGGGTCGTACGGGGTGACGTACGCGGACCGGTTCGCGCCGCCCGTACCGGCCGTCGCGCCGGGGGCGTTCTGCGCGCCGCGCACCGAGGTCTTGCCGCCGCGCGGTGCCGCGCAGTGCGCGGCGGTGTTCGCCGGGCGCGTGCTGGTGTCGGAGGGGTCGCGCTGCCGGGTGCCGTAGCCCTGGGTGCAGGCGGGCGGGTCGTTCGCGTTCACCACGAGCCCGAAGTGGGTGGTGCCGTCGCCGGGTACGACGGTGTAGCTGCCCGCGACCACCACCGGGAAGGTGACCAGCGCCTGCTCCACGCCGGGCAGCCGGGCGAGCGTGACCTGGCCGCCGCTGATGAGGTTGGCCAGCAGGACCGGCAGGTCCGGCCGGGTGGACTTCAGAAGGCTGTCGATCTGCTCGGCGGCGGGCGCCGCATTGCCGATCAGCCGGCGCAGGTCCCCGTCGCTCGACTTCAACTGTGCGGTGAGCGCCGCCAGATCGTGGGAGAACGACTTGATGGCCGAGCCCTGGTCGGCCTGGGTCTTGAGCACCGTCCGGGAGTCCTCTATCAACGAGAGCGTCTCGGGGAGGGAGTCGGACGCCGACTCGACGAGCGCGTTGCCGGAGTCCACCAGGCGGCTCAGCCGGGGTCCGGTGCCGGCGAAGGCCTGGCCCAGCTCGCCGACGGTGGTGCGCAGATCGTCCTTGCCGACGGAGTTGACCAGCCGGTCCAGGCTGAGGACGAGGTCCGTGACGGGCAGCGGGGTCCGGGTGCGGCTGCGCGGAATCGGGCTGCCGTCCCTCAGATACGGGCCGCCGGACCGCCGGGGCTGCAGGTCGACGTACTGCTCGCCCACCGCCGAACGGTCGGCGACCACGGCCAGGGTGTCGGCCGGGATCCGTGGCGTGCCGTCCTTGATCTGCAGCGCCACCGACACTCCCGCCCCGGTCAGCCGCAGATCGCCCACGCGGCCCACCGGCACCCCGCGGTAGGTGACCTCGGCGCCGGGGAAGACGCCCCCCGAGTCGGCGAAGTCGGCCCGCACGGTGTAGCCGCGGCCCAGGACGCCGTCGACCAGCCCCGTGTACGTGGCGCCGACGTACGACACCCCGACGGCGGTGACGGTGGCGAAGGCGAGCAGCTGGGCCTTGACCGTACGTGTGATCACGGCTGAATCCCCTTCAGCATCAGCTCGGCGAGCGCGAGGTCGATCCCCGGCGGGAGGCGGCGTGCGTTTCCCGGGCTGCCGTCTTTGGAGGTGCCGTACTCCGAGGCCCCGTACTGCGAGTTGCCGTAGCGCGCGGTGCACACCGGCGGGCACAGGGGCTCGGAACCGCTCGCGGGCGCCGAGGGCCCGGCGGTCGGCTTCGGCACCTTCGGCAGGCCCGGGGCGCTCGGCAGCGCCGTGGGCGTCGGCACGCCGGGCAGGCTCGGGAGGGTCGGCAGGTTCGGCAGCGAGGGGACCGGGACCGGCTGTTTCCCGGAGCCGCCACCGTTGCCGGGCTTGTCGGTGAGGTTGCCGTAGAGGTCCGCCAGGTCGAGGTCGGCGGTCATCTTCAGGTTGACGTAGTCGCCCTTGACGGCGTCGACCGCGTTGCGCGGGAACGGGTAGGTGGTCATCAGCTCCAGCGCGTTGGGCAGGTCGTCTCCGGCCCTGTTGAGCTGTTGCAGGATCGGCCGGATCTGCTTGAGGTCGGCGACGGTGTCGTCGCGTGAGGCATTGACGACCCTGGTGCCCGTCCTGCCGAGCCGGGACAGCGCGGTGAGCATCCTCGTCAGGTCGTGCCTCTGGTCGGCCAGGACCTTCAGGGCGGGCGGGATCGTGTCGACGGCCTCGGCGATCGTCTTCTTCTCCGTCCCGAGCCGCTTGGCCAGCCGGTCGATGCCCTTGAGCGCGCGGACGATCTGCGCACGCTGCTCGTCCAGGCCGCCGAGGAAGGTGTCGAGCTGCTTGAGCAGGGACCCGACCCGGTCCTCGCGCCCCGCCAGGGCCTTGTTCAGCTCCACGGTGATCGTCTTGAGTTGGGCCACCCCGCCGCCGTTGAGGAGCGCGGACAGGGCGGAGAGCACCTCCTCGATCTCCGGGTTGCGGCCACTGCGGGACATCGGGATCACGGCGCCGTCGCGGAGCCGCCCGACGGGCGGGGCGCCGGCCGGGGCGGACAGCGCCACGTACTTCTCGCCGAGCATGCTGGTCTGCGCGAGGTCGGCCACCGCGTTGGCGGGCAGTTTCACCGAGTCGGCGACGCGCAGCCGGACGCGCGCGTGCCAGCCGTCCAACTCGACCTTCTCGACCGCTCCCACCGTCACGTTGTTCACCTTGACCGCCGACTGCGGTACCAGATCGAGTACGTCCCTGAACTCGACCGTGACGTGGTAGGCGTGGCCGTCCGCCGCGGCACCGCCGGGCAGCGGGACGTCGTACCAGCCGTTGAACTCGCAGCCGGACAACAGCAGCGAACCGGCCGCCGTCCATGCCGCCACCCGGCCCTTGCGCACCGCGCTCATGCCGCTCATGCCCGGGCCCCCAGGATTCCGCCGAGCGTCCGGTCGACCGTGCCCGTGCCGGCCGGGGCGGCCGGAAGCTCGGGCAGCGAGTCGAAGAGCCCGTGCAACTGCTTGCAGTCGGGGTTCCTGCCGCCCACGTCCCCCGTCGTGCGCAGCAGGGAACACAGCAGTGACGCCGGGTCCTGTGGGCTCTGCGGGTTGTTGCGGGTGTCGAGGGTGCCGGCGGCCGGGTTGTAGGCGTTCTGCAGGTTCGACAAACCCGTGGGAACGACCGTCAACAGCTCCTCCAGTGAAGCACGTTGGGCGACGAGGACCTTGGTGACCTTGCTGAGGCCCTTGACGTCCGATCTCAGCGAGTTCTTGTTGTTCTTCACGAAGTCGGACACCTCGCCGAGTGCCGTGGCCAGGTGCTCGAGCGCCGCCGCCAGATCCGTGCGCTCCCCGGAGAGCTGCCTGGCCACCTGGGCCAGGCTGGTGTCGAAGGACCGCACGCTCTGGTCGTCGGCCGCCAGGGCCGCCGTGAACACCTGCAGGTTCCGTACGGTGCCGAACAGGTCGCCCCGCCCGCCGGAGAGCGTGGTGACCGCCTGCGACAGGTCCTCGACCGTCTGGTTCAGGTTCGCGCCCTGACCCCGGAGGTTGTCCGCGCTCACCCCGAGCAGCCGGGACAGCGAGCCGTCCTTGTTCGCACCCTTCGGGCCGAGCGCGTCGGCGGTGGTGTGCAGGCTGTCGAAGATCCGGTCCAGCTCGACCGGGACGGCGGTGCGTGACTCGGGGATGACCGCACCGGTCCGCAGTACCGGGCCCCTGCGGTAGACCGGCAGCAGCTGCACATAACGGTCGCTCACCACCGAGGAGTTGACGATGGCGGCCTGCGCGTTTGCGGGGACCTTGCGCCCCCTGTCGTACGACAGCTCCACCCGCACCCGATCGCCCTCCGGGGTGATCTTCTCGACCCGTCCTATGCGCACGCCGAGGACGCGGACGTCCGAGCCGGGGTAGATGCCCACGGTGCGCGGGAAGTACGCCGTGACGCGGACGGTCTCGGAGCGCGGCCACAGCACGACGGCGAGCGCGGCGACGACCGTGAGCGCGGTGAGCAGCGCCAGGATGCGCCGGACGGGGAGGCGCCGGGTCATCGCCGGCCTCCCGTCCGCGGCACGACCGGGGCGGCGACCAGGTTCTGCACGTAGGAGTCGAACCAGCGGCCGTTGCCGAGTGTGTTGGTGAAGACCCGGACGTAGGGAGCGAGCAGCTCGACACTGCGGTCGAGGCTCGCCTGGTTGCGTTCGAGCATCGTGACGAAGGTGTTGAGGTTCTTCAGGGCGGGCCCGATCTCCTTGCGGTTGTCCTCGACCAGACCGGAGAGCTCGATGCCCAGCAGGGCGGAGCTCCCCAGCAGTTGGTGGATCGCCGCGCGCCGTTTGCTGATCTCCTTGAACAGCTTGTCGCCGTCCTCCACCAGCGCGGAGAAGCCTTTGGTGTGCTCGGCCAGCACCTTGGTGACTCCGTTCGCGTGGTCGAGGAGCCCGTGCAGGGCCTTGTCGCGCGAGGCGATCGTCTTCGAGATCCTCGACAGTCCCTGGATGGACGCCCGCACCTCCGCGGGCGAGTCCTGGAAGGTGGTGGAGATGGTGTCCAGCGCCTTGGCGAGCTTCTGGGTGTCGACCTGCTCCGTCGTGGTGGTCAGGTCGCTGAAGGCCTGCACGACGTCGTACGCCGGCACCGTGCGCCCGATCGGGATCTCGCTGCCGGGCTTCAACCGGCCGGGCCCCTTCGGGTACAGCGCGAGGTACTTGGCGCCGAGGATCGTCCTGACTCGGATCGACGCGCCGGTCTCGGTGCCGAACGCGGCGTCGCCCTTGATCTTGAAGGTCACCTTGACGTGGTCGCCGTCCAGGTCGACGCCCTCCACCTTGCCGACCTTGACCCCGGCGATCCGCACCTCGTCGCCCGGCTTGAGGCCGCCCGCCTCCGAGAACGCCGCGCTGTACGTCCGTCCGCCGCCGATGAGCGGCAGACTGTCCGCGTTGAACGCGGCCACGGTCAGCAGCGCCAGGACGGTGAGGCCGACCGCGCCGACCACCAAGGGGTTCCGCTCGCGGAACGGTTTCAGCCGCCACCGACGCAGCCGGACGGTCGGCAGCTTCGGTGGCAGGACGCGCACCTTGACCAGGGGTTCGGGGCGGCGGCGTCGGGCCCTGCGGGGCAGCAGGTGCGGCCTTGGGAGTCTCGGTGGCAGGACGCGCACCTTGACCAGGGCTTCGGGGCGGCGGCGTCGGGCCCTGCGGGGCAGCAGATGTGGCCTTGGGAGTCTCGGTGGCAGGACGCGCACCTTGACCAGGGGTTCGGGGCGGCGCCGGGGCCCGTCCGGCACGGTGCGCAGACTCATCCGCCGCACCTCGCCTGCGCCACGTGCAGTTCGGGGGTGAGCACCTGCCGTGTCTTCGGCAGCACGACGCGGCCGTCGAAGTCGCAGAGGTAGAAGTTGAACCACGAGCCGTAGGACGCCGTCCCCGTCAGCGCGTTGAGCTTGTTCGGCAGCCTCTTCAGCACACCCTCCACCGTCTTCTCGTTCTTGTTGAGCGTTCCGGTGAGACCGGCCAGCCCGGCGATGTCGTCCTTCAGTGGCGGACGTGCGTCCGCCAGCAGCCCCGAGGTGGCCTGGGCCAGGTCGCCGATGCTCACCAGGGAGTCCCCGATGGGCTTGCGGTCGGCGGACAGCCCGGAGATCACCCGGCGGAGCTGGGTGAGCAGCCCGGAGAATCGTGCGCCGCGCTTGTCGAGCGTCTCCAGCACGGTGTTGAGGTTGTCGATCACCGAGCCGATCAGCTGGTCGCGGTCGGCGAGGGTCGTGGTGAGCGACGCCGTGTGCGCGAGCAGGCTGTTCACCGTGCCGCCCTCGCCCTGGAGAGTCCTGATGATCTCGGTGGCGAGCTGGTTGACGTCGTTCGGGCTGAGCGCGGCGAACAGCGGCTTGAAGCCGTTCAGCAGCGCGTTGAGGTCCAGCGCCGGCTGGGTCCGTGACAGCGGGATCGTGCCGCCGGGGCGCAGCCGGGTGCCGTCGCCCGCGCCCTCGGTCAGCGCGACGTACCGCTGCCCGACCAGGTTCCGGTAGCGGACCACCGCGCGGGTACTGTTGAGCAGCGGGCGGTCCGCGGCCACGGTGAAGGTGACCTCGGCCATCGTCCGGTCCTTGATCCGGATGCCGTCGACCTGGCCGACCCGGACCCCGGCGACCCGGATGTCGTCGCCCTCCTCCAGACCGGTCACGTCACTGAACACCGCGTGGTAGGTGTGCTTTGGGGTGAGGGAGATGTTGACGATGGTGGCGGCGAGCAGGGCCGTGGCCGCGATCGTGACCAGCGCGAAGAGGCCGAACTTGATCAGCGGGGCGGCCGTCTGCCGGGCCGGTGTGGTCCTCATGCGACACTCACCGCCGTTCCACGGGCCAGCGGACCGAACAGCAGGGTGGCGACGGGCGGGACCCGGTCGGCGGACACGCCCATGGCGGGGGCCACGAGCGAGTCGACGGCCCGCTGTTCGGCCGCGGTGGCGGACACGTTGGCACCTCCGGGCAGGGCGCCGTCCGAACCACCGGACGACGTACCGTCGTTGAGCTTGGGTTTCGGACCGGGCACCTGCGGATGGGGCAGACCCCGGCAGTTCGGCCCCGACCGGTCGGCGTAGCGCGGCTCCTCGCCGGGCCGGTACGCGCCCTGCGGGCGGACGGCCTCGAGGGTGATCCGCATCTCGCCGCCCCGGAACGCGTCCTCCGACGCCTGCTCCTGGCGGACCAGGCCGTTCAGCAGGCAGGGGTACTCGGGGGAGTAGCGGGCGAAGAGCTCAAGCGTGGGGCGGGAGACCCGGCCCAGGGTGATCAGCCGGTTCCCGTTGGCGTCGAGGAAGTCCTGCGCGGTGCCCGCGGCGGTTGCGGTCATACCGAGCGCGGCGGCCAGTTGGTCCCGCTTCTCGACGATCGTGCGGCTGGTGGTCACGGTGTTGCGCAGGATCCGCATCAGGTCGGGCGCCGCGTCTGCGTACACCTGGGTGACGTCGGCGAAGCGTGAGATGTCCTCCTTGAGCGCCGGCAGATGCGGGTTGAGGCGCCGCAGATAGTCACCGACCCGGGCGAGGTTGTCGCCGATCCGGCCGCCGCGGCCCTCCAGGGCGGTGGCGAACGCCGAGAGGGTGGCGTTGAGTTCACCCGGCCTGACGGTCTGCAGCAGCGGCAGCAGGTCGTTCATCAGCTGCTGCACCTCGATGCCGACCTTCGTTCGGTCCTGGGTGATGACGTCCCCGGCGCGGATCGGCCGCGCCGTGGACCCGGCGGGGGCCACCAGGTCGACGTACTTCTCGCCGAACAGCGTCTTGGGCAGCAGCCGGGCACTCACGTCCGAGGGGATGTCCGGGACGTACTCGGGCTTGAGCGCCAGGTCGAGGGTCGCCTTCGCGCCGTCGGCGCGCACCGCGCGCACCTCGCCGACCAGCAGCCCGCGCAGCTTGACGTCGGCGCGGGGGTCGAGCTGGTTGCCCAGGCTGTCGGCCTTGAGCGTGATGCGTACGACGGGCGTGAACGCCCGCTGGTAGACGGCCACCGCCAGGGACAGCAGCAGCCCGAGCACGGCGATGAACGTGACGCCGTACAACCTGAGTCTCAGCGCTTTCACCGGCCTCACCCCGCGATCCGTACGGTCGTGTTGGCGCCCCAGATCGCGAGGCTCAGGAAGAAGTCCAGGACGTTGATCGCGACGATCGAGGTCCGCACCGCCCGGCCCACCGCGACGCCGACACCGGCCGGTCCGCCGCTCGCGTGGTAGCCGTAGTAGCAGTGGACCAGGATGATCAGGACGGCGAACACGATCACCTTGCCGAAGGACCAGAACACGTCGACAGGCGGCAGGTACTGGTGGAAGTAGTGGTCGTACGTGCCCGTCGACTGCCCGTAGTAGCCGGTGGTGATGGTGCGGGCGGCGAGGTAGGACGACAGCACCCCGATCACGTACAGCGGGATCACGGCGACGAAACCGGCGATCATCCGGGTCGTCACCAGGAACGGCAGTGAGGGAACCCCCATCACCTCCAGCGCGTCGGTCTCCTCGCTGATCCGCATCGCGCCGAGCTGCGCGGTGAAGCCTGCGCCGACCGTCGCGGACAGGGCGAGCCCGGCCACCAGCGGTGCGATCTCCCGGGTGTTGAAGTACGCCGACAGGAACGCCACGAAGTTGGAGGTGCCGAGCTGGTTGAGGGCCGCGTAGCCCTGGAGGCCGACCTCGGTGCCGGTGAAGAACGACAGGAAGGCGATCACGCCGACCGTGCCGCCCACGACGGCGAGCGCGCCCCGGCCGAAGCTCACCTCGGCCAGCAGCCGCAGGACCTCCTTCTTGTAGCGGCGCAGGGTGCGGCCGGTCCACGCCAGCGAGCGCCCGTAGAAGGAGAGTTGGCCACCCAGCTCTTCCAACGAGCGCAGCGGGCGGTCGAGGAGTTCTTGTGGTCGCATCGTGCGCATCGGCTAACCCCTCTGGGGGACGACCTGGAAGTACACCGCGGTCATCACGAAGTTGGTCACGAACAGCAACATGAAGGTGATCACCACTGATTGGTTGACCGCGTCGCCCACGCCCTTGGGGCCGCCTTTCGCGTTGAGCCCCTTGTAGGAGGCGACGATCGCGGCGATCGCGCCGAACACCAGCGCCTTCAGCTCGGCCGCCCACAGGTCGGACAGCTGGGCCAGGGTGGTGAAGGACGCCAGATACGCACCTGGCGTGCCGTTCTGAAGGATCACGTTGAAGAAATAGCCGCCCGCGACGCCGACGACCGACACCAGGCCGTTGAGCAGCACGGACACCACCATCGAGGCCAGCACCCGCGGGACGACGAGCCGGTGGATCGGATCGATGCCGAGTACCTGCATCGCGTCGATCTCCTCCCGGATCTTGCGCGCCCCGAGGTCCGCGCAGATCGCCGTGCCGCCGGCGCCCGCGATCAGCAGCGCGGTGACGATCGGCGACGCCTCCCGCAGCACCGCGAGCACCGAGGCGGCGCCGGAGAAGGACTGGGCACCCAACTGCCGGGTCAGGCTGCCGATCTGCAGCGCGATGACCGCTCCGAAGGGGATCGACACCAGCGCCGTGGGCAGGATGGTGACGCTCGCGATGAACCACGCCTGCTGGATGAACTCCCTCGCCTGGAAAGGCCGTCGGGGCAGCATCCGCACGACGTCCAGCGCCATCGCGAACAGGTTGCCGGAGTGCCGCAGCGCTCCGGCCGGGGACAGGCTCACGCGTCCGCCACCTCCCTGCGGTGCAGCGCGGCCTCACGTCTCGCGATCGCCTCCCAGCGGGGCGGGCGGGTGATGCCGGGGCCCGGCAGCAGGCGGGGGGTCAGCGGCCCGCTGCCGGGGGTCTGGATGGTCGCGCCCTTGCCGAGCTGCGCAAGCTCCTGCTCGATCTGGGCGGCGTCCTTCTCCTCCGCCATGCCGATCGGCCCCTGCATCCGGCCGTTCAGGAACTGTCGTACGACCGGCTCGTCGCTGGTCAGCAACTGCTCGCGGGGCCCGAACAGCACCAGCTCGCGCCGGAACAGCAGCCCGATGTTGTCGGGCACCTGGCGGGCCGAGGCGATGTCGTGGGTGACGATCAGGAAGGTCGCGTCGATCTGCGCGTTGAGGTCGACGATGAGCTGGTTGAGATACGCCACGCGGACCGGGTCGAGGCCCGAGTCCGGCTCGTCGAAGAGGATGATCTCGGGGTCGAGCACCAGCGCGCGGGCCAGCCCGGCCCGCTTGCGCATGCCGCCGGAGATCTCGCCGGGCAGCTTCCCCTCGGCGCCGAGCAGCCCGACCATGTCCATCTTCTCGAGCACGATCCGCCGGATCTCGCTCTCGGACCTGCGAGTGTGCTCGCGCAGCGGGAAGGCGATGTTGTCGTAGAGGTTCATCGAGCCGAACAGCGCGCCGTCCTGGAACAGCACGCCGAACAGCTTCCGCACCTCGTACAGATCGCGCTCCCGGAGCTTGGTGATGTCCCGGCCCGCGACGGTGACCGAACCCCGGTCCGGCTTGAGCAGCCCGACGAGCGTCTTGAGGAACACCGACTTGCCCGTCCCCGAGGGACCGAGCATGACCGAGACCTCGCCGGCGGGCAGCGTCAGCGAGACGTCCTGCCAGATGACCTGGTGGCCGAAGGACTTGGTCAGCCCCTCCACACAGATCTCGACACCCATCCGGTTCACCCTTCACCCGCGTGAGCAGCTCCGACATCTGCTCTACGGGGAGGGGAGGGGCGTCCGTCGCGGGGACGGCGAGTTTTTTTCGCGAACGGGTTCGCGGGTGCTGCGGACGGGCTGACGAGTGCTACGGCACCTTCACGGACAGCGCGCTCGGAGTCGGTGCCGCGCGCGGCCCGGACGGTACGGCGCCCGTGTCCGGGGCCGACGCAGGCGCCGGGACGGCCGGCTCGACCGCCACCGGCGGCAGCTTCGGCACGTCCGGCAGGCGCGGCACCTTGGGCGCCGGCAACTTCGGCAGCGGGGCCGACGAGACCTCCGGCAGGGACGGCACGGAGGGCAGGGCCGGAACGGCCAGCGGCAGGAAGTTCCCGTCGGTGGGCTTGGCCGCCGGGCCCGCGCCCCGGCCCGGATTCGCGGGCGTCGTGGGGGAGGCCCCGCCCTTCGCCGGAGCACGTACCCGGCCGGTGCCGCAGGACCGCAGTGCCTGCGGGCTGTCGGACACCGCCGGCCGCGGCGCCGGAGCGTGCGCGCCGTCCCCGCCCCCGTGGAGCGCGTACGGCAGAACGAGCCCCGCCACCGCCAGGGTTGCCGCGGCCGAGGCGACGGCCGCCGTCTGCGCCTTCCCGCCTGCGCCCGGTCGCCCGCGCCCGAGCAGGAACAGTGCGAACCCGAGCGTCCCGGCCAGTGAGGCGCGCAGCGTGCGCCGGGCTCTGGCCAGCAGCGACTCGACCGTCCGGTAGCTCAGCCCCATCCGCACGGCGACCTGACCGACGTCCAGGTCCTCCGACTTCAGCCACAGCGCCTCGGCCTGGCGGGCGGGCAGTTCCCCGCTCCGCACGGCCAGCCACCGGGCCTCGGCCCGGTCGCACACCGCCTCCTCGACGGGCACCGGGCCCAAGGCGGCCAGCGTGGGGCTGCCGTGCACCTCGGCCTCCCGGTTGACCTGGCGGTACCGGTCGACGCACAGCCGCATGGTCACGGTCGTCAGCCAGGCACCGAGACGGTCGTCGTCGAGATCCGGGCGCTCGGCGGCACGCAGCATCGCCTCGTGCACGGCGTCCTCGGCGTCCTCCGGGCTCATCGACCGGCGCCGGGCCACCTTGAGCAGCTGCTCGCGGTGGCTCCACATGCGTTGCCAACGGTCGTGTGCCGCCTGTATGCCGTCCGGCCAGTCCGGCTGTATGTCCGCAGACGTTTCCGCAGGCATGTCCGTCGCCATGAGGGCCCCTTCGCGCTCACCCGCCGGTCCCGTGCCGCCCGGCGGGTGGCGACATTACCGCCGGGTATCCGCGGTTGTGGAGGGGGCGGCGCCCATCGTGTTCTCACTGTTGCCGGTGGTCAGCGGGACGCCGCCGGTCGGGTCACCTCCTTTGGGCAGGGTGACGCCGGGTGCGGGAAGGGGTAGCGGCGGCGTCTGCGTCACCTGGGGCACCGGGGCCTTACGGGACGAAGCGGGCGTGGGTGTGGGACGCGGCACGGCCGACGCGGAGGACGCGGTGGACGGGGACGGGCGTGTGCCCGGCCGGCCTGCCGAGGGCTTCGGCGAGGGCTTGGGCCGGGCCGGTCGCGGCCGGGAGGGCTCGGGCCGGGGGGAGGACCCGGCGGCCGCGTCGGGCACCACCCGGTGCCCGTCCAGAAAGTACGCGTACCAGGCCCGGACCGTGTGCAGATATGCCGCCGAGTGGTTGTAGCCGAGGATCGCCCGGTCCAGTTCGGCGGGGTCGGAGAGGTCCCGGCCGCCCGCGCACAGATAGCGCCCCGCGGCGAGCGCCGCGTCGTAGACGTTGTTCGGGTCGGCCCGTCCGTCGCCGTTGCCGTCCGCGCCCCAGCGGGCCCAGGTCGACGGGATGAACTGCATCGGGCCGACCGCGCGGTCGTACACCGCGTCCCCGTCGTACGCGCCGCCGTCGGTGTCCCGGACGGCCGCGAAGGCACCACCGTCCAGCCGGGGCCCGAGGATCGGCGTCAACGTCGTCCCGTCCGAGGACACCCGGCCGCCCTCCGCCTGCCCGGACTCCACCTGTCCGATCGCTGCCAGCAGCTGCCAGCGCAGCCGGCAGCCGGGCGCGGTCCCCGCGAGCTCCGCCTCGGCACGGCGGTACCCCGCGAACACGCTCGCGGGCAGGGCGCCGCCTGCCGCAATTCGTGGAGCGGTGTTCTGCCCGGGCTTTCCGGTCCGCAGCGGCGGGAGCTCGGTGCGGTACGGCGCGTCACCGGACACACTGGGACCGTGAGCGTCGACTGCGGCCCGCCGCGCCGGCTGTGCCACCCCTGCCGGGAACTCCCCCGGCGCCTGGGACGCGGTCAGGGCCGCCATGGCCGCCGCCGCGACCGCCGTGCCCCTGGCCCCTCGCCACGCTCCTCCGAGTGCACTTGTGAATGCGCGCCCTGCCACCGTGCGGTCCCCTCCCTGTGCGGATGCCGTCGTCCGTTGCCGTCGTCCGTTGCCGTCGTCCGCTCTACGCGGACGGGCGGGGCGTCCGTCGCACGACGACGGGACTTTTCCGCGGGGCGAGGTCCCCGGTGCCCATCGGGTCTCACCAAGCGGCCGGGCCGGTCCGGCCCCTGTCGCGGACCTGCCGGAACGCGCGCGGGCGAAGCGGATGCCGTAGGAGCACAGCGCGACTGAAGGTGGAGTTCACGGGGACCGAGACCTTCGACCTCGACGAGGCGCCGGCGCACGCCCTGGTGGCCCGCGAGGTCATCGAGGCCGCCGAGCCGGACGCGGTGGAGCTTGGCGGAGAGGCGGCCGCGGAAGCCGGGCACATGGGCCCACGCGCGCAGGCGGAGAGCTGTCGGCTCGGGGCGTGCGCCGAGGGTCCAGGCGGTGCGGATCGGGCGCTGGGCGTGTTCGGTGATTCGGGCTTGCGCCAGTTCGGCCAGGAGCCGAAGCGGCCGGTCGAGGGTATCCGTCGCCGTCTCAGCGCCTTTGGTGGCGTACTTGCCGTGGCAGGGCAGGTGGCCGCAGCATCGGCGAGGGAGGGACCCGGGGTGCCGATGCGGGACCAGTTCCCCGAGGTGTCGCCGGCCTGAGCCGGGTCACCATCTCGTCGCGGTGTTGGTGGCGTACGGATGGGCTGGGACAGTGGCAGGTGCGGGAGAGACGCACAACGTCCGGTGCCAGGCTGACTCGGGTTCCACGGACGAAACTCGATTGCAGTTCCTCGCACGCGTCTGGTGATACTCACTCATGAGCAGATTTGCCGAGGTCATCGTGTTGGCCAGCGGTGCAGAAGAGATCATGGAACCGCTGACCCAACCGGACGACAACCGTGAGTGGGCCGGCCAATTCGCTGATATCGGACACGGTATGTTCGGTGGCTGGGCCATCGAGTTCGTGCGACGGAGCCGATGGATCGGACTGCTGGAACACCTCCAGTCGTTGCCCTGGCCATCGCCGCACTCCGTGCAGGTGCTGATCCACGACGAGGAAGACGACTGCTTCGGCCTGTGGATGATGCACGATGGCCGACTGGTGGAGGTGCCGCTGCCGCGCACTCACCGCTACTTCTGGCCGGACCACTACACGGGCAAGGTCGACCCGGACTCCCCCGGAATTCTGATCCGCACGGACGGGCCCGGTGGCGCGGCCGAAGGAGATTGACTGCCGATTTCTCCCCGCTCCAGGCGCGTCCGTTGCCCGTACGCATGCAGAGACCCGGGACAGCGGCAACGTCCCGGGCGTAATGAGTTCATTCATAACTGTTCGTTCGCGTATGGCATGCTACTTCCGAAACACTGGCTTTTTGACCTGTTTGACTGTGTCACGCTGTGATCTTGATTGATCGAGGTCGTGTCAGGAGGCTCGAGGCGCTCGTGATGGCCGGACACGACGAAGAGAAACGACCGAGACAGCAGAACCTTCCTGACCTGCATGCGCGTCTGCGTGCCGAGGTGGGTCGGATCGACGAGCAGTTGCGCGGCATGCTCGCCGCAATGGACCGGCTGCAGGGCCTGCTCGATGCGGTGGTGGCCATCAGCCGTGAGGTGGAGCTGCCCGCGGTGCTGGACCGAATCGTGACCACCGCCATGGACCTGGTCGGGGCTCGCTACGGGGCACTGGGCGTGCTGAACGAGTCCGGAGAACACCTGGAGCGGTTCATCACTGCCGGCCTGTCCGAGCGGGAACGCGCCGATCTGGCCGGGACCGACCTGCCTCGCGGTCTGGGTGTCCTCGGACATCTGATCCGGCACCCCGAGCCCCTGCGGATCGACGACGTCTCCACCCATCCGTCGTCCGCCGGGTTCCCGCCCGGCCACCCCCACCTGCGCACCCTGCTCGGCGTCGCCATCAGCGTGCGCGGCGAGATCTACGGGGACCTCTACCTCGCGGAGCGGCATGACGGGCAGCCCTTCGACGTCCACGACGAGAACATCGTCGTCGCGCTGGCCAGCGCCGCCGCCATCGCGATCGAGAACGTCCGCCTGTTTGAACGGGTGCGCGTCGGGGCCGAGCAATTCCAGCGCCTTCTGCTGCCGACACTGCCCGACCTGCGGCCCTTCACCGCCGCCGCCATCTACCGGCCCGCTGCCGAGCCCAGTCAACTCGGTGGTGACTGGTACGACGCCATTCTGCTGTCCGACAACGTGGTGGCGGTCGTCATCGGTGACGTGGTCGGCCACGACCTGCAGGCCGCGGCCGCCATGGCCTCCACCCGTAACATGCTGCGCGCTCTGCTGTACGACCGGCGCAATCCGCCCGGCGCGGTCCTCGCCCAGCTCGACCGGATCCTGCAGGCCGCGACGAACAATCCCGTCACCACCACGACCCTGGCGCGGATCGAACCCGAGCAGGCGGGCTGGCGACTGCGCTGGAGCACCGCGGGTCATGTCCCACCGCTGCTGATCATCCCCGACCGCCCGGCGGAGCATCTGTTCGCCGAGCCCGGGCTGCCCCTCGGGGTGGACCCCGACGAGCCTCGCCCGGACCACTCCCGCTTCCTGCCCCCGAACGCCACCGTTGTCTTCTTCACCGACGGGCTGATCGAACGCCCTGACCGCCCCATCGACGAAAGCCTGCGTGAGCTCGCCGATCTCGCCACCGCGCATGCCGGCCTGCCCCTCCAGGAATTCGTTCAGGTACTCGCCGAGCACCACCCCAGCGACGGCCACGACGACATGGCCATCCTCGCCCTGCGCACTCCGCACGCCTGACCGGCCCGTCTCGCCCGGGAGCTCGTGCCGTGGAGGATCCGGCAGATCCGTCGGATGATGGAAGACGGGGCCAGGTCGATACGGAGATCGCCCGATGACTGTCGCGCGGCATGAACGGCTACGACGTGGTGGCGTGGCCGCCGTGGAGATCTGCGCCATGGCTGCGCTGTACTACGGCTCGGCCAGAGCGGGCCTGCTCCAGCAACTCGTGCGTGGCCAGGTCACCCCGCTGTGGCCGCCGACCGGCATCGCCCTGGCCGGTCTGCTCATCCTTGGGCCGCGCATCCTGCCCGGCATCGCACTCGGTGCGTTCCTGGTGAATGTCTCGCTCGGGCCGTCCGTCCCGGCCGTGCTGGTGATCGCACTGGGAAACACCCTCGCACCGCTCTGCTCGTACGTGCTGCTGCGCCGTACGGGGTTCCGCACCGACATGGACCGTTTGCGGGATGCCCTCGCATTGATCTTCCTCGGCGCGTTCACCGGAATGCTGGTCAGCGCAACGATAGGCAGCGGGACCCTGTTCCTCGCCGGTGTGCTCGGCGCCGGCGCCTTCTGGCCGACCTGGTCGGTCTGGTGGACCGGCGACGCGATGGGCGTGCTCGTGGTCGCACCGGTCGTGCTCGTTCTGCGCTCCGCACGCTGGCCCAGGGACGCACCGCCGTCCCGATGGGTGGAGGCATCGCTGCTCGTGGCAGCCACAGCCTGCGTCGGATTGGTGGAGACCGGTCGCACGCCGCTCATGTTCCTCGGCTTCCCGCTGCTGATCTGGGCGGCCTTCCGCTTCCAACTGGCCGGTGCCGCGCCCTGTGCCCTGGCCGTGTCGTCCTTCGCCATCGTCGCCGCAGCCCGGGGAACGGGTACCTTCGCCGGTCATGACCTGCTCACCAAGATGATCACTCTGCAGGCCTTCAACGGCTCCGCCTCGCTGACCGCGCTGGTGCTCGCGGCCGCCGTCAGCGAGCGCATCGGGGCCCGGAAGGAGATCGAACGTGCCTGCAGTCAACTCGCCGAGATGGTCACCAGGATCACCGCAGGTGCCCACCCGCCGACGCTGCCGGATGGCCGGACCGGGACGGACGAGGGCGGCGAGCGGACCTCGCGAACGACGTGATCCGTACGTTCGGGGCAGTTGCAGAGCAGGCTTCCTGCGCACACCGCTTTCGGCATCGGCGCCGCACAGCGAGGAGACCGCCGTGAACCTGAGGCCGAAGCGAGCGTCTCCGAACGAATCTGCTCCGACCCCGCCGGTATTCCCCCGCCACGCACCGAGCGTCGTCGGTCGACGTGGGGACGTGTGCCGTGCCTGAGCCGCCGGACGTCGAGGGTTTCCGCAAGGTGCTCGTGTCCTGCTCGAGGGGCAGGGGCATCCGCCAGGTCGAGGTGTGCAACGCGGGGGTCCTGCGCGGTGTGAGCGTGCGGCGGCTGCGCGACGCGCTTGAGGGCCGACGGTTCACCGAGCCGGAACGGCACGGCAAGTGGCTGCTCGCCCACACCGGCGGTCCCACCCTCCTGCTGCACTTCGGTATGACCGGCCGACTGCTCTGCGCCGCTTCCGTCTTGCGGGCCGCAGCACGGTGTGGTGCCCGCAGTGCCAGCCGGACCAGTCCTGAGCAAGGACGAGGCGTGAGGCCCGGAAGAACGGTCGGTCGCCGGTGCGGTGATGAGCGTACGTGCAAGAAGACCGGGCTCATCGACGAACGTACGGCGCAGCGACTTCTTGTGCGGCTCTGTCGCGAGTCTTCTCGTCCCGCAGCCACCGGTCCCCACAGCCGTCCATGGCGGCCCAGCCACCGTCCTGGTCAACGCCACCACCTGCCGAGGCGACTACCAATGGAGCTTGCGCATCACCTGCACAGTGGGAGGCGAGCTGTCCTGCCAATCCACTGTGAAGCACATGCGAGGGCCCGGCATCAGGGCCACGCAGCTGTCGCGCCACTGCTGCTGAAGCGGTGCCAATCGGGTATGCCTTGCGGGGCCGGGGCAGCCTGGTGGACGGCCGGCAGCCCCGCGGGGATGGTCTCGGCAAGCACGACGGTGTGAGTGCCGGAACGACCGAGTTCGCTCCGTCCGTAGACGGCAATGCGGTTTACGCATGATGTGTGAGTGTTCCGTGCTAGAGTCGCTGTCATGGGTATGAGTCTCGGTGACCGGGTACGGTCCGCGGTGGCTGCGCTCCTGCACGCGACCGGCGAGTCGCAGACCGATCTGGCGGCCGCCTTGGGAGTGAGCCAGGCCCAGGTGAGTCGCCGTCAGTCCGGCACCGCCGCATGGAGCCTGGCCGACTGCGACGCGGTCGCCGCGCACTACGACATCGACGTCCTCGAACTCCTGGCGGGACCCACCCGGGCCACGGAGTCGCTGCCCGCGGAACGCCGCCGCGTTCCCTCCCGCCACGCCGACGGCGCACGCCCTGCGGCCGTACGGAACGGGGGAGCGCGATGACGAACTTCGACGCGATCGACGCTCTGCTCGCCGGTGCCAGGAAAGAGCCTCCGCTGCCGCCCGCCGAAGAGCGGCGCGCACTGCGCGTAGGGCTGAGCCTTTCGCGCGCCCAGCTCGCACAGGCCTTGCACGTCAGCCCGTCCACGGTTGGCGGCTGGGAATCCGGACGGGACCCGAGCGGCGAAGTGCGGGAGAAGTACGCGTACTTCCTTGAGGGAGCGCGCACCAAGTTGGCTACCGCTGCGGCCGAGGAGCCCGCGGCCGAGGAACCGGCTGACGCCGCCCCGACGGAAGCAGACCAGGAGACCGGCCAGGACGACGTCGACGACGTCGAAGCACTGCCCGCGCCCCAGCCCTGTGTGCTGTGCGGGCAGCCCGCCTCCCACCAGGTCGCCGGCTTCCCGCAGCACCTGGGCCCCGCTGAGTGCGGCACCGCCGAGCACACGCAGACGGTGGAGCCCGCGCGGCCGGAGAGACGTGCTCCGCAGAGGGAGCCCGGTCGGCCGGCGTCGGCCGACGGACCGGGCCAGACGGCGCGCGGGGTCAAGGTCGTGCCTGTCGGCCGCCGTCTGCAGACCGCCGACACCCAGGACCTGATCGGCTCCGCCGTCACGGCCGCCCTTGCCCAGCACTCCGGCGATGTCGAGGCGGCGACCGCAGCGCTGGTGAAGCGGGCAATTCCGAACGCGATGGCGTTGCTCGACGCCACCCGCAAGGGAGGCCGGTACGACATCGTCGCCCACCCGTGGCTGCCCGACATCCTGCGCAAGCAGACGGCGCACGGCGCCGACCAGATCTGGGAGGCCCGACCCAAGTGGTCACGCTCCGAACTGCCGCCCGGCGAGCACGAGGTGACCGCGCTCGACATCAACGGCGCCTACCTGTCCGCCCTCAAGACGCACCTGCCGCTCGGCCAGCTGGAACACACGGCCGGCAACCACCACGACCGCCGCCGCGCAGGCGTCCACCTGATCACTCCGCCCGTCTGGGAGCACGACGCCTACCTGCCCAACCCGATCGGCAGCCGGGACGAGCCGGGCCCGCTGTGGGTGACCGAGCCGACCCTGCGCCTGCTGCTGCGCATCTCGGGCCCGAAGTACGGGTTGTGCGACCCTCCGGAGATCCACGAGTCGTGGACGTCGGGGGCCACGGAGAGTCTGCTGGAGAAGTTCCGCGTCGTGCTGAAGGATGCCCGGGAGCGGGCGATCGCCGAGGACGACGAGGTGACACTGGAGTACGTCAAGGCGATGTACTCGAAGTTCGTCTCCACGATGGGGGAGTCGAACTACAACCGGGAGCTGTACCGTACCGACTGGATGCACTTGATCCGCTCCCAGGCCTTCGTGAACCTGTGGTGGAAGGCGCACCGGGCGTACGACGAGGGCCTCATGGTGGTCCGCGCGATGGGCACCGACGAACTGCACGTCATTGGTGACTGGCGCGCAGTGTTCCCCGAGGGACGCGGCGTCACCGAGGTGAAGGTCAAGGACGTCTACACCGTCGGCGCCCCCGCCACGCCGGACTAGGGGCGACACTGCCCTTTGCGGCATTCGTGCACCGGAAATTCCGGGACCGCATCATCGAGGCCTGGGCCAACGACGACGAGGCCCTGGACGACGCCTGGATCAGCGACGCGACGGTGGACCTCGGATCCGAGTGGGGTCAGTACGAGCATGTCACCGGCATCGGGTTCACTGCCTGACCAGGAGAAGCCCTGCGTCATGAGGTCTGCTCACTCGGCCATGCCGCCGGTGTGCACCAGAGGCAGGACCCAACCCTTGGCGTAGCCGAGCGGCGTCCGGCGAGAGCCTTGGTGATGGTGGCGCCGTACCGTCGGCGCACGCGATGAGGGCGAGGAGTAGGCCCCAACTCGCTCGGGCGTCGGGGCCTTGACTGCGAACTGGGACACTGACCGGTAGACCGACCCCAGCGATGATCTCTGCGGCCGCGGGGCCGAAAAGCCGTCAGGCCCAGACGTCTTCCTTCCCGGAGCACTTCGACCACGAGCCCTTCACCACGCACACCCACATCTGGTACTTGTGACCCTCGGGAAGGTTGCCCGAAGCGGTGTCCTGATACTTGGCGCTGTGGCCCCGGGTGGACGCAGTCCGTCCCGTGCTCAGGTGCGCCTCGATCCCGTAACCGTCCGCCAGGTTGTCGTACGCCTCCAGGGTGTCCCCGGGGCTGCCGTCTGTGCCCGGGTCGGCCCACCAACCGCTCCATCCCGCCAAGCGGCCGTCCATGGAGTCGTTGAAGACGTTGATGTAAGTGTTGCCTCCCACGTGCTGGAGCTCGAAGTGGAAGTCGTCCTCCGCGGCGGAGGCGGGTCCTGCCCCCGCCACCAACAGGCCGGCCGTAAGCGCAGCAGCCCCCGTCATCGCCGCCAGTCGCGCCTTGATGTTCGGCACTTGATCCCCCTGTCTGCGATCTTGGCGTGCCCCTGACGGGCACAGTGGTCACAGAACTTCTATCAGATCTTGCCTCTGTACAACTCCCAATTTTTTCCCCGTTGTTGCTCTCCAGGGTCAGGCGCGCTCCCGGCCGGACAGACGTCCGTCGTCGCCGACCTCAGCCGTGAACCGCACGCCCGGCAGATCAACACCGCCCGGGGACGGGGGCGCCGTGCGGACGGCCGGGAACACGATGGGCGAGGTCGGCGCGTGGGTGCGGCTCGCCTGGTCCCGGACCACCGTGCCTGGCCATCGGGACCGTGACCGTGACCGTGCCGTTCACCGACTGCACGCTGTCGCGCACTACGGCATCGAACTCCTCGGCCCTTTCGACACCGGCAGCGCCCAATGGGGCGCGTTGGCACGGCTCAGGCGGAACATGTGTTCAGAAGTATCCGATCTTGATTCGCTGAGGCGCTTGCGATGAAGACGTAGTGTTCGCCCGCGACGATCTGCCGCATGTCCATCTCGGCGGCACCGGCGAGCTGGAGGAAGAACACCTTCTCGCCGGCGCCTGCGCGATTCCCGTGGACTCGGGAGCGGCGGGAGAGGACGTGGAGGCCGTTCCTCGGACGATCAGCGCCGCCGCAGTGACGGGTCGAGCAGCGCGGGCGGAGTGTCGAACTCTTCGTGTGCGGAGAGGTCGGGAGTCTGCCGAGTCCGGCCGGCCGACTCACCCCCGCGCAAACCGTTCCGAGGTTGTGTGCGGCGCTTTCAGTGAGTACTGGAGGCGTTGCAGAGCCGGCGCTGGCGCTGGAGTTCGTCGATGTCCGCGTCGGGGAGTGCGAGTGCGTGGTCGAAGTCCGCGAGAGCCAGGTCCGTTGCGCCGTCGGCGAGATGGGCGATGCCGCGGTTGAGCAGGATGTCGGGGTCGTCACCGACCACGTCGAGTGCAACGGACAGGTCCGCAACTGCCCGCCCGGGGCGTGACTGCTGGAAGTGCGTCACGGCGCGGTTGATCAGTGCGGCAGGGTAGTGGGGGTCCTTCTCGAGTGCTCCATCGAAGGCGGTGAGGGCTTTGTCGAGTTCTTCCCGCTGGAGGAGGACCGTGCCCTTCAGGCACAGCAGTTGTACTTCACCGGGGTGGAGGGCAAGGCCGGTGTCCGCGTCGGCCTCGGCTCCGTCGAGATCGCCCGTCTCCAGCCGCAACTCCGCCCTGGCGATACGGGTGTCGAGGTCGCGCGGTTCCATCTCCAGCACATGGCTGAAGTCTTCGAGAGCACCTTGGTGATCTCCGATCCGGGCACGGGCGGTGCCGCGGTTGTAGTACAGCTCGGGGAACGGCGGTGCCAGTCGCACAGCTCGGTCGTAGTCGGCCAGGGCAGCGTCGAAGTCGCCCCGGTCGCGGGAGATCCTGGCCCGTTCCGAGAGGTAGTCCGTGTAGTACGGGTCCAGGTCGATCAGGCGGGTGTAGTCGGCGTGAGCCTCCTCCAGCCGGCCCAGTGCGGCCAGTAGACGAGCCCGGTTGTAGAGCAGCTGGGAACGGTGCAGCACCCATTGGTCGTCGTCCAGTTCGGCATCGAGCCGGGTGATGCACGACTCCACGAGTTCCAGGGCACGATGCCGGTTGCCGCGGTGCATCTCGACGAGCGCGAGGCCGTTGTCGTGGAAGACGCTGAACGTGCGGCGCTCGGCCGGATCCGGCAGGATACCGGCGATGGCGACCGCGTTGTGCTGCCATTGCAGGGCCAGATCGTGGTCCCGTGGTTGCAGGAACCTGGTGTGCAGCATGGCGATCGAGTAACTGGTCATCATGTGGATCTTGGGATTGGTGAAGCGACGCAGCAGTTCCTGGTACAGCTCCATGGACTGTTCCAGGCGTCCGATCGGGATGCACGCCGCAGCCGCCTCGCGGGTGAACTCCCAGTAGTCGTGCTCGCGCAGGCGAGGATCGGCCAAGCCGCGACCTCTCAGGCCGAGGTCGACCACAGCGGTGGAGAAGCCGGTGGCCACGGCATGGCGCTGGGCTGCCAGCAGGGCGGCCCGTCCCGACCCCGTGGGGTCGCTGCCGTGTTCGCGATGGTAGGCGATGGCGCTCATCCGGACGCCCCAAGTGGCCGTCCGCTCCAGGGACTCGGCGCGCTCGTCGTGCAGGTGGGCGACTGCTTGCGGATCGGACTGCCGATATCCGCGGATCGCCCTGGGGTCGTCGTCGGTGCAGTCGCTGTCCACGTAGACGGCCGCCCACTGGAGCGGAGTCTGGTGTGCCGTCGGCTGTTCTTCACAGGTGGGGGGAGCGAGGAGTGCGGTGAAGGCGGCGAGCTCAGCCTCGAGTTCGTCCGACAGTGCGTCTGCACCTGCCGAGACCACTACCCGCAGCAGGCTCGGATCCGCCCGGCGCAGCAGCAGGGCCAGCAATTCCCGGGTGGTGGCCTCCGCGGCGTGGACCTCCTCGAAGGCGACCTCGAAGGCGGAGGCGGTCTCGGCGCGGATGCGCTGTGCGTATTCCACCAGGAAGCTGACGATTCCCTGGCTCATGCAGCGGATCCAGCCGGCGCCGAAGAAGCGGGTGCGCTCCTCGTGAGGGGCTTCGTCGGCCAGCGTGGGCGGGGGAGGGCCGATGAGCTGCGCCAGCTCGGGCATGCCGTACAGGAGGGCAACACGATGGTTCTCCACGAGGTCCGGCCAGCGTCGGTAGGCCTCGGGGAGTACCGCCCGCAGCACGGTGTCCACGCCGGTGTAGGGGCCGCGCAGACGCTGGTGGCAGCGGACCACCAGTGCCTTTTCCGTGTGGGCTGCGACGACACGGAGGCGGTCCGCGCGCCTGTCGCCCACGATCCGTAGATGGCCCGTCATACGAGTTCAACCTCCGACGAAGAGGGTGTGTGGGATGTACCGGACTTCTTCTCCCGGCGTTTTCTCCGGGACAACACGACGAGTGCAACGAGCTGGGCGACGTTCATGCACAGGGACAGCGCGGCGTCCCAGAAAGCCGCGTCCAGGTGGCCGGAGCCGATGGCCCGCCCGGCGATGCTGACGTAGCGGATCGTCACGGGGACACTGACGAAAACGGTGATGGCTGCCAGTGCGCAGTATCCCAGAACGATGAAAGGTCCGTAATACGTGCCGACGCGCCGATCGCGCGGTGTCCATTTTTCCTCGTCAACGATGCGGTCGGCACGGTTCACAAGACGCCACACACGGTTTTTCAGCAGTGTCATGCCTGCCTCGTGGAGGTCGTAGCAATTCCATGCGGTGGCCGCCGCGTAATAGAGGTCGGTACGCAGGTAGAGTTGGAACTGCCACAGCATTCGGACCGCCACCGTGAACGCCAGGGCAAGGCAGAGCCGCGAGGTCGGGGAGAAGGATCCGTCCGGATTGCGTGTCGCATGGGCGACGAGCCCGAGTGCGCTGAATACGACACTGTCGCACACGATCCCCGCGAGAAACGGAAGGTAGCGTTTCGCCCGGGGGACACTCAACAGTCCGTTGATCTGGGTTTCGGCGACGATGTACGTCAGGCGGTTGCTCACGCGCAAACGCGTCGGCAGGCCCAGGCGCCGGCCGGCGAGTATGTGGAAGGCCTCGTGGAGCAGCAGGAGAGGCACCTGGCCGAAGGTGATGACCAGCTGGACCACCAGGAGGGAGTGCACGAAGAAGATCTGCGTCGAACGCGGGGCCAGATCCGGATGGAGGGTGACGGTCCACGTCCAGCCGCCGACCACGGCCAGGTACAGTCCCCACGCCGGCAGGGAGAAGAGGGCGCGGCCCAGTGGGCGCAGACGTACGGGCGGGGGCGGAGCGTCCGGCTGCTGCTGCCCGCCCTCACGGACGAAGCCGAGCTCGCGCAGCGTGGCCACGAAGTCCTCGAGGTCGACCGACTCGTCGAACGTCTCCTCGTACCAGTTCGCGGCGGCGCTCAGCCGCATGCCCTGTGTCAGCTGCTTCAGCAACTCTGCCCCGTCGGTCGGGAACACCGCATAGGAACCGGTGTCCAGACGGCCGACCACGACCTCATCGCCTTCGGGAACGAAGCTCAATTCGTGGAAAACGAGGCCGTCACCGGCCACAGGCCCTCCTCCTACGGAATGACGGATTCAATACCCGGGTGCGCCGGCAGGCGGCGCACCCGAGCAGGAGACAGCGAAGCTATTACGACTGGACGTGGTACGGGCACTGGCAGGCCGCCGACGTCAGGCGCACGTCGCCGGTGCGGCGCACCGCAATCTTCTTGGACCCGGCCTTCTTGCGCATGGCGACAGTCGACTTCATCGCATGTCCTTTCTCAGCGGGATGCACACCGACCGGCGGTCGGGGGCAATCAAAGGTCTTCTAGCCGGACCGCAGGGTCAAGGTTCACTTCGCGCCATTCGGTGCGCACAGATCTTCCCGTCCGGGACAACGATGCGGGAAAGCGTTTCCTGTACTCCCGCGCGGCGAAGGGATCCGCACTTCCTGCCGATACCGTCGTCTGCTCACGGCCGACATCGTTGCCAAGCCGTTCGAGTAACTCTTTTCCCACATCAGGTCACCGAAGGGCCCGTTACGAAAACGGAAAACCGCCGGACGCCCGAGGTAAGCGGAGCGCACTGCGCCGGATTCCGGTTGTTCCCGAATGCCGTTCGCTCCCGCCCGGGGGAAGTGCCAAGAGGGCCACCCGCCTCCCGCGGCATCTGCCGTGCAGGGTCCGCCATACCTGAAGAATGTCCGCGCTGGGCGAGGATTGTCCACGCCGGACGGCCCCGGGTCGCACGCCGCGCAGTTCCGTCAGATCCCGAGCCGCCGACGGCGACGCCGGCCGCTCCGTCCTCCGCTTCGTATACGGGGCCATCGCGCTCGGCCTGCTCTCCGGCCTGCCGCCCGCGGCCCGCGCGCGAGAGGACGGCATCCCTTGCCGGTGAACGCTTGCACTCCGTTCGCGGCCTCGCCGACCGGCGGGAAGGCAACGTCGCCACCCAGCCGTTGCCGTTGATGAGCAAGATCCCGGCAGTTGCCGGCGGGCCACAACGACACCCGGATGTCCTGTTCGCCGACCATGGCCACGGCCACGGCAAGCACCCGCGGCTTCTGCGGCAGCGCCGCATCCGACCAGCCCTCGCCCACCGGGGACAGCCACACGGCACCGGCCTGGGCATCTTCCGCCGGTCGTCTTGCGGACCAAACCGTCCGACGTGCGGCGTCAGTCGTCGCGGGGGAGGCCGGTCTTCGGGCCGGCAGATCTGCAAGCGGCGCAAACGCGACACGTGCTTCGTAGACCCAGCTCCGTACCGGGGGCAGGCGTCCGCATCGCAGCGCGACGGAGATCGAACAGTGGGCGGCTGCCTCCGATCGGCTCTGCGACCCGTCCTAGCAGGTCACAGTCGATCCGGCTCACAAAGACGCAGATCACAAGGGTGCTTCAGACATACCTGGACGCCGCCGCCGACGGCCTCGCCGAACCATCCAGCGAGCAGGCTCCGCAGCGCCGACATCGCGCTGCTCCTCGTCCAGCCGCGCGCCGTTGAGACATCCCCAGGGGTACGACCGTAACGTCGTCGTACAGGCCCTCCGCACGGGCAACCACTACGACCAAGGATTTATCTCTTCCCTACGACACCTTTTGATAAATCGTAAGCAAAGGCATGGCGTTGACGTCCGAGCGACAGACACTCCACGCAGGAACGATCTGAACCGGCCGCGCGGCCCGCGGATGCGGGGGAAGACATGAGTTGGAGCAACGAGCAATGCAGTCGAACGCCAGTCACGGCGACCTGTCCTTAAAGATCCTCGGCCCGTTGGAGGGCTGGGAGGGCGAGCGGCGACTAAGACTCGGCGGAGTCGTCAACGAGCGCGTCCTGGCGATGCTGTTGCTGGAGGCGGGACGGGTGGTGCCGGCCTCCCGGCTGATCCAGGCGGTCTGGGACCAGGAGCCGCCCCTCACGGCCCTGGCCCAGATCCGCAAGGCCGTGGCCGATCTGCGTCGGCGTATCTCCTCCGGGCGCAGCTTGATCGTGACCGAGCCTTGCGGCTATCGCGCGGTGGTCGATGAGGTCCAGTTGGATCTCAGGGTTTTCGACGCCGAGGTCCGCCAGGCCCAGAAGGCCTACAAGGAAGGTGAACTGCACATAGCCATAGCCCACTTGATGACCGGACTCGACCTGTGGCGCGGATCCATTCTCGCCGGTGTCGGGGGACGCGTCATCGAGGCCGTGGCGGCGGGCTGGGAGGAGCGCCGTATCGCCGCGACCGAGCACAGCTTCGACCTCCGGCTCGCGCGGGGGGAGACAGGTGAACTGATCGGCGAATTACGTGAGGCGATCTGCGCACATCCGCTCCGGGAGACCTTGCGTGGTCAACTCATGCTCGCCCTCTACCGGTCGGGACGCCAGGCGGAAGCGGTGGAGGAGTACGGCCGCCTGCGCACCCTGTTGTCCGAGGACCTCGGGATAGATCCCGGCTCCCGATTGGCGGAGCTGCACGAGGCGGTCCTGCGCGGCGCCCCGGAACTGGAGGCCCCGCGGCGGGCGGAGATCAGGGCGCCGAAACCGCCGTTGACGGCGACCGGCACCGCCCCGTGCACCCTGCCCAGCGACCTGGTGGACTTCACGGGACGTCAGGAAGAGGTGAACCGGCTCATCGCGGCGGTCCCGACGACCGAGGGACGCCCGGGGCCCCGCGTCCTGGTGATCGACGGCATGGGAGGCAGCGGCAAAACGGCTTTGGCCGTTCACGTGGCGCACCTGCTGGCCGACGACTACCCCGGCGGGCAGCTCTACCTCGACCTCCGCGGATTCACCCCCGGGGAGGAACCACTGGCCGCAGAGGCGGCGTTGGGGGCACTGCTGCGGGCCCTGGGGGTGAACGGCGAGTCCGTGGGCGACGACCCGTTCAGCCGCGTCGCGCTGTGGCGGGACACGACCGCCCGCCGACGACTCCTTCTGATCCTTGACAACGTTGCCGACTCCGCGCAGGTACGACAGCTGCTCCCGACCTTCGCGGGCAGTCTGGTGATCATCACGAGCAGGGCCCGGCTGCCCGAACTCGAGGGATCCGCAGGGCTGTCGCTCGGCTTGCTGTCCGACGCGGACAGCACCGAGCTGATGAGCAGGATCCTCGGCGGCGACCGCGTCGCCACCGAGCCGCAGGCAGCCGCCGACCTCGTGCGGCTGTGCGGTCATCTGCCCCTGGCCCTGCGCATTTCGGGCGCGCGGTTGCGCAAGCGACCGCACTGGACGCTGGGCTATCTGGTCGAGCGGCTGCGCGACAGCTCACGCATCCTGGGAGAACTGGAGTCCGGCGACCGCAGCGTCGCGAGCGTCCTGCGCGTCTCCTACGAAGCCATGCAGCCGGACCGCCGAGACGATTTCCGGCTGCTCAGCCTGTACACCGGAGCCGATTTCGACGTCGCGGCCGCGGCCGCGCTCCTGGGCACCGAGCCGCACCGGGCGGAGGAAACGCTGGAGCACCTGCTGGACGTACACCTGGTCCAGCAGTGCGAACTCGGCCGGTACTCCTTCCACGACCTGGTCCGCTGGTTCGCCCGGGCCCTGCCGGTCGTTGACCCCGCAACTGAGACCGCCGCGGTGCTGCGCCTGGCCACGCACACCCGGGTCGCCGTGGAGCGGGCCTGCGACGCGTTGTTCCCGGGGCGGGTACGGTACTCGTCGCTGCCGTCGGCATGCGACGATTCCACGCCCCAGGTGCCGATGGACCCGGAGCGGGCACTGCAATGGTTCGACCGCGAGCACGGCAATGTGCTGGCGGTCATCCAGCTGGCCCATCAGCACGGTCTGAGCAGGCATGTGGCCTGGCTCGGCATCGGCATCGGCTTCTACCTGCACGCGCTGAATCATTTCGCCGACTTCGAGGCCGTCGCGCGGCTGGCGGTGGACGGCGCGCGCATGGACGGCGACGCGGAACTGCTCTGCGTCTCACTGGTCAACCTGGCGGTCGCCCAGTGGCGGTGCGAGCTCTACTAGGAGGGGATCGCCTCCGCCGAGGAGGCCCTGACGATGGCGACCAGCCTCGAGGATCGCAGGGCGGAAGCGGCCTGGTTCAGCCGTCTTTGTGTGCTGCACGCCCGTGCCGGGCGGCTGGAGGACGCGGGTCGGGATCTGGCTGTGCGGCGTCCGTGCACCGCGTGCTGGGTTTCACCCGCGATGAGACGCAGGCCCTCGCCGGCCTCTGCTTCGTGAGGGAGCGTCCGGGACAGTTTGCGGAGGCCGTGGACGCGGGGGGATCGGAGACGTACCTGCCTCCGGCCGCGGCGTCCGGCTGCCGGGCCTCGGCCGCCATGCCGAGCGAGGCACCGCGAGCCCTACGGCCTCGGGCCACCCAGTGCCTCGGCCGCCATGCCGAGCGAGGCACCGCGATTCCTCCTGCCTCGGGCCGCCCAGGACCGCTGTCACCACCGCGATCGCCGCCGGACGTACGATCCGCCGCATCTGTCAGTGCATTCCTGCCGCTTGCGTCGACGAGAAGCGGAGTGACCGGCATCGATGCCTGCCGTCCCGTTGCTTTCCCGCACCCCTGACCAGCGACGAGGATCGACCCCGTCAGATCGATTCCGAGGCGGTGGGTCCATGCGGCACGGACGCGTTGGCGTGCGGGCGGCAGTCGCCGTAGCGGCCTTGGAAGAAGACCAGAGGCGGGTCGGATCGCTGGACTCCCAGATCGCGCACGGCGGCGGTGACGAACCAATGGTCGCCTGCGCCCACTTCGCCCGCCATCTCGCAGTCGAACCAGGCGATGGCGTCCAGCAGTACGGGGGAGCCGGTGGCGGTCTGCCGGTGGGGGACCCTCCAGCGGCCGGGGTCGGCGGAAGCGAAGCTGCGGCAGGTCTCCTCCTGGTCCGCTGCGAGCACGTTGACGCAGAACCGGCCGGCCGCCCGGATGCGCGGCCAGGTGGTCGAGGACTTCGCGGCAAGAAAACCCACCAGGGTCGGGTGCAGCGACACGGACGTGAAGGTGCCCATGACCATGGCGGGCGGGGGCTGGTGCGGGGCCGGGCGCGGAGCGGTGAGCAGCACCACTCCGGTGGGATAGTGACCAGCCACCCGCCGGAACTGCTCGGAGGTCACCGGTGGTCGACTGCCGTGCGCCGGGTGGTTGTTCTCCACTGAGTGGGACATCTGGGGAGCTTCCTCCGGTCTTGCCGATCGGGGACGTGCCGCGGATGCAACGCGGCGCGTCCCCGCGGGGACTCAACCGACCGCCACGGAGGCGGGCTCCCCGGCGTAGGCCACGCCGGGGAACTCCCGGGCCAGATCGGCGACGTCCGCGGCGACCTTGCGGGAGTCATCGCCGCGCAGCAGGAGACGGGCGAGCAGCTCGGCGACCGCGGCCATGTCGTCCTCCTTCATGCCCCAGCGGGTCAGCTCCTGGGTACCAAGTCGCAGGCCGGAACGGGCGTTGCTGGGCAGTACCACCGTCGTGGTGCGGATGTCGGTCCGGGTGAGCAGCCGCCCCCACTCGTGCGGAGTGCCGCCTTCGGGGAGATGCACCCACACCTGGTGCGTGTCGGTGTAGCCGAACTCCTCGCCAGGCAGATCGAAGCCACGCCGGGCCAGCTCCTCGCCCAGCCTGCGGGCGTTGGCGATGGTCTGGCGCGCGTAGTCCACCCGGTGGGGCAGGAGCTCCTCGAGCGTGATCGCCAGGCTGGCCACCGTCGCCGAGTGGGAGCTGGACGCGGTGAAGGGGATCCGCGCAGCCACCTTCTCCGCAATGGCGTCGCTGTTGGTGATCAGCAGGCCCTTCTGCGGGCCGGGCAGCGTCTTGTGCGTGCTGCCGGAGATGCTGTCGAAGCCGCCGTCGAGGACCAGGGTCCGTGACGCGACGGGCAGAAGGCCGAGCAGGTGCGAGGCGTCCAGGCAGATGGTCGCGTCGGGGGCGGCGGCCCGCAGCGCCTGGGCGTCGGGGAAGCGCAGGGCCGTGGAGGCGTCCAGGTAGATGACGTCGACCGGGTGCTCGGCGATGTGCGCGGCGAGCGCGTCGTGGTCGATCTGCAGGCTCTTGCGGTCGAAGGGCAGGAAACCGACCTGGTAGCCGAAGCCCTCGCAGATGGTCACGGTGGCGTAGTGGCCGCCGTCTTCGGGCGCCAGCACCATGACCCGGCCGCCGCGGGGCGTGACGGCGGTGAGCACGGTGTGCATGGTGTGCAGTCCGGAGAGGAACTGCACGAAGGCGTGTCGGGCGCCGTAGAACTGCTTGGTGAGGTCGACGCAGTAGTCGTAGACGTCGTTGAGGCCCGTGACGTCGCCGTAGACGGCCACCGGCGTCTCGGAGTACGGGTAGCGGTTGACCGCGTCGGTGGCGAGAGCGGCGGCGGCCCTCGGCGAGAGCCGGTTCTCGATCGGGAAGAGGTTGAGGCTGGGCCTGCGCTGCAGAGCGGCCAGGACGTCCATCAGTGCTCCTTTGCTGGGGGGTTGGCGTGGTGGTCGGGATCCGGACGCGGCGTCACAGCCACGGGTAGCGGGCGACGTCCTTGCCCGCGTAGTCGGGGTCCAGGTAGATGAAGGCCCGCTGGATGAGGAAGTCACGTACCTCGAAGACCCCGCACCAGCGTCCGGCACCCCACTCGGGCACGCCCACGCGCCAGGAGCCGTCCCGGTGTTCGCCGTGCGTGGTGCCCTCGACCGCGAGCAGATCGGTTCCGGTGAGGATCCAGTTGAACGACGCGAAATGGTGCTCGACCGACTTGACGGTGTCGCCGAGATTTCCGAACATCCGGCCGATCTCGGCTTTCCCGTGCGCCAGTCCCCACTTGGGGAAGAAGAAGTCGGCGTCCTCGGCGAAGAAGTCGAGGAGGGGGGTCCCGTCGTGGCCGGCCCCGCCGTTGTCGAAGGCCTTGAGGTACGCGATGACGACTGCTTTTCGTTGCTCGTCCGTCATAGGGGCTACTGCCGCGGGCATGAACGACCTCCAAAACTGGCAGGATTCCTCGGAAGGCACACCGCTCAGGAACCGGTGGCGTTTTCGCGGCCGTCCGGCGGCCGTCAGCCACGATCGCAGCAAGGGCTTGGCGTGGCCTTGACGCCGTTCTGCTGCCCGGCTTGCAATGCGCTCAGTTGCCGGTCATGGCGAGCATCGCGGGCGCATAGCGTTCTCCGTGGACCGGGACGGTCGCCGCCTGCGTCACCGCGGCCAGATCGTCCTCGTGCAAGCGGACCGTGACGGCGGCCAGGTTCTCCGCCAGATGGTCCGGATCGCTGGTTCCCGGGATGGGGACGACGTCGGATCCCTGATGGTGGAGCCAGGCCAGGCAGAGTTGGGCCAGGGTCAGGCCGAGCCGGTCGGCGACGGGGCGCAGCCGGTGCACCAGCACCTGGTTGTGCGCCAGGGCGGTGGGGCCGAACCGGGGCTGGCCGCGACGGAAGTCCTCGGCGGCGAGGTCGTCGGTGGTGCGGATCCGGCCCGTCAGGAAGCCGCGGCCCAGCGGGGCGTATGCGACGACGCCGATCCCCAGGGCCCGGCACGCGGGTACCACCTCGTCCTCGATGTCCCGCGTCCACAGGCTCCACTCGCTCTGCACCGCGGTCACCGGGTGCTCTGCGTCCGCCCTGCGCAACGTGCCCGCGGAGGGCTCGCAGAGCCCGAAGTGGCGGACCTTGCCCTCCTTGACCAGTTCGGCCACCGCGCCGGCGGTTTCCGCCACGGGAACGGCCGGGTCGATCCAGTGCTGGTAGTACAGGTCGATGTGGTCCACGCCCAGGCGCCGCAGCGAGCGCTCGCAGGCCGTGCGCACATAGGCGGGTTCGCCGCACAGCCCCTGGAAGCTGCCGTCGGGGGCGCGCACCATGCCGAACTTGCTGGCGATCACCACCTCGTCCCGGCGTCCGGCGACCGCCCTGCCGAGCAGTTCCTCGCCCTCGCCCTGGCCCTGGACGTCGGCGGTGTCCAGCAGGGTGACGCCGGCGTCCAGAGCGGCGCGAATGGTGGAGACCGAACGAGCCGGGTCCGGCCGGCCGTAGAAGGCCGTGGTCGGCAGGCAGCCCAATCCCTGGGCGCCGACCCGTAGACCGCGCAGCTCGCGCACCGGCGGATCGTTGGACGGGAGCATGAGGGAACCTCCGATACCGGCGTATGCCGGGAGTAAGGGGAAAGTGAATCGGCCGGCCTTGAATGCGGCAACCCCACAGCGGAATTGGCCGCGACGTCCGGACCGCAGCACGGTAACCGCCCGCACCCAAGCCCACAACGCCGAGCAGGTGTGCGCGTTTGACGAGACGCTGGAACACCGCAAGGGAATTACCGCGGCCTTGGGGGATTTTCTGCAAGTGAAACGTCCACATGCGTGCAAGGCACGCTCAGCACAGTGGGTCTGCGCGCCGGGCGGGCCGGTTCCGACGGCACGCCGCGGCCGAGGGCGACAGGTCCGCCCGACACCGACACAGCCACATTCGTACGCCTGAGGAGTTTCCATGTCGCGCGTGTCCAGCACCCCGAGCAGCAATCCGACGACCGCCCACACCCTGCTTCAGCGCCTGCGGGACCACGGAGTCGAGACGGTCTTCGGCGTGGTCGGCCGCGAGGCCGCCTCCATCCTCTTCGACGAGGTGGAGGGCATCGACTTCGTACTGACCCGGCACGAGTTCACGGCCGGCGTCGCAGCCGACGTGCTGGCCCGGATCAGCGGCCGACCGCAGGCCTGCTGGGCCACGCTGGGCCCCGGCATGACGAACCTGTCCACCGGTGTCGCCACCTCGGTCCTGGACCGCTCGCCGGTCATCGCGCTGGCCGCACAGTCCGAATCGCACGACATCTTTCCCAACGACACCCATCAGTGCGTGGACGCCGTCGGAGTGATGCGCCCGCTGACCAAGTACGCCGTGGAGCTTCAGCGTCCCGACGACATCACCGACCTCGTGGACTCCGCGGTCGCGGCGGCCATGACCGAGCCGGTCGGCCCCAGCTTCATCTCGCTCCCGGTCGACCTGCTCGGCAGCGAGACCGACACCACAAGGGTTCACCCGCGCGCCGTCACGCCCCGAAAGCCCATCGGCGCGGTCCAGGACGGCTGGCAGGCCGGGGCCGAAGAGGCCGCCGAACTGCTCACCGGGGCCCAGCATCCGGTGCTGGTGGTCGGCGCCGCGGCGATCCGATCCGGTGCGGTACCCGCCATCCGCGCTCTGGCCGAGCGGCTGAACATCCCGGTCATCACCACCTACATCGCCAAGGGCGTGCTGCCGCACGGCCACCCGCTCAACTACGGCGCCGTCACCGGCTACATGGACGGCATCCTCTCCTTCCCTGCGCTGGAGACCCTCTTCGGGCCCGCGGACGTCATCCTCACTCTCGGCTACGACTACGCCGAGGACCTGCGGCCGTCGATGTGGCAGCGCGGCGGTGCGAAGCGGACGGTGCGTGTGTCCCCCACGGTCAACCCGATTCCGCGGGTGTACCAGCCCGACGTGGACGTGGTCACCGACGTGCGCGCCTTCGTCGAGTACCTGGACGGCCAGACGGCCCGGCTCGCGCCGAAGACCCCGCACGACATCACCCCGCTGCGCGAGCGGGTCGCCGAGTTCCTCGCCGACCCCGAGCACTACGCGGACGGTATGCGGGTCCACCAGGTGATCGACTGCATGAACACCGTGATGACCGAGACCGCCGAGTCGGGGGAGGGCACCATCGTGTCCGACATCGGCTTCTTCCGGCACTACGGAGTGCTCTTCGCCCGCGCCGACCAGCCGTTCGGCTTCCTGACCTCGGCCGGCTGCTCCAGCTTCGGCTACGGCATACCCGCCGCAATGGGCGCGCAGATGGCCCGGCCGGGACAGCCCACCTTCCTCATCGCGGGCGACGGCGGCTTCCACTCCAACAGCGCCGATCTGGAGACCATCGCACGGCTCAACCTGCCCATCGTCACCGTGGTGGTCAACAACGACACCAACGGGCTGATCGAGCTGTACCAGAACCTCGGTCACCGACGCTCCTACGACCCGGCGGTGAAGTTCACCGGCGTCGACTTCACCAAACTGGCCCAGGCCAACGGCGTGGAGGCGGTGCGGGCCGCCACCCGCGAGGAACTGCTCGCCGCACTGCGCAAGGGCGCCGCTCTCGGCCGGCCGTTCCTCGTCGAGGTGCCGGTGAACTACGACTTCCAGGCCGGTGGTTTCGGCGCGCTGAGCATCTGAGATGGCGCTGCCCGCCGCCACCGGCTTCCTGACCGCCGTCCAGCAGGGTGAGGGCCCGATCCCGCAGGGGGCCTTCGCATCGTCCGGACTCCGCGCCGAGGCGCGAGAGGAACCGGGCGGTCACACCCTGTACACCAGTCTGCTCCACTCCGGGGCTCCGGAAGACGCCCAGGCGCGGGGACCGGGCTCGGTGCTGGTGTTCGCCGGTGAGCTCTACAACCAGAGTGAGCTACGGACGCTGCTGCCCCGCGGCACCGATCCGGCCGGCGACGCCGGGCTCGTCCTCGCGCTCTTCGACCACTACGACCTGCACACGTTCCGGCTGCTCAACGGGCGCTTCGCGGTCCTGGTGCACACCGCGGGCCGGGTGGTGCTCGCCACCGACCACGCGGGCTCGGTGCCGCTCTATCTGACCGCCGCGCCGGGCCGGGTGCTGGCCGCCACCGAGGCCAAGGCGTTGCGCACCGTCCCCATGGGACGGCCGCTGCCCGCTGCCCGCCCGGTCCGCCGGCTCCCCGGGGTGCACCAGGTCCCGGCCGGGACCGTGCTGGAGGTCGCAACGGGCAGCGGTACCTGCACGGCCCACCGCACCTGGGCACCGCCGCTCTCCCGCCGGATCCTGGCGGAGGGAGAGGCGGTGGAAGCCGTGCGCCGGAGCCTGGAGCGCGCGGTCCGCGCCCGCACGGGCTCGGAGACACCGCTGGTGGTCCTGTCGGGCGGTATCGACTCCTCCAGCGTGGCCGCCCTGGCCGCCCACGGAGCGGGTGACCCGATCGAGACCGTCTCGATGGGCACCGACGACGCCGACGAGTTCCCGCAGGCCCGTATCGTCGCCGACCACCTGGGCACCGCGCACAGCGAGATCACCATCACCACCGCCGACCTGCTGCGCCGCCTGCCGCACGCGGTCTGGGCGGCGGAATCCCTCGACCCGGACATCATCGAGTACCTGCTCCCGCTCACCGCCCTCTATCTGCGGCTGGAAGGTGCCGGCCGGCGCATCCTGACCGGCTACGGCGCCGACATCCCGCTGGGCGGCATGCACCGCGAGGACCGGCTACCGGCCCTGGACACCGCTCTCGCCCACGACATGGCGACCTTCGACGGCCTCAACGAGATGTCGCCCGTGCTCTCCGGCATCGGCGGCCACTGGTCCACCCACCCCTACTGGGACCGCGAGGTTCTCGACCTCCTGGTCTCCCTGGAGTCGGGGCTCAAGCGCCGCTACGGGCAGGACAAGTGGGTGCTGCGAGCCGCCATGGGTGACCTGCTGCCGTCCCAGACCGTCATCCGCCCCAAGCTCGGCGTGCACGAGGGCTCCGGCACCACCTCGTCGTTCAGCCGGCTGCTCACCGATGCGGGCGTTGCCCCGGCCCAAGTCCACCACGCCAAGCGTCTGGTCGTACAGGAACTGTTCGACGACGTGGTGGTGGCCGGACGGCACCCGGAGGAGGTGGAGACCGCGCAGACCGTGCAGCTGGTCGCCGACCGACTGGGGCGCGTCGCACGGACCGCCTCGTGACGGGCCCGTCACGAGGCCGACCCCCAAGGAGCCACGACGGCGTGGAACGCATCGACATCAACGTCTCCCCCCGCTACGCACAGATCCCCACCTTCATGCGCCTGCCCCACGACCCGGCCCCCAGCGGCCTGGACGTCGTGGTGATCGGCGCCCCGTACGACGGCGGCACCAGCTACCGGCCAGGCGCACGCTTCGGCCCCCGCGCGATCCGCAACGAGTCCGGGCTCATCCACGGCGTGGGCATCGACCGCGGACCCGGCACCTTCGACCTGATCCGCTGCGCCGACGCCGGCGACATCGATCTGACCCCGTTCAACATGCACATCGCGATGGACACCGCCCAGCGACGGCTGACCGAACTGCTCACCGACAACGCGGCGTTCCTCATGCTCGGCGGAGACCATTCGCTGACGCTCGCCGCGTTGCGGGCCGTCTCAGCCAAGCACGGGCCGCTGGCCGTGCTCCACCTCGACGCGCACAGCGACACCAATCCCGCCTTCTACGGCGGCGAGTACCACCATGGCACCCCGTTCCGCCACGCCATCGACGAGAAGCTCGTGGATCCGCAGCGGATGGTGCAGATCGGCATACGCGGACACAACCCACGGCCCGACTCACTCAACTACGCCCGCGAGCACGGTGTACGCATCGTCACCGCCGACGAGTTCTCCACGCTCGACAGCGACGCCGGTGCGCGACTGGTGCGCGGGATCGTCGGCGACGCACCGGTCTACGTCTCGGTGGACGTCGACGTCGTGGACCCGGCCTTCGCCCCGGGTACCGGCACACCGGCCCCCGGCGGCCCCACCTCCCGCGAGGTGCTGGCCCTGCTGCGTGGTGTGGGGGACCTGCGTCCGGTCGGGTTCGACGTCATGGAGGTCTCGCCGCTCTACGACCACGGCGGCATCACTTCCATCCTCGCCACCGAAATCGGCGCGGAGCTCCTTCACCAGTACGCCCGCGCCCACGCCCACGAAAGGAATTCCCTGTGACAGTCGTGGACTGCACCGCATACGCCGGGGAACTGCGCGCCCTCACCGAGCGGCTGCCCCGGATCCCCCGCGCCGACCTGTACGCCTTCCTCGACTCCGCGCAGGCGGCCGCCACCGACCTGCCCGCCGCTCTGGCGAGCACGCTGGACTCCTTCAACGCCCAGGGGAACGAGGACGGCTACCTGCTGCTGCGCGGTCTGCCCGTGGAGGAGGACGACGCCCTGCCGCCCACCCCGAGCACCACCCCGGCCCCGGTGGACCGTCCGCTGCTGGGCATGGAGGCCATGCTCGGCATCATCGGCCGCCGCCTGGGCGTGCACACCGGCTACCAGGAGCTGCGCTCGGGCACCGTCTACCACGACGTGTATCCCTCCCCGAACGCACATCACCTGTCCTCGGAGACTTCCGAGACACTGCTGGAGTTCCACACGGAGATGGCCTACCACGTCCTGCAGCCCAACTACGTGATGCTGGCCTGTTCCCGGGCCGACCACGAGCGCAGGGCGGCCACCCTCGTCGCCTCGGTCCGCAAGGCACTGCCGCGGCTTTCCTCCGAGGTCCGTGAATGGCTGTACGACCGGAAGATGCCGTGTTGCGTGGACGTCGCCTTCCGCGGCGGCGTACCGGACCCGGGGGCGATCGCGCGGGTGAAGCCGCTGTACGGGGATCCGGAGGACCCCTTCCTCGGCTACGACCGTGAACTGCTCAACCCGACCGAACTCGAGGACGCGAAGGCGGTCGACGCGCTGTCGAAGGCGCTCGACGAGGTCACCGAGGCGGTCCACCTCACCCCCGGTGACGTACTGATCGTCGACAACTTCCGTACCACGCATGCCCGTACGCCCTTCACCCCGCGTTGGGACGGCCGGGACCGCTGGCTGCACCGGGTCTACATCCGTACCGACCGCAACGGGCAGCTGTCCGGCGCGGAGCGCGCGGGCGACGTGGTGGCCTTCACCCCGCGCGGCTGACCGCGGCACCACCTCGGGGGCCGGGCGGCACAGGAGCGAGAACTCCCCTGCCGCCCGGCTCCCCGCGCGTACGCCCGCACCGAAGCGTGACTGGGATCGCATTGGTATGCATCGCATGGTATGGATCATTAGTACGCAGCCCGTGCGCCTGCTCCGGGAGAGGAATGAGCATGACAGACAACGACGGCTACGCACCGAGGGGTTTCGCGGTGCACACCGCCCCGGTCGGTCTGCTGGACGATGGACGCGACGACTTCACCGTCCTGATGTCCACCGTGCAGTCCACGGTGAGCGCGGTCTTCACCCGATCCCGTTTCGCGGGCCCCAGCGTGGTGATCAGCCGTGCCGCCTGCGCGGACCGAAGCGCCCGCGGGGTGGTGGTGCTGGCCCGCAACGCAAACGTCGCCACTGGGGCGGAGGGGGAGCGCAACGCCCGCGAGGTGCGCTCCTTGACGGCCCGGGCGGCCGGGGTCCCCGAGGACGAACTGCTGATCGCCTCCACGGGTGTGATCGGCCGTCAGTATCCGATGCCCGCCATCCGCGACCACCTGAAGAGGCTGGCCGCGCCGCTGCCCGAGGGCGGTTTCGACCGGGCCGCCCGAGCCATCATGACCACCGACACCCGGCCCAAGCTGGTCCGCCGGCGTATCGGTGACGCGGTCCTGGTCGGCATCGCCAAAGGGGTCGGGATGATGGAACCCGACATGGCCACCCTGCTCACCTTCTTCGCCACCGACGCCCGGCTGGACCCCGAGGAGCAGGACCGCATCTTCCGCCGGGTGATGGACCGGACCTTCAACGCCGTCAGCATCGACACCGACACCTCCACCAGCGATACGGCTGCCCTCTTCGCCAACGGCCTGGCGGGCGACGTGAGCTCGGCCGCCTTCGAAGAAGCGCTGTACGAAGTGGCGTTGACGCTGGTGAAGGACATCGCCCGGGACGGCGAGGGAGCGGGCAAGCTGATCGAGGTGCGGGTGGGCGGGGCCCGGGACGACTCCCAGGCCAAGCGCGTGGCCAAGGCGGTGGTCAACTCCCCGCTGGTCAAGACCGCGGTGCACGGCGGCGATCCCAACTGGGGCCGGGTCGCCATGGCGATCGGCAAGTGCTCCGACGACACCGACATCGAACAGGACCGGGTGGTCATCCGCTTCGGTGACGTGGCGGTCTATCCGCCCGGACCGTCCGACGCGTGCGACGAGGACGAGGTACGGGCCGCCGTCGCCGCCGAACTGGCGGGCAGCGAGGTCGTCATCGGCATCGAACTCGGCATCGGACACGGGGCGTTCACCGTGTACGGCTGCGACCTGACCGAGGGCTACGTGCGGTTGAACGCCGACTATTCGACGTGACGGCTCGCCCTCGAAAAGGAAGCGGACGGTGCCCTGGGCACCGTCCGCTTCTCCGTGTGGCGCAGACCGTCACGTGCCGGGCACAGCGGCGGTCGTCGTCCGGTGGGCCAGCAGCCGGCGCAGCACACCGCCGACGAAGTCCCGGTCGGCGGGATTCGCTCCGGCTCCGGCCAGGTGTCCCCACACCCCGGGGATCACCTCGACGGTCGCGTGCGGCAGCAGCCCCGCGGCCCACTCCTCGTCCGCGACCGCGAAGCACTGGTCCAGGGCGCCGGGCAGCAGCACGGCCTCCGCCGTGACCGAGGACAGCGCCGCCTCGGCACTGCCGTCGAAGCCGGGGGTCGCGCCCACATCTGCGTGTTCCCAGGTGCGCACCATGGCCAGGAGGTCCGCGGGGGCCGGTCCGGCCACGAAGAACGGCTCCCAGAACCCGGTGAGGTAGTCCTCCCTGCCGGCGAAGCCCAGTTCCCGGTAGGCATGCCGGGCCCAGAAGGGGTGTGAGGCCGCCCATCCGGCGAAGACCCGGCCCGCGGCCCGTTGTCCCCGCTCCGCGCCGCCGTCGGCGGCCAGTGCGGCGGCCAGACCGGACAGGAAGACCTGGTTGTGCTCGCTGGTCACCGCGGAACCGCAGACCGGCGCGATCCGGCGTACCATCTCCGGGTGGGAGACCGCCCACTGGTAGGTGTGCGCCGCGCCCATCGACCATCCGGTGACCAGGGCCAGTTCCCGGACGCCCAGATGCTCGGTCAGGAGCCGGTGCTGTGCGGTGACGTTGTCCTGCGGGGTGATCAGCGGGAAGCCCGCCCCCGACGCGTGGTTGCTGGGAGAGCTGGAGACCCCGTTGCCGAACAGGCCCGTGGTGATGACACAGTACCGGCGGGTGTCCAGCGGCCGGCCCGCTCCGATCAGCCAGTCGTAGCCGGTGTGGTCGCCGCCGAAGAAGGACGGGCACAGCACGGCGTTGGTGCCGTCCGGGCGCAGACTCCCGTGCACGGCATAGCCGATCCGCGCGTCGCTCAGGGTCCGGCCGCTGAGCAGTGGCAGATCGCCGAGTTCGAAGATGTCGTTGTCGGCCACCGTACTCCTGCTCACAGCCAGTTCGGCGCGATCTCGGTGGCCCACAGCTCCAGGCTGCGCATCTGCACGTCGTGCGGGACCAGGCCCGAGTACTGGCACTGGAGCAGGTACTCCGGGTTGTGCTTCTCCACCAGCTTTTCGATCTTGCGATTGATGTCGTCCGGGGTGCCGACCCACTCCAGGCCCCGCTCGACCAGCGTCCCGTAGTCCGCGCCGATCGGCCCCGTCTCACCGACGTTGCGCAGTGCCTCGGTGAAGCCCATGGGGCCGAACCAGTTCTCGAAGATGAAGCCACCCCCGCGCGCCGCCCAGTGGTGGGCCTCGTCGGCGTCCCGGGACACCAGGACGTCCTTCATCACGCCCACCCTCTCACCGCGCCGCAAGCTGCCGTGCCCTGCCGCCTCGGCCTCCTCCTGGTACAGGTCCATCAGGCGCCGCACGACCTGGTCGTCGGTGTTCATGAGGATGGGCACCACGCCCTCACGGGCGCAGAACCGGAAGGTGTCCTCGCTGAAGCTGAACGGCTGGAACACCGGGGGATGGGGCCGCTGGTACGGCTTGGGAGCGATGCCGACCTCCTGGACGATCCCGTTCTCGTCGACTCCGCTGCCGTACCGGCGCACCGCGTCGTAGGGGAATTCCAGGTCCTTGACCGGGATCGTCCACTGGGCGCCGGAGTGCGAGAAGGTCTCTGTGGTCCACGCCTTCTTGAGGATCTCCCAGTGCTCTTCGAAGAGTGCGCGGTTGCGCAGGTCGTTCTCGCCGGCGTCCGAGAGTGTTCCGCCGACCCCGTACACCTGGCCCATGATCTCGGCCCAGCGCTTCTGGAAGCCCCGGGCGATACCGACGAAGGTGCGGCCGCGCGTCATGTGGTCCAGCATCGCCAGATCCTCGGCGAGCCGCAGAGGGTTGTGGAAGGGCAGGATGTTGGCCATCTGGCCGACCCGGATGTGCTTGGTCTGCATGCCCAGGTACAGGCCCAGCATGATCGGGTTGTTGGATACCTCGAAACCCTCGATGTGGAAGTGGTGCTCGGTGAAGGACAGCCCCCAGTAGCCGAGTTCGTCGGCGGCCTGTGCCTGGCGGGTGAGCTGCCACAGCATGTTCTGGTAGTTCCGCGGGTTGACGCCCGACATGCCGCGCAGGATCTGATCGTGGCTGCCGACTGTGGGCAGGTAGAAGAGTATGGACTTCACCGTGGTCCTTTCGGGTCGCAGCGCCGACGCGTGAAGGTGCGAGAAGGCGGCTCCACCGTTCCACCGAACTCTTGGTATCCGTTTGACGCGGCGCCTGCCGGCCGGCACGAACGCGGCTTGTCCCCGGCTGGAGGTGGCCCGCAAGTGCGCAGCGGGACGTCCAGCGTCCGGCAAGCGGCCGCGGTGAGGGTGGGAACGAGCCCCAGCCGTTCCGAAGGAGCCCCTCGTGACCTCTGCAACCTCCGCCGTGCCCGGTGCGCTCGATGCCGGGCTCGCCGCCACGGACCGTGCCACGCTCATCCACCCCACGCTGCCCGCGCACCGCGCCGACCGGACCGTGTTGGTCTCCGGCTCCGGCAGCCGGGTCCGTGACGCCGCCGGGCGGGAGTACCTGGACGCCTCGGCCGTGCTCGGGGTGTGCCAGGTGGGCCACGGTCGCCCGGAACTCGCGCGGGCCGCGGCCGAGCAGATGATCCGGCTCGAGTACTTCCACACCTGGGGAACCGTCAGCAACGACCGCGCCGTCGAACTGGCCGCGCGGCTGACCGAGCTGAGCCCGCGAGAGCTGAGCCGGGTGTACTTCACCAGCGGCGGAGCCGAGGGCAACGAGATCGCGCTGCGGATGGCGCGTCTCTACCACCACCGGCGCGGCGAGACACAACGGACCTGGGTCCTGTCCCGGCGGATGGCCTACCACGGCATTGGCTACGGCAGCGGCGGAGTCTCCGGATTCCCGGTCTACCACGACGGATTCGGCCCCTCACTGCCGGACGTCCACTTCCTGACGCCGCCGCACCCCTACCGCCGGGAACTGTTCGACGGCGCCGACGTGACCGACTTCTGCGTCGCCGAACTGCGCGCGGCCATCGAGCGGATCGGCCCGGAGCGGATCGCCGCGATGATCGGCGAGCCGGTCATGGGCGGCGGCGGCGCAATTGTCCCGCCCGCCGACTACTGGCCGCGGATCGCCGAACTCCTGCGCTCGTACGGCATCCTGCTGATCTCCGACGAAGTGGTCACGGGATACGGGCGCACCGGGCACTGGTTCGCCGCGGAGCACTTCGGCGTGACGCCCGACATCATGGTCACGGCCAAGGGGATCACCTCCGGATACCTGCCGCACGGCGCCGTCCTGACGACCGAGGAGGTCGCGGCCGAGGTGACCGGCGACCACGGCTTCCCCGTCGGCTACACCTACACCGGCCACCCGACGGCCTGCGCGGTGGCGCTGGCCAACATCGACATCATCGAACGCGAGGGGCTGCCGGCCAATGCCACGGCGATCGGCGACCACCTGGGCCGGCGGCTCGCGGAGCTCACCGGGTTGCCGGTCGTGGCCGAGGTCCGCAGGCTGGGCCTGATGCTTGCGGTGGAACTGACGTCCGACCAGGAACAGCGCCGGCCGCTGCCGCACGGCACTCTCGAGGTGGCGGACGCACTGCGCGAGCAGGCCGGCATCATCCTGCGCACCAACCCCTACGCCCTGGTGATCAACCCTCCGCTGGTCTTCACCCGCGAGGACGCGGACGAACTGGCCGAAGGGCTGCGGTCGGTGCTCAGCCGGACCGATCCGGACGGCCGCGTCCACTGACCGCTCCACCGGAACCCCCACGTCAAACGGTCTGCAAGCCGACGCCAAGACCGCCGGAACAACCTGGGCCCGGGCCGTACGGGCAGGCGCGCCGTGCCCCAGGCCCCGCCCACGCAGCCGAACCCTCGGAGAACCGTCATGCCACAGCGTCCCAAACTCGTCCTCGTCGGTCAGTTGTCCACCCTCCCGTGGGTCTTCGATGCCGCCGAGCGCGCCGGGATCGACCTGATCCTCGTTCCACGGGGGGACGACTCGGCGGAGTCGGCCGGGCGGGCCAACGCGGTGGTCGAAGTGCTGCCGCTGGACATCGACGCAGACCCGGAAGGGGCACTGTCCGCACTCGCCGGCCGCTGCCGGCAGCAACCCTTCGAGGGAATCATGGCGGGCAACGAGAAGGTCGTGCCGTTCGTGGCGCGAGCCGCACGAGTACTGGGTCTCACCGGCCTGTCCGAGGAGGCGGCCGCGGTGGTCCGTGACAAACGCAGCATGCGGCAGCGGCTGCGGGGTGCCGGCCTCGGGGCGCCCGGCTTCACGGTCATAGACGACCCGGACGGCTGGACCGACGCGCTGACCCTGCGGTTTCCCGTCGTGGTCAAACCGGCGAACGGCTATTCCAGCCTCGGCGTGATCCGCGTCGACGACAAGGACAGCCTGAAGCAGGCCGTCGCCCGCACCTGGGAACTCGTCGAGACCCACCTGGGCCGGGCCGGCGGACCGGCCGAGGAGGCCGGTGTGCTGGTCGAGGAATACCTGGACGGGCCGGAGATCTCCGCCGAATCGCTCGTTCACCACGGTCAGGTGCGGGTCTGCGCCATCAGCTGGAAGGGAGAACTGACCGGCCCCTACTTTGAGGAGACCACGCTGCGGGCTCCCGCCCAGCTGCCTGCCGAGGTGCTGGCCGCGATCGAGACGGAGGTGGTCGACGCGCACCACGCCTTCGGCGTCACGGAGGGCACCACGCACACCGAACTGCGGCTGGTCGGAGGGGTGCGGCCGGTGTTGCTGGAGATGGGCGCGCGCATCGGAGGCGGCGGCTTCATGCACCACCTCGTCCACGTCAGCAGCGGGATCGACCTGGCGGCCGAGGCGCTGCGCATCCACCTCGGCCGGGAACCCGTCTGCTGGCGCGAGGAGCCGGTGCCGGCCGGCCACGTCGCGGCCTACCTGGTACCGGTCGGCAGCGGCGGGCGGATCAAGCGGGTGCGCGGCCTGGATGCCGTGCGTACCGACCCGCAGGTGGACCATGTGGTGCAGACCGTCGGCCCCGGCGCGGTGCTCCGGCCCTACCCGGACTGGTCCGGGTATCCGGCGATCGTGCTCTCCCGGCACGAGTCGGACGCGGCGGCGGTGAAGTTCCGTGACCACCTCGCCCGGACGCTGCACGTCGAGTACGAGGAGCAGAGTTGAGCACACGCCACGGCGCGGCGCACCGTGGCGCGGCACGGCTCGTGAACTTGCTCCGGACCATGGCGGGCGGACTGCCGCGCACCTACTGGTGGCTCTGGGGCGGCATGCTCATCACCTCCGCCGGCGGATTCGTGGTGCCGTTCCTGGCGATCTACCTGACCGGCGCGCGCGGCTACTCAGCCTCCTTCACCGGCCTCACCCTCGCCGTGTTCGGCGTCGGCAGCGGAATCGCCTCACTGCTGGGCGGAGTCCTCGCGGACCGTCTCGGCCGCCGGGCGGTGCTGCTGGCGAGCGAGGCGATGGCCGTCGCCGGCATGGTGGTGCTCGGCACGGCGCGCTCCGAGGCCCTGGTGCTGACGGGCACCCTGGTGGTGGGCGTGGGACTCAACGCCACCCGTCCCGCCCGGGCCGCTGCCGTGGCCGACCTGGTGGACCAGGCCGATCGGCCGCGCGCCTATGCGTTGCTCTACTGGGCCACCAACCTGGGGTTCTCCGTCGCCGCCGTGGCCGCGGGAACGGCCGCCGAGCACGGCTTCGTGACGCTGTTCGTGGTCAACGCGCTGGCCAACGTGGCTGCCGGGGCCATGGTCTACCGATGGGTGCCGGAGACCCGTCCCGAGACGGCCGTGCCGAGTGGTGAGACCACCACTCGGGCGGCCCGGGGCGTCCACCGCGACCGGCCGTTCCTGGTGCTGCTGGGCTCGGTTCTGCTGCTTGGTCTTCTCTTCCAGCAGCCGCTGGTGGCGCTGCCGCTGACCATGACGGCAGACCGGCTCTCCCCGGCGGACTACGGCCTGGCCATGATGATGAACGGCCTGGTCATCGCGGTGTTGCAGCTGCCCTTGACCCGGTTGGCGGGGCGGGTGCGCCCCGAGGCGGCGCTGGCCGCGGCCACCGTCACCACCGGGATCGGCCTGGGGCTGACCGCCGTCGTCCACTCCGTGCCGGGATACGCGGCAACCGTCGCGCTGTGGAGCCTGGGGGAGATCGTGGTCTGGCCGACCTGTATGGCGCTGGTCGCCGCCCTGGCACCGCCGGACGGTCAAGGCACCTACCAGGGCTGGTTCCTGTCCGTGTGGAGCGTCTCCGTGGCCCTGGCGCCACTGCTCAGCGGGCAGCTGATCCAGGCGGTCGGTACGGGCGCCGTCTGGGCGTCCTGCCTGGTCCTGGCGCTGCTGGCCGCCACGGCACACCTGCTGCTGGCCCGGCTGCGCCGGCCCGTGCAGAGCCCGGCGGCATCCGCGAGCACGGACGTGTCAGCGTCCTGACCGGGCAGCGGGACCGCACGTCGAGGGAGCCCGTATCCACCGCTCGTGGAGCCGTGGATACGGGCCCCGCATCGGGCCGTCTACCGGAGCGTCAGTGTCGCGTGGGCGGACGGTACTCCGGCGGGGTTTTCCCTCAGGAGGGAAGCGAACGGCCACTGGGGCCGTAAGTAGACGTGCTCGCCCCGCTCCTCGATCTCCCGCGCGGCGCGAGCGATGACCTGCCGTGCCGCGTCGTCGGCGCCCGTGTGCCGCAGCGCGTCGGCGAGCAGCCCGAGATGCAGCGTACGGCGCAGCAGGGTCCGGTGCCCGGCAGCATCGCGCACCGCGCTCCGTATCCGCGCCAGGCCCCTCTCGGTCCTGCCCTCGTACACCTCGGCCCAGCCCAGCGGAACGGCGAGCATGCGGTGCCAGTAGGTGAGCTGGCACCGGGCGGTGAGGTCCACCCCGGCCCTGCCGGCCCGCCAGGCGCCCTGTACGTCTCCCTCCGCGACGGCGAGCAGTGCGTCCACGTACCGGGCGAAGGCGCGGTCCCACGGCCGGTCGTAGCGGTCGGACTGGGTCAGCTGAAGGAGTTCCGAACGGTAGTGCTGGGCCCTTGTCCGGTCACCGCTGAGCCAGTGGGTGAGTGCCAGGTAGGCCCGGTAGTCGATTCGCTGATCGTTCAGGAGAGCGCTCAGGCCTACCTGCCCGCCGGACTCGTTCAGGAGACGGTCGATGATGTCGACCCCCTGGCCGAGCGCGGCGAGTGCCTCGTCCAGGCGGCCGCTCACATGCAGCGTGACCCCATCCGCGTAGCAGGCCGCCGACCTGGCCTCCTCGCCACCGCCGTGTTCGGCCAGCTCGTGTAGCAGACCGGCGGTCTCCGCGGCCGCGCTGTACCGGCCCTCGGCGATCGCAGCGATCGCCTGGGTGTGCAGCAGTTCCGTGGGCTGCGTGATGTCGAAGGTCTGCTCCAGCTGCCGGGCCTGCCCGAAGGCCTGCGTCACCCGTGGGGAGCCGTAGCCCTCCAGCAAGGCGTGCAGCCACATCATCTGCTTGCGCAGACGCAGTTCGACGGCGGAGGTCGGCTCGTCCCTGGGCAACGCCGCGATGACGGATGCCACGTCCACCAGGTAGCGCAGAGACTCGGCATGGAAGAAGCGCTGCTGGGCCTGATCCGCCAGGTTCAGCAGGGGACGCAGGCCCTCGTCGGCACCGAGGACCCGGGAGGCCTGCAGACAGTGGTGGCGGATCTCGGCGGTGGCGTTCCCGGGCTGGAACCGCGCGGCCAGGACGGCGGCGACATCGTGGTGCCACCGGGCACGGATGAGGGGCTGAGCGTCCTGCACCAGGAGGTCGCGCACCAGTCCGTGGGTGAAGGTGAGCTGGCCCTCGTCGGCGGGATCGGGGCGCAGCAGACCGGTCTGCAGCACGTCGTCGACGAGGTTCTGCGGCAGCCCGCGCAAGGACAGCACGCCGGCGAGGAGCGGACGCCGGACGCGGGTACCGATCACGGCGCACAGGGTGAGTACGTCGAACGCGTCGGCGGAGCAATTGCTCAGCCGCTCGTACAGCACCTCACGCGCCTCGAAGGGAACCGGATGTCCCTCCGGCCCCTCGCCCGTCGTCGGCGTGGCGAGCAGGCTGTGGAGCAGGAACGGGTTGCCGCCGGAGGCGCGATGCAGGCGGCGCACCTCGTCCTGCGGGGGCATCGTCCCCCGGACCGCGGCGATCAGCTCGCGGCTCTGCCCCTCGGTGAGCCCCCTCAACCGGACCGTGCCGCTGTTGCCCTCCTGGAGAATCCGCCCCACGGCGCGGCGCAGGGCCCGGTCCTTGGCGAGTTCGTGGTCGCGCATGGTGGCCAGCACCATCACCGGGGCGTGGCTGATATGCCTGACCAGCAGATGGAGCAGCTCCAGCACGCGCACGTCGGCGAAATGCAGGTCCTCCAGAAGCAGGATCAGCGGACCGCGTTCCGCGGCCAAGAGCACGGCCTGACAGGTCTGCATCTGGTAGGCGAAGTGCTGCTCGGGTGTCCGCTGGGCCTGGAGCGGCGGCTGGTCCGCTCCGCGGTCGGTGTCCTCCCGTCCCAGTTGCAGAACGGCCTGTTCCCAGACCCAGTAGACCGGGGACGACGGGACCGCGCTGCAGGACGAGCGCACCACGCACACCCCGGCCCCGGCGAGTTGCGCCATCTCGTGCACCAGCCGCGTCTTTCCCATGCCCTGTTCACCGAGGACCAGCAGGAGGCGGCCTCTTCCGCGACGGACGCCTTCCAGCAGGACCTGCAGTCGTTCCACCTCGCCCTGGCGGCCCACGAGTCGGTCGCCCGAGGGCGGAGGAGACACAGCCGCCCTGGGCGCCGTCGGCTCAGGAGCCTGGGCGGTGCGTGGCGGGAGAACGGTCCGGGAGGGCGGGCCGGCCACCGCCGAGTCCGTGAGTTCCTGACGGAGGATCTCTCCGTGCAGGTCCTGCAACTCCCGGCTGAGATCGACGCCCAGCTCCTCCGCCACGGCAGTGCGTATCCGTTCGTAGGTCAGCAGCGCTTCCGCGGGCTGACCGGAGTGGTACTGGGCCGTCATCAACTGGCCGCCCAGCCGCTCCAGTGAGGGATTGCGGCGCAGTTCCTCACCGAGCTGGACGGCCACCTCCTCGTAAGCGCCCATGCGGAGGCATGCCTGCGCCCACACATCCAGGGCTCGCAGCCGGACCTGTTCGAGGCGGTCCGCCTCCAGCACCGCGAACTCGTAGTCGCACAGTTCCCCAAGAGGCTTGCCCTTCCACAGCTCCAGGGCTGACCAGGCCGCCGAGCTCGCACCCTCCAGATCGCCCGCCTTGAGCAGCCTCCGGCAGTCCTTCACCTTCGCCTCGAAGACCACGGCATCGACCAGCCGGGCGTCGGCGTCCAGCAGATAACCATGAAGGTGGTGGGTGAGCTGCACGGATCGGTCATGGTGCCTGAGCACCTTCCTCAACCGTGAGACATACGCCTGGAGTGTCCCTGTGACCTGACGCGGTGGGTTGTGCCCCCAAATCGCCTTGATGATCGAGGTGAGGGGGACCACACGGCCGACGTGGGTCAAGAGGACGGCGAGCAGTGCGCGCTGCCGGGGTGGGCCGAGGTCGATGCGCTTCCCGCCGGAAAGCATGCCCAACGGGCCGAGGATTTCGAATCGAAGGTTGGAAGCAAGGACGTCATCGGTCATCGTGTCACCCCGGTTCAAACGAATTGGCTTGCTCTGCTCTCGGCCATGGCACTGCCGGCCTCGGAGCCAGGCCCCGAGGTCTGCCTCCCGACACGGATGAATGTGCGGCACAAGAGTTCCGGCGCGGTACCTGTTTGCTACCGGGCGCAGGTCAAAAGGTGCTTCGGACATACCCGGGGTTCCGACGGAGCCGCCACACCACGGCGATGCCCTTGCGCGCTCCGCGTTCGCCGGCGCCGGACTTGTCGCCGACCGGCCTTGCCCTCTGCCCTGTGTCTGGGCCTGCACGTGTACGTGTACGTGCTCTGGGCGGGCCCCTACCTCACCGGCCACCGGGGGGCCTACCGCAATCCGGTCTCGGATACGTGAGACGGCGCCGCAGTACCCGTCTGTGAAGTGGACCGAAAGCGATGTACGCAGGGGTTTGAGACATGCGATTGCGTGAAGGGGCACTGTATGGCCCCATCGATCCGAGAAACGGAACGCAAGTACGCGGCGCCCGCGGCCGAGGACATCTCATGGCTTCCCGACCTGACGGGTGTGGACCCGGTGGCCTCGATCGCAAGGCGGAAGGTGCAGGAGCTGGACGCCGTCTACTACGACACCGATGACCTGCGGCTTACCCGTACCGGTGCGTCCCTGCGGTGCAGGACGGGCGGCACGGACGACGGCTGGCACCTGAAACTGCCCTTGCCGGGTGACAATCGCGAGGAGATCCGGGGCCCGCTGCCGTCGCACGACGTCCCCGAGGAACTGCGCGAGCTCGTCCTCTCCCGCACCCGCGGGGCAGGTCTTCGCCCAGTGATGCGGATCCGAACCACCCGCTCCTTGCGTCACCTCCGCAACATCGAGGGAAACGTCCTGGCCAAGCTGAGCATGGACATGGTGGATGCCAGCTCGCTGCTCGAGGACGGTGGGCACGCGACGTGGACGGCGATGGAGATCGAACTTGCCGACGCCGGCGGCCCCGTGCTCTTGGACGCGATCGAGAAGGCGCTGCGCAAGAACGGTGTCGACCGCGCGCAGAGCCCCTCCAAGGTGGTGCGCGCCCTGGCGGGAACCACGCCCCTGCTGGAGCAGACGCCAGAGGCGGTCTCCGCGGTCACTGCGGGGTCGGCTGCCGACCACGTGCTCGCCTACGTGAACCGGCTGGTCGACGCCCTCGTAGACCTTGACCCGGCCGTCCGTCGCGACCTGCCCGACGCCGTGCACCGGATGCGCACCACAGCCCGCCGTCTGCGCGGCTGCCTTCGCTCCTACCGCTCCGTCCTCGACCGTGACGTCACCGACCCGATTCGGCGGGATCTGAGGTGGCTCGCCAGTGAGCTCGGCACCGAACGCGACCACGAGGTTCTCCGGGAGCGGCTGACCTCCGGTGTGCGGGAACTTCCCGGGGAGCTGGTCCTCGGCCCCGTCACCGCACGGCTGCAGACCTGGGACGCCGCGCAGCTGGCCGAAGGCCGTCGACGCACCCTCGATGCACTCGCCGAACCCCGCTACCTGGACCTGCTGGAGAGGCTGAGCGCCCTCACCGATCAGCCGCCGCTGCGCCCCAAGGCGGCCGGCAAACCCGAGAAAGTCCTGACCAAGGCGCTCCTGAAGGAGTACGGCCGGCTCGCCCAGCGCATGGACCGTGCGCTCGACATCCCCACAGGAGCCGAGCGGGACGCCGCGATCCACCATGCCCGCAAGGCTGCCAAGAGGCTCCGCTACGCCGCGGAAGCGGCCCGCCCAGCGCTCGGCAAGCCCGCGCGACGTCTCGGGAAGCGCGTCAAGGCGGTGCAGCAGGCAAGCGGTGCCCAGCACGACGGCGTCGTGGCTCGCGACGCCCTGCGCCGTCTGGCGCTCTCCGCACACGCGGCGGGCGAGCCCGGCTTCACCTGGGGCGTGCTGCACGGTCAGGAAGGGGCGGCGGCCGAAGCCCGTGAGCGGCAGCTTCCCGAGGCATGGGCCCGCACCCGCGCGGCAGCACAGCGCAAGGCCTTCCGACGCTGACGGATCGCCCGCTTGCAGCAGTCAACCGGGGCCCTCTGCATCGATCTGCCGCTCGGCCTGGCCGCCCTGGTGTGGTCGTGGCCGACGCTGCACATGCCCGCCCGGCGCATCGAACCAAGGATCGACCGGGCCGGGACAATCCTGCTCACCATCTCCACCAGCGCCATCGTGACGGCCGCCACCTGGCCGGGCACCCCCTACGCCGTGTGGGGGGCGTCTTCGCGAGTGCCAGCGGACGCGGCCAGCCGCGCCCTGGCCTGTACGAGCAGTGGGACGGTCCCGGCGCAGTTGCTGGGGGCGCACGCAGCTGCTGCCGCCCAGGGCGCTACCAGATCAGGCACCAGTAGTTGCCGGCCTGTCCGGTACCCACCGACGTGAGGCCCCTCGGGAGCAGCGCCGGATCCGGCCTGCCGACGGCTGCCAGCGAGCAGGCAGGGTCGCCGGCCACCCCGGCGGCGGCCATTCGCTGAGCGGCAGCCGTTGCCACCGTGCTCGTGTACCACCGGGTCGACGCAGGTGACGGCCGCGACGGGGGTGACGCCGATGACGTGGGCGACGATGCCGGCGCGCGTGGCTGAGGTGACGCAGGGGACAGGGACGACCCCGGTGGGGACTCCGGTGCCGTCCTCGTCGACGGCGTAGGTGCCGGGGGTGGGGTCGATGTCAGCTTCGGCTTCGGTGCGGGCGGCGGGGCCGCCGGCGTCCGGCGGGGAGCCGATCGGGGCGGGCTGCTTGACGGCGCTGGTTGCAGGGGGCGGGCCGTCGCCGTCGGCTTGGGCTGCGGTGTGCGTGTTGATGTGGGCTGTGCCGTGCCCGACGTCGTCTGCGGCTGGGGCGCCAAGGACGGCAGCGGGCTCACCGTCGGCAAGGACAGGCCGCCCGAGGCCGACGGCCTCGGGTGGGGCGTGCCGTGGTCCGGCGCCACCAACGTCCACAGGCCGATGCCGCCGAGGACGAGCACGGCGGCCCCGCCCGCGATCCACGCGGCTCGCCGGGGTGGGCGTCGGTGACGGTTCACGCTTCTTACTCTCCGGAAGTGCCGGCGGTACCGCCACTCGGGTGACTGGCTGCGTGTGGTGCTGTGACCGCACGGGTTCGCCGGGGTGATGGCCGTGGCGGTCGGATGTGTGCTGACGGGCGATCCGACCGCTGGAGGCGCGGCGGCGGACCTCGGCATCACCGCCGAGTCGCTGCGGACGTCGGTCCGCAAGGAAGACGAGCCCCAGGCACCGCCCGAGCGCCGCAAGGCCGACGGAGACGGAGACTTGCGTCCCACCTGGAGATCCCGCCTCCCTGGAAGATCAAGATCCATTGTCGGGGTGTCCACTCCGAAGGATCAGCCTCAGGCCCGCAAGTGCCCGTTCGGGCACGTCAACTGAGCATCGTTCTGGGCGTGTTACAGGTCTGTGACATGGGCCGGACAATTCGGAGATCACGGGCGGACAGGCTTTCCCCATCGGACAGAGCAGCAGGCAGCCGAGTGGCCTGGAGTGGCCCGGGGGACGGCGAGCGGCTCTGGCGTTGATGCACTGACCACCTGTCGACGTCCCTGGGGGATCCATCCATGTCCGCTCGCACACGTAACACCGCCGCTGCCATCGCCCTGGCCGCTGCCGTAACCGGCACCGCGCTGCTCGGTGCCTCCGGCTCCGCCAGTGCCACCGCAACGGCCAAGAGCGGTTCGCACGGTGTTCTGACGATCAGTAACGGGACCAAGTACGTTCTGATCAACGGCCGCTGGGTGAACTTCGGCGTGCCCGTCAGGGACCTCGCCTGGTCGCCGGACGGCGCCAGGGCCGCCTTCGTCGACGGCGCGGGAAACCTGGACGTCGCCAACGCCGACGGCAGCAAGCGCGTCGTCGTCGCCAAGAACCCCGGTGACCAGAACTGGTCCCACCCCACCTGGCAGGTGGCCGCGGCCGACAAGCGGGACGGCATCCCCGCCAAGAACAACATCATCTTCGCGGCCCGCGCCAAGGGCGTCTCCCGGTTGAAGTACGTCCCTGCCACGGCCGTCCACGGCACGCCCAGGACGCTGCCCTTGTCGGGCGAGCCGGGCCCGGGTACGCCGAACCTGCCGCAGACCGGCAACGTCTGGCCGAACGCGGCCGGCCACTACGGCACCTCCGTCTACGCGAACGTCAACACCGGGGACGTCTACATCCGCGACGACTACCTCCGCCAGCAGGGCGGCAAGGTCGCCAAGGGCTCGCAGCCCGCGCTGTCGCCCAACGATGAGGAGATCGTCTTCGTCCGCTCCGTCGCCGGGCACGACCACATCCTCATGGACGACCTGACCACAGACACCGTCAAGGACCTCACCCCGCACGCCACCACCGACTACACCGAGCCGGCCTGGTCTCCCGACGGCACCACGCTCGCGGTGCGGACGCCGGGCGGCACCGTGACCGTGCCGGCCAAGGGCCCGGGGCACCCGACCAAGGTCACCTCGGTCGTCGGGCTGGCCGCCTACCGCCCCTGATCCCGCACGGCGCAACGGGACTGGGCTCGTGGCCGGGCTCGTCCGTGCCGCGGAGTCACTCCGCCGCCCGGGCGAGCTCGGCCCTCAGTTCGTCCAAGTGAGCGTCGGTCGTGTCGTGCGGGAGGAACTCGACCACGTCGAGGAAGCGGAACAGGACCTGGCTGCCGGTGATCGCGTACTCGTACTCCGCGAACCCCACCACCGCGCCCTTCGCGCCCCGTACGGCGCCCCGGACGACATGCGTGGTCATCTCGTCCGGCTCATCGGCCGTCAGCCCACGCCTCGCATTCGGACGCGCCAGGTACGGGCAGACCATCGAGGCGTACAGCATGCACGCGCGGTGCCCGGGCCCCTCCAGGGTCGGCGCGAGATTGCGGTAGGGACGCCCGGCAGCCAGCGCCTCGGCGATCGCGGTACTCTCCGCGGCGCCGACCACGCGCCACACCGGTCCCTTCGGCATGAACGCGTCGCAGACCGAGCACAGCCGTTTCCGGGCGCATTCCGCGCTGCGGTCGTGGTCGGTGAGCGCGAACTGTGGCTCTTCCCCCTCCCAGGGGGTGATCGCCGGAACGGGATATCCGCGCTTGTCGCGGGGCCTGACCTCAACGGTCGGCGGCATGGGAACGGTCTCGAAGCGCACGACCCATGCCTACCAGGTACTTGGGCGGACGCACCACCATGGGACGCCGCCCCCGGAACTTCCGCCGGCCGGTGGCTGCTCATTGTCGCTGGGACGAGACAACTCAGCCGGGCATCACGGCGGGACGCGAAGACCTCCGGGCGGTGCGTTCCCAGACAGCTCCACCACACCGGAGGTCTTCGCCATGATCAAGCCCGGCCAGCGTCAACAGTGCTCGTGATCGATACGCAAGTGAGCACTCCCTGAATTACTGGCGCACCAAACTGTTTCAGTCGACGTCCACCGGGCCATCGTTCGACTTCTTCTCCCTGCTCGCGTGCAACTGGGGCAGGCCGTTGCCCTTGCTCTCCTCGGGGCGGCGGCCGTCGGAGTCCTCGCCATTCAGGTTCTGACGAACCGAGTCCAGGATGGTCAGTCCCTGGGAAACCAGGCCGGCGGCGATCTCACCGAGACCGTCCGCGCCGTTCAGGACGTTGACGTTGGCGCCGGCCAGACCGCCGGCGGCCTCCTTCACGATCTGCGGGAGCTGGTCGATCAGCATCCGGTCGAGCGCGACCCGGTCGTAGGAGGCCGCAGCCTCGGCCTGGATCTTCATCCGCTGCGCCTCGGCGGCGGCGAGGATCCTGACCCGCTCGGCCTCGGCCTCGGCTGGCTTCACGACCTCGGCCACCAGCTGCTGCTGGCGCAGCTTGGCCTGGCGCTGGGCCAGCTCCGTCTGGGCGGCGAGCACCTCCTGCTGGGCGTGCGCCTGCGCAAGCGGTCCGGCCTGCGCGGCCTGCGCCTGGGCGCGGTCCACCTCGGCCGAGTACTCGGCCTTGACGACGGCGGTCTGCCGGGCGTACTCGGCCTGCTTGCGGGCCGCCTCCTGCTCCGCCTCGGCGGCGGCCTGGGTGGCCTGCGCCTGGGCGATCTGCGCCTGTCGTTGAATGGCCGCCTTGTGCGGCGCGGACATCGCGTCGATGTAGCCGGTGTCGCCGTCGTCGATCGACTGGATCTGCAGCGAGTCCACGATCAGGCCGATCTTCGCCATTTCCGTCTTCGAGGTATCCAGGACCTCCGCGGCGAGCTTCTGCCGCTCGGTGACGATCTCCTCGACGGTCATGGAGCCGATGATGGCCCGCAGGTGGCCGGCGAAGATCCGGCCGGTCAGCACCGCCATCTGGTCCTGGTCGGAGAGGAACCGCTGGCCCGCGTTGATGATGCTCTCGTGGTCGTTGCCGACCTTGAAGGCGATGACCGCGCGGACGTGCAACGCGATGCCCTGCCTGGTCACACACGTCTCGGTGACCTCGGACTCGCACATCGACAGGGTGAGGAATCGGGTCTTTCGAAAGATCGGGAGCACGAACTTGCCATGCCCCGTCACCACTCGGAACGGCGCGCCCCCCAGTCCCCGCCGACCCCCCGAGATCAACATCGCCTCGTCGGGGGCGGGAACGCGGTATCCGAACATGCTTGTGCTCTCCTCAGCCGGCGCCAGCGGCATCGCCGCCGAGCGCGTCCAATGGATCCACCCACTCGATGACGCCGACCTCGCGGCATCCACGTGATTCGATCACGAGCACCGTTGCCCCCGTGGGCAGGGGGTCCTCCGACCAGGCGAGGAAGGTCTCGGAGCCGCCCCTGACCCGCACCAGGACCTCGCCGGGGCCCGCGGATCCGCGAGTTCCGATGAGTACCTTGCCCGTGCAGCCGATCACGGCCTCGTCCTGCGGCATCACCGGCCGTCCTCCTCGTGCTGGCCCCAGGGTTCCGACGATAGACCCAGTCGGGCCGGGGACCCAACGGGCAGGAGGACTCGGCCCACGCCGCCGGGACGGACGGACCCGGGACTCGGCCGTGTCCCCTTGCCGGGCTGTGGCACTTGCTGGGATGTGTCTGTCAGTTGGTGATCAGTCATGCCGTGTGGGACCGGATCGAGCCGTTGATGCCGGGCCGGCGCCCGTAGCGCCGGACCGGCACCAGGCGAGTGCCCGGATCAACCACCGACCGGTGAAGGCATGCTCGGTCTGCGGTCAGCCCTTCGCAGCACCCCCACCATTGACACGGGCCGCGGCCGTCGCCGGGTGGACCTGTGCCGCGACCACACCATCTGCCGTGCCGAGGCCGTCCCCCACCATGCCGCGACAGTGGAGGGGATCCTCGCCGCTGGCGCGATGAGCCCCGTCGATGATCAGGAGCGTTACCACCTCACGCTGATCGTCGGCGGGCGATCGACGAGTGGCATGCTCCTCGAGGCTCGCTTGCCCGGGTGTTCGCCGGACGCTGGAGCGGCCTTCGCCCATTTCGGAAAAGGGCGTTCGGGCGGGCTCTACGTATGTCGCCCGGATGCATCGTTGCGCCCGCGATGCATTACCGCCGTGTGTGGTCCTGTTGATCAGCGTGGGGTTGGCAGGTGAGGCAGAGTTCGTGGCCTCCGTAGTAGGAGATCACGCTGCCCCAGCCGTTGCAGTCGTCGCAGCCGGCCGCCAAGGCGGCATTGGCGCGGGGGTTTGCGGCGGGAGCGGTGGTTGCCATGGGGCTCTCCTGGTCTTGGCGCTTGTCCAGGTGGTGTGCAGCGTGTTCATTTTATGCCGATTATGTCTGTTTGTGTACCTTGATGTTCGTTTTTTACCGAGGCGTGGAAGTTCGGCGACCGCGGGCATCCGCGGTGGCCTGGCCGCTCCTCCTGGTGTGACTGCGTCGGACTGGGCCATTCGCCTGGGGCAGGTGCCCAGCCAGGGCAAGGGGGGCGGCGATCAGGCGCGACGGCGATGAGATCGGCGTCACTCTCGGATGAGCGACGTGGAAGCCGTGCTCGCGAACGGGTCCGAGTGCGTCGTCGACGGCCGCCTGGCCCTGCGTGGCCAGCAGCCTGGAGGTGACCTTCCCCGTGGTGACGGACCGGCCTGTCGCGTCGCCCGCTACGCAGGGGGGAGGGGTGGCTGCTGTGCCCGGCTCATGTGCCCGAGCCCTGATGCTTGATCTTGATCCAGTCGCGGGAGCGGCGTCCTGGCAGGTAGGGGCTGGTGAGCCGTTTGGCGACCACGCCGTCGAAGCCTTCCCGGCGGGATTGCTCAAGGGCCTGGGAGGCGAGTGCGGGCCAGGCGGCGGGCACAGCGATGCCGGGTCGGGCCAGGGCGAGGTCGTCCAGAAGGTCCCGGCGCGAGGTGTAGGGCAGCTGCACTGTCGACTCCCCGAGATAGAGGATGTCGAAGATCATCAGGCGGGCGGGCAGATCCTCTACCGCGTGGGCGACCGCGTCCGGGTGGTGCAGGCTCATCCGTTGCTGCAGCCTCTCCACCGAAGGGCGCCCCTCGCCGTCCAGCGTAATGATCTCGCCGTCGAGCACCGCCTCCGGCGCGGCCAGCGCAGAAGCCAGCGACTGGAACTCCGAGTACTGGGCGGTGACGTCCAGCCCGGTCGCCGAGATCAGGCGAAGGGTGCCGTCGCCGGGCAGGTGGGCGAGGACCCGGGCGCCGTTCCACAGCGTCTCGTAGGCGTACTCGGCTTCGGTCTGAGGTGTGGGCTGCGGGCCGATCACCGCGAGCATCGGCGACAGGAGAGGCAGCGCACCAGGCGAGACTGACGGCGGGTGCACGCTCATGGTTTCCAGCCTGACTCCTGTAACGGGTATCGGCCACCTGTCAAAGTGCCGGCCGGGGTGCCGGCTCCTTGCCTCATCCAGACCGCACCGGAACAGACACCGTGCGCGCCTTCATGGAGTTCTTCAGCGGCAGCAACCAAGAGATCACTCAAAACCACGGCAAGACGACAGCGATCAAGAAGGACGGCGGCCAGGAGGCCCTGGCGCAGCAGAGGAACGCCGGAGACGGTACCGCCCGGCACCTGCACCTCTCGTATCGGAGTCCGACGCCGAGGGGGACGGAATGGTATGAATCCGATGAACACGGTATATGGGATGTGCGGAGGGAAACCGGGATGGGTCATTGGTGACGCACGGAGTGGAGTTTCGACATGAGTCAAGTCAGAACTGGTTTGTCGGATCTTCCCCAGCCGTTGCGGGCCGTCACCTCGGCACTGCGCCACCTGCCCGGAGCGCCGCTGCTGGGCAAGGCGGTCGGCGGTGCCCTGGACCGGATCGGATCCATCTCGCCACGCGGCCGCCGGATGGCGATCTACACCGGAGCCGGGGTGCTCGGTGTGGCCGGGGTGGTGGAGTGGCCGGTGGCGCTCACCGGCGCGGCCGTTGCCTGGCTGACCCAGGCGCACCCCGGACAGAGCGTGCAGGAGGAGATGCCGCAGGACAGCCCACGGCTTGCCGCGGCCGGACCCGGCCCTGCCATTGCCCCAGCCGGAGCCCAGGGGGGTAGGGAAGTCAGGCCCGCCGACGCCGAGTGGGAGCGCTATGGTGCCGGCGATAGGCTGGAGCCCTCCCACTTTCGCCATGAACCTCCCCGACACCACGTGCACGAGCAGCCCGCCAAGGTCGGTGACCCCGCCACATCATCGGCGCTCAAGCAGGTCGCGGAAGCCTCCGCACACCACGACGAACCGGGCCCATCTTCCGAGCACCCGAGCGGGGGCCGTGCCCACCAACACGAACACCACCGTCGGCCCACCGACGGCCACCGGCACAGCGGGTGACCCGGGCCACGACAAATGCAGAACCGCAGACGCTCGGGTTCTTCCACGAACCGCCCGTGCGCATGAGCCAGCTCGTCCGTCGGGAACTACCGGCACGCGGCGGAACATGGACCCGGGCCGAGGGGAGCGGCAGTGGGGAGCCGGCAGTGTTCTATTACGTGCTCAAGTACCTCCTTCTGGGGCCATTGCTGCGGCTGCTGTTCCGGCCACGGGCGGAGGGACTCGAGCACGTTCCGGCGGAGGGCGCGGCGATCGTCGCCGGGAATCACCTGTCGTTCGCAGACCCCCTCCTCATGCCCACGGTCCTGAAACGGCGCATCACGTTCCTGGCCAAGGCGGAGTACTTCACGGCGCCGGGCCTCACGGGCCGGCTGACCGCGCTCGTTCTCCGCGGTGCCGGGCAGATTTCGGTGGACAGGTCGGGCAGGGCCGCGGGCCAGCCGGCGATCCGGGAGGGGCTGGGGGTGCTGGCGAAGGGAGAGCTGCTCGCGATCTACCCGGAGGGCACGCGTTCCCCCGACGGTCGGCTTTACAAGGGCAAGGTCGGGGTCGCGGTGATGGCGCTTGCCGCGCAGGCTCCGGTGATTCCGTGCGCGATGGTCGGGACATTCGAGATCTGGCCCCCGGGACGGGTCCTGCCGAGGCTCCGCCCGGTCGCGATCCGATTCGGGGAACCGCTGGAATTCTCGCGCCTGGCGGGGATGGAGCGCCACGAGACGGCACTGCGAGCCGTCACCGACGAGATCACGTACGCGATCCTGCGGCTGTCGGGCCAGGAGTACGTGGATCAGTACGCGGCCGACGTGAAGGCCGGACGGGGGGAGGGGCGGCGGGGCTGATGTTCCGCCACCGCTGATGATCAGCCCACCTCTCCTGGCGCAGCCCGGGTGGGAGATGACGATGGCGCCGGCGGTGCGCTCCGAGACGAACGGTCACGGCAGCCCCGGCCTCGGGCGCTGTCACGGCCGGATCACCGGCTCGGCCCCGCCGGACCTGCGCAGGCCGACGGACGGCCCGGGTACCGGACCCGGACCGTCCGTCGGCCAACCTTCGGGGAAAGCAGGAGCTGTTGCGTCAGCAGCGTGGTGCGTCAGTCGTGATGGCTCGCCCTGGCGAGGGCCGGTACGAAGCGGAGGGCGTCCACGGTGCCCACGCCGGTGGCCATGTCGAAGCCGTTGACGGCCTTGTAGCCAGTGACGCCGGCGTAGCTGTTGTCGGTGCCGTCGTTGACGTCGACGATGCCGGTGTTCTTGTCGTGTTGCGCGGCGGGCCTGGAGAGGTTGTACAGCGCCTCGTTGATGTTGCCCACCCGATGGCCGGCCGCCTGGTCGGCGAGGGCGACGATGCCGGAGAAGAGCGGGGAGGCCTCGCTGGTGCCGCCGGAGACCTCCCAGCCGATGGCGGTCGGATCGAAGCTGGAGTAGACCCAGGCGCCGCCGTTGACCGCGGCGGCCATCGACACGTCCGGGGTGGCACGGCGGGCGCCGACGACCTTCTTCACCCGGTTCTGGAAGGCCGGGCGGGAGAAGACGTGGGACTGGCCCCCGCCGCCCGCGCCGTTGTCGTTGTAGACGCTGTCCGGCTTGACGCGCTCGCCCTTGTCGTTGAGGTGGAGCTGGGTGCCTCCGACGGAGGTGACCAACGGGTCCGAGGAGGGCCAGGAGTTGACGCGCTCCTTGTAGTAGGTCTTGCCGTCCTCCTTGAGGTCCGTGGCGCCGCCGTCGCCCGAGGAGGCGAGGACGGTCACGTGCTTGCGGTACGCGTCCTGGAAGGCGTAGCGCAGGTTCCTGATGCTGGAGAAGTCGCCCTTGCCGAAACCGGGGAACGTATTCTCCGTGGCGCCGAAGCTCTGGCTGATGACGTCGCCGACCCCGTGGTCGATCAGGTACTTCTCGGCGTCCATCATCTCCGGCAGACCGGTGGTGCCCTCGGTCTCCGAGACCGCCGTCTCCACCAGGACGATCTTGGCGTCGGGCGCCACGGCGTGGGCCATCTCGACGTCAAGGCTGGTCTCGCCCGCCCAGCCGGTCATGTCCGGGTTCTTGGGGTCGAACACGGGGACCTTGCCCCACTTGACCACGTTCACCTTGGTGCTGGGCAGGCCGAACTGCTTGCTGTAGACATCGAGGTCGTGCTGGACCGTCGGGGAGCCGAAGGAGTCGACGATGACGATGGTGCGCCCCTTGCCCGTGATGCCCTTGCGGTACAGCGGGTTGAGGTTGTACGCGGTGCGGTACTGCAGCGGGTTGTAGCAGGCGATCTTCCACTTGGCCCGGCACTGCTCGATGGAGAGCGGGCTGGCCACGCCGTGGACCAGGTTGTGCCCGGCGACGGTCGGGACCGCCTTGGGGTGCGGCACGGTGGTTGGCGCGGCGGTGGTGACGCCGGCCAGCGGAGCGGCCGCCAGGGCGGCGACGGCGAGGGCGGCAGTGGCGGCGGGGTGAGCCGCGGCGCGCCGCTCGGTACGGGCTATGTGCATGAATCCCCCTGAGTGGTTCGGAGTCTCACGAAGTGGTCACCACGCATCCCATCCAGTGAGTCATGCACAGGACAAGACCATTGAACGGTCGATGTCGAATCCTTTACCGAAACAGCACCTTGCGGCGGTCCGAGCCGCGTCATGACGGTGCAACTCCCGGATTCCGTCCGGACGCCCTGCGACGCCTCCGCTGTACGCGCTCGACCTGAGTGCGACGCAGCGCGAGGTCCTGTCGTGGCTGAAGGAGCACGGCCCCTTCTTGTGCGCCGTCGATCTGCGGCCCCGGGAAGAGTGAGTACGTCGTCTCCCGCGGTCGTACCTGTGCGGTAGTAGCCGTGGCAGCCGCCGAACGCCGCGCGCTGTGGCTCTTTGAGGATCCTCGCTCCGGCCGCACGGGCCCGCTGCACGGCAGTGCCCACTTTCGGCGGGAGGGGAGGGATTCTGCGCAAGGGTGAACGGTGTGCCGAACGCTGCCTGATGCGGCTTCGCCGGAGGTAATTGATGCGGCGTGCTGCGTCGGCAGCTGAGAGCATGACTGCTCTCACGTGCACCGAAGGGAAGCTGCTGTGGTCCGTGCCATCACCCTGATCCGTTCCAACTCGCTGTCCGACGTCGCCGAGTACGCGTATGCGGCCACCGCGCCGGCCGAATCACGTTTGATCTTCCTCGCCGGGGCATGCCCGTTGAACGAAGATGGGTCAACGGCAGCCATCGGGGACTACGCGGGGCAGGCAGCGAAAGCCGTTGAGAACATGCGGATCGCACTGACGGAGGCTGGTGCATCGGTCGAGGACGTCATCAGCACCCGGGTGCTCGTCGCGTCAACGAGCCGGGCAGATCTGGTGGCCGCCTGGGAGGTGGTCCGGGACGCGTTCGGTGCCCACGACGTCCCCAGCACCCTGATCGGAGTCACCGTGCTTGGCTACGACGACCAGCTCGTAGAGATCGAAGCCGTCGCCGCCGTGCTCGACCAGCCATGACTCGGCATGCTTCAGGCAACGTTCGCCCCCGGCAGGCATCCGGCCAGGCTGGGGCGCCCCCGAAGCGTGTGGCCTGATAACGGGGGCACGGCTAACGTCGCGGCCGTGGACATCAGTTTTCTTCGACAGCCTCAAGGGCAAGCGGCAGGGCTGAAAGGGTCCGTGCACGACGCGGGATGGTCCGCGGAGACGCCAAACGCCTCGTGGAGCGCCGGTAAGACCAGGACGAACGTCCCGGCACGGCGCGTTGAAGAAGGAATCCCGGAAGAGCCGGACGACCCAGGCCAGAACCCCTGGACTTCAGGCCGGGGAGCACGTCAACCCGTGCGCCCGCGCCGCAGAATGCGGTGGGAATGACCTCATCGCCCCCAACTCGGCAGGCAGGGTCGCAGAGCCTTTCATCCTGTTCCTTATCCACTCGCAGTGCAGGCGGGGCCTTTCTACCCTCGCAGTCATGGATATTCGTGAAGAGCGGGCCGGTGACAGGGAAGCGGTGCGCAGTCTTCATCTGGAGGCGTTCGGTGATCACGGTTGTGTCGTGGCGGAGCTGGCGGATGGCTTGCGCGACACCTTGACCGCTTCCTGCGGGCTGTCGCTGGTCGCTGAGCAGGCCGGGCGGGTGGTGGGACATGTCATGTTCACCCGCAGCCTGCTCGATGCCCCACGGCGCCTGGTGGACGTGCAGGTGCTCAGCCCGCTGGCCGTGATGCCCGGTCACCAGCGACGAGGCGTGGGCTCAGCGTTGGTCCGCGGTGGTCTTGAGATCGTCGCCCGGCGGGCGGTTCCGCTCGTCTTCCTTGAAGGCGACCCGGCCTACTACGCGCGCTTCGGGTTCGTGCCCGGCGCAGAACGGGGCTTCCGTAAGCCGTCCCTGCGCATTCCCGATGCGGCCTTCCAGGTGCTCAGCCTGCCGGCGCACGAGTCGTGGATGACGGGGACGCTGGTGTACTCGGAGCTGTTTTGGCAGCACGACGCGGTCGGACTCCGGGACGCCAGCGCCTGACCGCCGACTCGAAGGGCACCTTGGCCTCGCCATCAGGGTCCGTGCTCTGCCGGACCTTGTAGACGACGGGATTGACCGCGACGGCCCTGACGGCCCTGACCTTCACCGGCAGGTCCTGGGTCGCGGTTCGGGGACGCGGAGCTTCAGGTCGACCAGGCTCTGAGCGTTGCTGATCGGGAGTCTCTTGCGGTGGCCGACGGCGTGCATCGTGGTGTCGCCCATGGGGGGAACTCCGATTTCCGTATCGATGGTTGAGCAGTAAAGGCCGTATGTGCCGATGTGTCGTATGTGTCGTCGCGGCGCCGGTCAGGAGGGCAGCGCAAGGCCGGAGTCGGCGAGGTAACGGTCGGCGGCCTGCAAGGGGGTGAGGCGGTCCACGTTGATCAGGGCGTCGATCTCCTCGACGCCTTCGTTGCTCAGGCGTAGCTGGTCCAACCTGGCAACTGCGTGGGGGTGGATGCGGTCCAGGGCGGCGAGGCTGATGATCGGGCTGGCGTTGTCCACCGTTCCCAGCAGGCCTTTGGGGTCCACCAAGGGGCGCAGGCCGTAGAGGCGGTTGAGGTAGTGCGGGCGCCACAGCGGTATGACGAACCATTCGCCCGTCGCGAGACCGCGCTCCACGCGGGAGATGAAGCCGGACTCGGTGCCGGGGTTGAAGGTGTAACCCACCCGGGCCAGCCCGTATTCGTCCACCATTCGGGCCGAGAAGCGGCTGATGCCGGCTCCCGGGTTGATGCCGTCGATGGCCGTCGTCGTCCTTTCGGCCACCTCGGGGCGTGCCAGGTCGGCGACCTCCCGCACGTTCTCGACGGGCATGCAGGGCGGCACCGCCCACACGCAGTACGGCTGGTAATGAGGTGTCAGCACACGCACCCGGTCCCGGTAACGGGAGAGATACGTGTCGTGGCTCGAAGGCAGCCACGCTGATACCAGTACGTCGATGTCGCCGTCTTCCTGGAGCCGGAACAGCTGCTCGTGCGGGGCCTCGACGCTGTTCACCCGGTGACCGTGGGCCTCCAGGACGCGACGTGTGACCGCTGCCACGGCCCGGTGGAAGGACAGGGCGATGTTGCCCACGGTGATGGTCGGCTGGAAGGAGGGGCGCGACATGATGGCTCCTTGGCTGTGGCTGTGAGCTGCGGTTCTCCGGCACGTTTCGCCGAGCGCCCGGACCGTCCGACCCCTTCGGGCCGTCAGTTCCTCGGCATGTCCTCACGATGCGCCTTTCACGCACCATAAGTACAATGAATCCTCAGCATCCTTTCCATATGCTGAGTGCATGGCGACACTGCGACAGCTGGAGTATCTGGTGGCCATCGTGGACGAGGGGTCGTTCACTCGGGCCGCCGAAAGTCTCAACGTCACCCAGCCCGGGCTTTCCCATCAGTTCCAGGCCCTGGAACGCGAGGTCGGCGGGCCGCTGCTGGAGCGGCTGCCGCGCGGAGTGCGGCCCACGCCGGCCGGGCGCTCGATGCTGCCGCACGCCCGGGCCGCCCTGGCCGAGGCCGGCCGGGCCACCGCCGCCGCCCGCCGGGCCGCCGGCGTGTCCACCGGCGAACTGCACCTGGCGACGCTCTACTCGGTCAGTTCGGGTGTGCTGCCCACGGTCCTGGGCCTGTGGCGGCACACGCATCCCGGGGTACGAATCCGGCTGTTCGAGCACCGTCGGGGCGACGAGTTGGCGCAGGCCATGGCCGCCGGTCGGGCCGACGTCGCCGTGGGCCCGCTGCCGGACAACTGGGAGGGCACCGCCCGCCACATCGGCACCGAGGAGTTTCTCGTCGTCACCCACGCGGATGACCCCGTGGCGGCCTCGGACCATGCCCCGGACGTTCGGCTCTCCGACCTCGCGGAGCGGGAATGGGTGCACTTCACGCCCGACAGCGGACTCTCCGACATCCTCGAACAGGCGTGCGTGACGGCCGGGTTCCGGCCCCGTGTTGCGGTGCGCACCGAACAGGCCCCCTCGGCCATCGGGTACGCCGCCGCCGGGCTGGGCCCCACGCTCGTGCCGGCCAACACCATCCCGCTGCACTTCGGCGGGGCGTTCCTGCGCCCCGACCCACCTCTGCGCCGACAACTGACCGGGTACACCCGTACCAGCCCGGACCCGGTGACCGCCTCGTTCCTGGAGATTCTCGGCGACCACGCGCCCCTGATGCCCGCACATGTCGGCAGGCGCCTGCGCACCACCGACCGGACGGCCCGGCGCCCGCCGCAGGAACGACGGTGACCAGGTCCCCGCGTGGTCAGGCCGTCAGGGGAACTCCAGCCAGGCAGGGCGCAGTCACGGGAAGTCGGCGGATGCTCTGCCGGTCTGCGGCATGCCGGCATGCCGTCTCCCTCCGGGCTCACGGAGTACGGAGGGAGACGGCGCGGGTCAGGTGCGGGTTATGAGGGCGCATCTCGCCCAGACGGTTTTGCCGGTCGGGCGGCGATATGTTCCCCAGGCCTCGACGAGGGAGTTGACGAGAGCGAGGCCGTATCCGCCGTGCGCGCCACGTCGGTTGGGCGCGAGGACAGCGGGCGACGCGCTGCTGGTGTCGTCGACTTCCACTGTGAGCGTACGGCCGTCCCAGATGAGACGCATTTCGAGGGCACCGCCGGCGTGTCGCCAGGCGTTGGTGACGAGTTCGGTGGCGATGAGGGCTGCGGTGTCCGTGTTGTCGTGGTCGTCGGAACCAGCGGATGCGGAGACGCCGAGACAGTGGGTCATCTGGTGGACAGCGGTGCGAGCGCGGCGGCCGGGGACCGGGTGGCCCCTCAGGTGGATGCGCCGTGAGAGTGGCGGAAGCGCACCCGGATGGCAGGGTTCTCGGGGCGGCGGTGTCGGAGTCATGGGGGTCACCGTTGGGGTGGGAGGGCGGGAGTTCCGGTGACTGGTGCCCTGCCCGTTCACGTCGCGGGGAGGGCACCAGCCGGCGGACGCGGGTCAGGCCGGACGGGTCTCGGCCGTGAGGGTTTCGACGGTCTCCAAGCCCGTTCTCCGGTCGTACAGCCATATGGCGGTGAAGGCCACGACGCAGAGAGCGGGGAGGATGCTGACGGTGGCAAAGGCGTACGCCGCGCCGCGAGTGTCGATCATGTGTCCCATCCAGGGGAGGGCGATCGCGGTGGCGAGCATGCCTCCGGATCCCATGAGGGCCAGGACGAAGGAGCCTCCCTTGGGGCAGCGTTCAGCCACGGCGCCGAGCATGGTGGGCCAGTACCGGCTGATGCCGAGCGCGAAGATGGCTGCAGCCGCGTACGAGGCCAGAGCGCTGTGGGCGTGGGCGAGCAGTTGGAGTCCGGCGGCGGCGAGTACCGAGGATGCGGCCAGGACGGCAATCGGGCCGGCGTTGCCCAGCAAGCGGCTGCCGAGGATACGGGCGGCGAACATGATGCCGTTGACGAACGTGAGGACGAGAATCCCGGAGGCGCCCGCGAGTTGCCCGAGCGTGTCGGGCATCCACTGGTTGGGGGCCAGTTCGGTGGATGCGGTGAGGAACATGCAGGCCAGCAGTACCAGGAAGATGGGCCGGGCCGCGGTGCGGAACATCTCCCGGCTGCTTACCGCGGCAGCAACCCGTTCGCTGGGAGGGAAGCGGAGAGGAAGCAGGACCACGCCGTAGACGAGGACCGAGAGGATGATTGCGGCGAGTTTCATGCGCCAGTCCAGGCCCGCAAGGGTGAATCCGTAGCCGACGAATCCGCCCACGATCAGACCGCCGGCGAACCACGCGTGGAAGGCGTTGAGGCGCCGTGTCTTCTCCCGTGGGTAGAGGGAGGCGACGAGGGGGTTGGCTGCGGCTTCGATCAGTCCGTTACCCAGGCCGACCACGAGTGTTCCGGCGAACAGCATGTTGAAGCCGGGGGCGGTGATGGTGAGGACCAGTCCGGCAAGCTGAGCGATGAAGGCGAGAGTGAGGATCTTCCTGGCACCCAAGGCGTCCACCAGGAGGCCGCCGCCCAGGATGGCGCCGACGTAGCCGTAGAAAGCCGCACCGGCGATGAGGCCGAGCTGGTAGTGGTTGAGGGAGAAGTGCTGCCCCAGCGCGCCCATGATGTCGCCGCGTACGGAGAACGTCATGCCAGTAGCGGCGAGGGCAATGCAGCTTCCGACGAACAGCCGTCGAACATCGAATGGAACGGCCGTGGTGGCCGCGGATCTGGGGGAGCGACTGAGCGCGGTCATGGCGGGCTCCGTGTCGGGGATGGAGGGGTGAACGGAGGATGTGGGGGATCCGCCGGGGCGCGGAGGGGAGGCCGGCTGCCCCGGCGGACGTGGCGGGAGCCGGTTCAGGCGCCTGCGCCCACCTGGATGAGGTGATGGCGCAGGACGTCGGCCGACTGGGCGGTGTAGGCCTCGTAGAGATCTTCGGGAAGCACGCCGGAGGCGTGGTCGCGCAGCCACTTGATCATGCCCTGGCTGAGGGATCCATCGGCGGCGTCGGTGATCTGCCTCTGGGATAGAGGCGTGCGGTCGAGGGCGGGCATGAATTCAACGGACAGGTGGCCGTCGTAGCCCGCCGCGAGCAGTTCGCGCAGCAGTGCCGTCCAGTCGATCGCTCCGGATCCGGGCGGTAGCCGGTTGTTCTCGGCGACATGGAAGTTCACCAGCCGGCCGGCGCAGCTGCGGATGGCGGCTCTCCAGTCGGCTTCCTCGATGTTCATGTGGAAGATGTCCAGACAGATGCCGCACGTCTCGCTCACCTCGTCGGCCAGGCGCAATGCCTGGTCGGCCCGGTTGATGAGATAGGTCTCGTACCGGGTCAGCGGCTCGATGGCGAGCCGGATGCCGTGGCCGTCGGCATGTTTCTGCGCCTCCCGCAGGGCGGAGACGTACCAGTCCCACTCCAGCTGCGCGTCGGCCATCGGCACCAGCTTGCCGACCGTGCAGGGCACGGTGACGAAGGTGCCGCCGAGCGCTGCGACGAAGTCGATGGTCTCGATCAGGTAGGTGAAGCCGGCCTGCCGAATGAACGAGTCTTCGTGGACCAGGTCGCGGCCGCCCATGAACAGCGCGAGGCCGCCTGCGCAGGAGATCCGGTGCTCTTCGAGCAGTCGTGCGGTCGCCGCGAGATCGGTGCCGCGGGGGTCGGCGGAGATCTCGATGGCGTCGTAGCCGCAACGGGCGAGCCGGGGGACGGTGACCTCCAGCGGTTCCGGGCGCATCCAGTTGTGCATGGACAGGCGCATGGTCATGACGCACCCCCTGGCGAGGTAGTGGTTGAGGCGGGCTGTGCCGCGGGGCCGAGCAGCTCGACGGTGACGAAGCGGAGCGTGGTGTCGCCGTCGTTGTACAGGTCGTGTATGACCGGCGACCCATCGCCGTAGGCGAAGAACTGTGTGTCACCGACGCAGTAGGAGCGGCGCTGCCGCCGCCATCCACTCCCGGTGAGCTGCCACTGCAGGGCTATTCCGGGCTCGGTGCAGGTCCAGAAGTAATTCAGGGCGTGGCAGTGCAGCGGCGCCCGGGCGCCGGGCTCGAGGTGGACCTCCCAGACGCGGACAGCGCTGTTCTCGAACAGGAGGCCGGTGCCGACCTGCCGGTTGAGATGCGCGTGCGCGACCTCGCCGTCGGAAGGCCTGTCGTGCGCGACGTCGCAGGCCGCGCTTTCAGTGCTGTGATGGTTGCCCATGTCCCGAGAATGGCCCGTTCGGCACCGTAAGTCTAAGACTTCCTTCCTAAGGATTTACATAGGCAATATCTATATGTAACGTCGAGGTATGAGCCTGAGGCAATTTGAGTACTTCGTGGCGGTGGCCGAGGAGGGCTCTCTCAGCCGGGCGGCAGCGCGGCTCTCCGTTGCCCAGCCGTCCCTGTCCCAGCAGCTCAAGGCGCTTGAGCGGCGGGTGGGGGGTGCCTTGTTCGAAAGGCTGCCGCGGGGTATGCAGCTCACACCGGCCGGTCGCGCCTTCCTGCCGGAAGCGCTCGCCACGCTGCGCGGTGCGGAGCGCGCCTACCGTTCTGCGCGGGCGGCGGTCAGTGGCGAATCAGCGGAGCTGCACATCGCCACCGTCTCCTCGGTCGCGGCCGGTGTTCTGCCGGACGTCATCCGGACCTGGCACGACCAGCACGCACAGTGCCCGATCCGGCTCGAGGAGTTCAGCCATCGCGATCTGATGGAGGAACAGGTGCGCAACGGCCTGGGCGACCTGGCCGTCGGCCCGCGGCCCCGGGCGTGGGACGGCCCAATCCTGTCGCTGGGATACGAGGAGTTCGTGGTGGTCCTCCCCAACAGCCACCCCCTGTTGAGCGAAAGCCCAGGGACACGGGCCAGTTCCATCGAGCTGCGCACCTTGGCGGACCAGGGCTGGGTCCTCTTCGGACAGGGGCACGGCCTCAACGACCTGATCGGCGGCTACTGCTCGAGCGAGGGGTTCCGGCCGACGCCGGCGGTACGCACCTGGCAAGTCGACGCGGCAGCGCGGCTGGCCGCGGCCGGGGTAGGGCCCGCCCTCCTTCCGGACAACGCGGTGCCCGCGGGCCTGGATGCCGCCATTCTGCCGTGCCGGCCCAGGCGCTTTCGCGAACTGACCTGCTATCTGCGCAGCGAACCGCACGGTCTCGTGCACCGCTTCCTCACACTGTTGCAGGACTTCGCCCAGCTGACACAGCCGACGGACGAGACCGGTGTAGACGGCCCACACCACTGACAGCCGCGCCCCGTTCGCTGTTTGGGCGCGTCACGGACGCGTACGCGGCGTGACAGTCACGGTCACCCCCGAAGCGCACGGATCCGAGGCCGGTGAAGCTGCTGCAGGACCAGGACACGTCCGGGCCGCTGGTGTCTCCGCCTCCCGGGAACCGCGGGCCGTACGCTGCGTCACATGAACGTACTCTTCATCGCGAGTACGGCGGTCGTCGCCGCTGACCCGCCGCAGAGCCGCAAACTGTTCATTGACGCCCTCGGCCTCCCGCTGGAGGGCGAAGACGACGGCTACTACTCCAGCGAGAGCATTCCGGGCAGCAAGCACTTCGGTATGTGGCCGCTCTCGCAGGCAGCCGAAGCGTGCTTCGGCACGCCGACGTGGCCGGCCGACCGGGTTGTCCCCCAGGCATCGATCGAGTTCGAGGTGGAGGATGCAGACGCTGTCGCAGCGGCCGGCGGCGAGCTTGAGCGCGCGGGCTTCGAACTGCTGCACCCGGCGCGTACCGAGCCGTGGGGACAGACGGTGACCCGGCTTCTCACGGACGATGGCTTGATCGTCGGCGTCTCCTACGCCCCCTCGCTTCACGACGCAGAACGTGCCTGAGCACCGACACCGGTCGGCCGCTCGGCGACGCCAAGGCCGCCCTGCCGGCCCCGGCCGGGAACGTGGTCGGCACAGCGCTCACCGGCCCCGACGGCGCCTACGGGTTCACCGACCTCGACGGGACGGCGAGCACACCGTCATCGCCAGCGGCCACGCCCCGTCGCCGCACCGGTGCGCCTGGACGGCAGCGGCATCGCCGACTCCGACTTCGAGCTGTCCCATGAGGGCGCGTCCCGATGGCACACACCGGCTCGCGCACCGGCGGAGGACCAGCCCCGCCTTCACGACGCCGGGCAGACGGCGGCACCGCCGACGAGCGTCACCCGGTTCAGCTTGGAGGGACTGAGGGGGGACATGGCACGGAGATAGGCGATGAACTCCTCGTGGTCCCGCCCGTTGCGGAAGGGGTTGGTGAAGCCCGCGAGGGCGGGGTAGCCGTCGGCGCCGATCAGGGTGTAGCCGAGCCCGGCGACGCGGTAGGTCTTCGCCGGATCCAGGGGTGCGCCGTTGATGAGGAAGGCGTCGGGGTTCACGCGTCGACCGACCGGCTTGCCCACGTCGAAGGCTGCCTTCACATTCGCCGAGAAGGACAGGGGCGCCATGGCGCCGTCCGCGTCCTGCCACTGCTGTTCCAGGGCCTGGCGGATCTGCTCGCCGGTCAGGGAGACGGTCAGGACGGGGTTCTCGTAGCCGAGGTTGGCATACGCCTCTCCGTAGAGGAGCACGCCGTCCGCGTCGGCCGGGTTGTCGCCCTTCGCGTAGCGCAAGGTGCCGTCGAAGGCGTTCGAGCCCGTACGCGGTGACGCGGTGACCAGACCGAAGTCCGCGGCCCCGCCGGGGTGCCGGTTCGCGGACCAGAGCATCAGGTCCGCGCCAAGGTTGCCCAGGGTCGACTCGCCGGCGGCGTCGGGGGTGCGGGTGAAGTCGCCGGTCACCTTGCCGGCGACGGTCGCGTAGCGCTTCTTTCCCTGCTCGGTCCAGTAGTCGACGATGCGCTGGACGGCCGGGTCGGGGGTCACGTCCAGGGTGACGGCGTGGTTCGTCGACGTGGTGAGTTCGCGCACGACCTTGCCCGTCGCCGGGTCGATGTGGAGGTTGATCTCGTTGATGATCTGCCCGGCGTGGCCCGCTTCGACGAAGGGACGCGGCACGCCCTTGGGGTCGGGAACCATGGCGTTGAACCACCAGTGCCAGTGCCCGGTGATGACGGCACAGATGTCGGGGTCCGCCTTCTTCGCGAGGTCGAGCGCGGGACCGTCCACCGCCGTCCCACTGTTGATGGGTGCCGTGGCATTGTTCTGCTGCATCGCCCCGTCGTGGATGCACAGCACCAGTGCGTTGACGCCCTGGTCCTTCAGCGTCTTGGCGTACTTGTTGGCCGTCTCGACGACGTCCAGGCCGACGAGGTCCGGGTTGTAGGAACTGGACCCGGTGGGCGTGTGCTGGAGCGTGAGGTGGATGAAGCCGATGGGATACGAGGTGCCGTCCGGGCCGGTCACATGCTCGACGTTGTACGGCGGCAGGATCGTGGCGCCGGTGTCCTTGCGGACCATGTTGGCGGAGTAGTACGGGACCTTCAGGCCCCCGTACGGGTTGCCCGTCGAGTCGGTGAACGACGAGTCGCGGCCCGGGGTCCCGGCAGGCTTTCCCTGCACCATGTGGGAGAGGAAGTAGTCGGTGCCGTAGTCGAGTTCGTGATTGCCGAGGGTGGAGAACCTCAGGCCGAGGTTGTTGAGGACTTCGGCGGGGCCCTCGTCGGAGAGCATCTTGTTGTCGGTCGGCTCGCTGCCACAGAAGTTGTCGCCGATCGAGAAGAATATGGAGTTCTTCTGCCCGGACCTCAGCCGGGCCGCGTGACCCGCCACGTAGGCGGCACCGCCCACGCGCACCGTCTTGTTGCCGTCGTCGTCCGGCAGCAGGCCGTCGTCGTTGGTTGGGGTGCGCAGATTGCCGTGCAGGTCGGTGATGCTGAGGAGTTGGACCTCGATGTAGTTGTCCGGAGAGGTGGAGCCGCGCCCCGAGGCGTCCTTCATCGAGGCGTAGGCGGGAATGCCGAGGGCGAGGGTCGCCGTGACGGCTCCGCCCAGGAGGAGCGCGCGGCGGGAGATGCCCGGTCCGGTGTGCCGGCAGTCGTGCACGGCAGGTCCTGCCTTTCCAGTGAGTCCGATCTGGTCATTCGAAAGATCCGGGGCCCGGGGGCGCTCCCTGTGTCACGAGGAGACCCCCCTGGGTGGCGGGACCCCCGCCGCGCACCGGACCAGGTCGCGGGGCGGGCGGCGGGGGCGCCGGGCACCACCGGCCGTCAGGCGAGCTTGACGTTGTCGCCCCACCACTGGTTGGGGCCGACGTTCCAGGACTTGACCGGGGCGCCGAAGTCGGCCTTGGTGTCGGTGGGGAAGGTGAACATCGAGGCGCTGCCGTCGCTGTAGCCGTAGAAGGCGGCGATGCTGTCCCGTCCGCTTGCGTCGAACTTGCCGCCGGCGAACTGGGCGTGGTCGGTGTACCACTGGCCGGTGGGGACGTTCCAGGACTTGATGGGGTCCTTGAAGTTGCCCTGTGTGTCGCTCGCGAAGGTGAACAGGGCTACCTTGCCGTCGGCGTAGCTGTAGACGGCGGCGACGTCGTCGTGGCCGTCGCCGTCGAAGTCGCCAGCCGTCACCTGCACATTGCCCCTCCACCACTGGTTGGGCCCGACGTTCCAGGACTTGACGGGGGCCTTGAAGCCGCCGTCGCCGTCGGCCTTGAAGGTGAACATGGCGGCGCGTCCGTCGGCGTAGCCGTAGAAGGCGGCCAGGTCGGTGGTGCCGTCGCCGTCGAAGTCACCGGACACCAGCTGCGAGCTGCTTCCCCACCACTGGTTGGCGCCCACCGACCAGGACTTGACCGGGGCCTGGAAGGTGCCCTTGGGGTCGGTTTTGAAGGTGAAGGTCGCGGCGCTGCCGTCGGAGTAGCCGTACAGGGCCGCTACCGAGTCGCGGCCGCTGTTGTCGAACTTGCCGGAGGCGAGCTGGACATGGTTGAAGACCCACTGGCCGGGACCCGCCGTCCAGGACTTCACCGGTGCGGAGAATCCGCCGTCCGGGTTGGCCAGGAAGGTGAACATGGCGGACGAGCCGTCGGCGTAGCCGTAGAAGGCGGCGAGGTCGCTGCGGCCGTCGCCATTGAAGTCACCCGCGACGAACTTCGCATTCCTGAAGGTCCACTGGCCCGAGGGGACGTTCCAGGACTTCTCGGGTGCCGAGAAGCCGCCCCTTCCGTCGCCCTTGAAGGTGAAAAGGGCCGTGCTGCCGTCGTGGTAGCCGTAGAACGCGGCGACATCGTCGTGACCGTCGCCGTTGAAATCGCCGTGGACGCGCGTCGCCACGTCGTTGCGGAAGACCGTCGGCTGCTCGGTCGGATACGGGTCCGCGTGGTCGTCGCCGAGCCCGGCGCGCGGACCGCACACCGGCCACGCGCCCTCACCCTGGCCGGCGAGGACGCGCTCACCGACGAGTATCTGCTCCTTCTCGGTCGCCTGGTTCGGGTAGGACGCGAACTCGTCGCCCCCGTAGGCCTTCCAGGTCGACAGGGAGAACTGCAGGCCACCGTAGTATCCGTTGCCGGTGCTGATGCTCCAGTTCCCGCCGCTCTCGCAGGCGGCCACCTTCTCCCAGGTGCTCACGGATGCGGCCGCTGCCGGCTGTTGTGCGGCGGTCAGGGAGGCGGCGGCGCCGAGCAGGGAGGTGGCCACCAGCGCGGCGAGTCTCGCTCGCCGCCTCCTGGCAGCGTACGGAGCGTGGCCGGACAGGCCGTTCTCGGCCCGTGACGCGGGCATGGAATGTCCTTTCATGGTGATCACCGGTCAGGCGAGCTTGACGTTGTCGCCCCACCACTGGTTGAGGCCGACGTTCCAGGACTTGACCGGGGCGCCGAAGTCGGCCTTGGTGTCGGTGGGGAAGGTGAACATCGCGGCGCTGCCGTCGCTGTAGCCGTAGAAGGCGGCGATGCTGTCCCGTCCGCTTGCGTCGAACTTGCCGCCGGCGAACTGGGCGTGGTCGGTGTACCACTGGCCGGTGGGGACGTTCCAGGACTTGATGGGGTCCTTGAAGTTGCCCTGTGTGTCGCTCGCGAAGGTGAACAGGGCTACCTTGCCGTCGGCGTAGCTGTAGACGGCGGCGACGTCGTCGTGGCCGTCGCCGTTGAAGTCACCGGAGGTCACCTGGACGTTGTCGCCCCACCAGTTGTTGGCGGGGACGTTCCAGGACTTGACGGGGGCCTTGAAGCCGCCGTCGCCGTCGGCCTTGAAGGTGAACATGGCGGCGCGTCCGTCGGCGTAGCCGTAGAAGGCGG
>NZ_JBIRST010000019.1:163125-182907 GCF_044334385.1 Streptomyces sp. NPDC020801
CCGCCCCTTCCGTCGCCCTTGAAGGTGAAAAGGGCCGTGCTGCCGTCGTGGTAGCCGTAGAACGCGGCGACATCGTCGTGACCGTCGCCGTTGAAGTCACCGTGAATACGCGTCGCCACGTCGCGGCGGTCGATTTCGGGGGTGACGGCATCGTCCTTGATGTTCTTCAGCCGGGCCGGCTTGAAGGTGCCGTATCCCGGGGAGTAGGGATACGGGATGTTGCGGTGGTGAACACCCGACGGCGTGAACTCGTATCCCGAGTACTCGTCGTGGGCGGAGCTCGTCCACGACTCGAACAGGACGACGTGCCCATGCGGTCCGGAGGCGTCGTTCAGGAGGACGTCACCCGGCTTCAGGTCGTCCTTGGAGATCCATTCGGCCACCCCGTTGGGGATGAAGGTGTCGGTCGTCTCGGAATCACTGAGATGCCACGCCATGGAGACGTACCCGGAGCAGTCGGTGCGGTAGCCCTGGTACGAGTCGGATCCGCTGTAGTCGAGCCCCTTTCCGACCCAGCTCTTCGCCCGCTCGATGACCTCGCTGCGTGTGATCGAGGGCGACACGACACCGGACGAGAAGGAGTCGTGCCGGTCGAAGTTCGGCACCGGCTTGACGGGCCCCTGCCCGCCGCCGCCCTTGTCGTGGCGGTGGCCGCTTCCGGCGACCGCGGTCGCGCCACCGGCCTTGTGGCCCGACTGCGTGGCAGCCATGGCCGCGGGCGTCACCAACCCTGCGGTGGTGAGCGCCAGAGCGAGAACGCACGCCGCGGAACCGAATTTTGTTCGGTGATGCAACACGAAACCCCCAAGTCCGGGACCGGCGCGGTGGAATGGGCGCCAGGTAGTTCTCGTCCCTGGCGTAGCGCCGGACAACAGTTGGCAACGTTGACGGATGTGCCTGCAGATGCCAATGAGTTGGAAGTGGCAGCTTGGTGCCAGTCCCATTGCTGCCGCGTCCGGTCCGGTCATCAGGAACGGCGCCTTGGGCAGAATTCCGTGGCGGCGCACACGGAATTCGTGGGCGTCATCAACCGACAGCGTGAAAGAAAGGCGGCGGAATGCCGAAGGCATCGGTGGACGCGGTGCGCAGGGCGCACGGTGGGCGAGGCGCCGGTGCCGTGCGCCCGCCTGCGCCTGCGCCTGGAACGGGTGTCGGCCGAGTGCCGTGTACGTGATGCGGTTCGCCGTACGTGGTCCTGACCCGGGACCGCCCGCCGCGGCGGACGCGCATGCGATCTGCGATGTGCTGTGGGCACACGCCCAGCCCTGGTGGGGACTGGAGCACGTGCGGACGCGAGTCGAAGCCGCTCACGTGAACGTATCGGTGCTGGTGCGGGCGAGTCCCGCGTACGGCTACGGGCGACTACCGGACCCCGCGTTCACGGTACGGGAAATGTGGAACTGCTCGCTGGCCTGCTCGCCCCGTTACCGCACGTGGGAGGTACTCGGCACAGCCTGATCGCGTCTCATCCGGAGGCCCGTCCCGGGGGCGAGAGCCTGCGGTCGCCGGCGGTCTGGCTTGCTTCGGTATGAACAGCACCAAGTACAGGCAAAGATGCCTTGCGTTCACCTGTTTGACACTGTGAAGATCAAGTGACCGAACACGGGGCAAGTGGTGATACAGCCGGGGGAAGCTGTGCTTGAGGCGTTAGGACTGGACGCGATTGCTGAGCAGGTCTACCAGGCACTGCTCGTGGATCCGGACACTGGAGTGAAGGCGCTGGGGGAGACACTCGCACTGCCGGAAAGCCAGGTGAGGGAGGCACTCGACCGGTTGCTCGACCTCGACCTGCTCCGGCCGTCCTGCGATGCACCCGAGCGGCTCCGTCCGGTGAGTCCCCAGGTGGGTCTGGAGGCCATCGTGGCCCGGCAGGAGCGGGCACTCGCCGAGCAGCAACTGCGGTTGGCCGTCAGCAGATTGGCCGCCGCGAAAGCCATCACCGAATTCGGCCGGTACCACCGAGGGACCGTGTCCGCGAGCATCGAAACCCTCCTTGGGGCCGATGCCGTGCGCGACCGGCTCGAGGTGCTGCTCAAGGGCTCCCGTGAGGAGTGCCTCGTCGTGCTGCCCGGCCGGTCCCGCGAGCAGATGGAACTGACGGCATCCGAGGTTCTGGAGCGGCGCTTGCCGCCCGACGGCGTCGGGGTCCGGCTGCTGGTCCAGGAGAGCGTCCGCCGCAACCGCACCGTTCGGCGGTACGTGCAGCGCCTGATCCGCCCGCAGGACGAGATGCGCACGGCGGTGGTGTCGCCGCCCTGGATGCTCGTGGTCGACTGGGAGACGGCGCTGGTCCCGATCGACCCCGCCGCGGTGGTCGGAGCCCTGTGCGTGCGGGAACGGGGCATCGTCGGGACGCTCGCCGCCGTCTTCGAGGCCGCGTGGGCCACTGCCACACCGCTGGACGTCCCGCGTCCCGCGTGCGACGCGGCGCTGACGGCCTCCGACACCGGGCTGCTGAACCTCCTGGCCACCGGTATCACCGACGAGGCCGCCGCCAAGCGGTTGGGTGTCTCCCTTCGCACGGTCCGGCGTCAGATGTCCGCGCTGATGGAACGACTCGGGGCCTCCAGCCGCTTCGAGGCGGGCTTCAAGGTCGCCCAGCACGGGTGGATCTGACGCCCTGTCCACCCGGTGCCGACCCCCCGCCCCGCGGTGCAGCAGGTTCACCGGAGCGGCGGGCGCGAGGCCATTACGTCAGGCGAGCCGGATGCGGCGCCTCCCAGGGCCGCCCACGTCGGGCCCACGCACCTGGGCCCGAGGCGAGTTCCGGCAAGGACCGGGCCCTATGCCCAAATGTCCCAGCGACCGCCGCCGCGGAGACCAGCTGGACGAGGCCGTTGGTGAGCGTCTTCGCGTCGTCGGCGAGGTCGACGGCGCGCAACGCACCGGGGGTCCGCAGCCGGCCGCGCCGCCCGAGCTCGACTACAACGGGCGCAAGCACCGGCGTGCCAGACTTGAGCGGCGAGGTGAGGGAGAAGCACGCGTACTTCCTCGAGGGAGCGCGGACGAAGCGGGCTGCCGCTGCCGCTGCGGCTGAAGAAGCCCCTAGTCACCCGAACACGGACAGGGGCAGGGGCAGGGGCAGGGGGCGTTGGGTTGGGTGGGGTGGTTCGAAGACGCAGCCGGATGGTTCCGCCGCAGCGGTGGGCGGTCATGGTTCGGCGTGTTCAACGCGGTCACGCGGCAGCGCCCGCAGCAGCTCGTGTGGTGTGGATGGCCGACGGCTACGGCAAGGACGTCCTCAAGCGCTTCTTCGACGACCTGGGAGGCGAACGCACCGCCCGGCCGTCGGCACGGGCAGACGCCTCGTGCCGACGATGTCGTTCACCGCGTTACCCGGATGCCGGCACCAGCCGGCTAGGAAGCCGCACCGGTCACCCCTGGGGGCACCATGCGCCGGTGAAGCGGCCAGAACGTTACTTCCGGCTCTCCCACGATACCCGCCTTCGCTACGCCGGCCTCGAGCCGATCACGCGCGAAGCACTCGAAGTCCTCCTGGCTCTCCCACACGTCGACAACCCGCAGCGCATCCTCCTCGAACCACGCCACGTGAAGGACGCCGCCATCCGCCCAGTGCTCCTCCCACTGCACCAGCTCGCGTACCGCGTCGTACTGTTCCGGTGTAACCCCGGCCCACCGCATCGACAGCACCACGGCCATGGGAACATCCCCTCCCTGCTCTTCCAGGCTCCCAGAACACAACACTCCGCCGCGCAGAGCCGCTTGACCGTGCGAACCGGCGAGATGCGTTCAATGCTCCTGCCCGGGTGGGTAGTGCCGCGAGGGCACACAAGAGCGCGAAAGGCCCTCACGCCCGCGCGTACTGCAGTACGCGGGATGACTGGTTCGACCCGTCAGCTCAAGCAAGGACTGCCGGTCTGAGGCCGGCCACTGGGTCCGAGCGTCGCCAACTCGGTTTCCTTGCGGGGATCCGTCCTCGGCGCCCGTACCTGCAGACGGCTGTCTATCCGTGCTCCGGACGTGGTTGGGCGGTGTCGTTCGAGGTTGTTTGGGGTTTGGTGCGGAGGACTTCGCGGGCCTGTTCGGCGGCGCGGATGATGCTTTCGCTGATGAAGTCGAGGAAGCGGGCGATGTTCTCCAGGCGGGTGGCGGCGGGCGTGTGGGGGCCGAGGACGGCGACGCCTTGGCGTGCGGTTTCGACGAGCTGGTCGTTGGATCGGGCGCTGGCGATGGTCGCCTGGTAGAAGAGTTCGTCGTCGACGATGTAGCGGTCGCGGCGGCGTTCGTCGCGTTCTCGGCGGACAAGGCTCTGGCTTTCCAGGAAGGCGATCGCTTTGGAGACGGACGCCGGGCTGACCTGGAGGCGCTGGGCGAGTTGGGACGCGGTGAGGCTGCCCGCGTCGGTGGTGAACAGGCAGGTCAGCACCCGGGCCGGCATCTTGGTCAGGCCGGAAGCCATGAGGACGGTGGTGAACGTCTCCTCGTACTCGGCCACGGCTTCGGCGTCGCGTCCATGCGGCTGGGGGACCGGTTCCGGCCCTCGGGGGGAGGCGGGCCCGCGCCGGTGGGCGCGGCGTTCGGTGGCGCGGTGGGCCAGGTCGGCGCGGTAGGCGGTGGGGCCGCCGTTGCGCATCACCTCACGCGTGACCGTCGAGGTCGGACGGCCGAGGCGTCGGGCGATCTCGGCGTAGGCGAGGCTGTCGGCCAGCCCCAGCGCGATCTGCTGGCGTTCCTGCTGGGTGAGCCTGCCTCCCGGCATCGCGATCTCCCTGGTGATCCTTCGTGGCGGTCCCTGATCCCTCCAGTATAGCGTTCACTTCTCATTCATTGCAATGATCAAAGCAATTGTCGTTGCGTTCCTCTCAAGGTAGTTGCAACACTTTCTGCCCTCCTGCCTGCACTGTTATCTACGTTGTGCAACAGATGTGTTGCGGTGTAATGGAAAGCAACGTAGCGTTTCCGAAGTCGGAAACAACGAGTGAGCACGGGAGAGCATGATGCAGAAGTTCGACACCCCCACCCCGATCTCCGCCGTCCTGGACATCCCCGCCGGACGGATCCAGTTCCTCGCCGCGGACCGCGCCGACACCACCGTCGAGGTCCTGCCCGCCAACCCCTCCAAGAGCCGCGACACCAAGACCGCTGAGCAGACAGAAGTCGCCTACGCCGGAGGCATCCTGCGAATCACGGCCCTGGCCCCCAACAACCAGCTCTTCGGCCCGTCCGGATCCCTGGAGGTCACCGTCCAGCTGCCGGCCGGCTCCCGCATCGAGGCCAAGGCGGCCGGCGCCGAGTTCCGCGCCGTCGGACGCCTCGGCGACGTCGCCGTCGACGGTGCGTACCGCCAGATCAAGATCGACGAGGCCGCGAGCGTTCGCCTCACCGCGATCGACGGCGACGTCGAGGTCGGCCGTCTGGGCGGCCCCGCGGAGATCAGCACCGCAAGGGGCGACATCCGGATCGCCGAGGCCATGGGCGGCACGGTCGTGCTCCACACCCAGTCCGGCGACATTTCGGTCGTCGCCGCCGCCGGCGTCTCGGCCGCCCTGGACGCCGGCACCGACCACGGCCGCGTCAGCAACGCCCTCAAGAACGATGGCACCGCCGATCTCGACATCCGCGCCACCACCTCCCACGGCGACATCACCGCCCGCAGTCTCTGAAGGAGCAGAACCAGGACTGCCCGGCCGGGCCCACCGCGATCGAGATCCTGTCGGTCGTGGCCGAGGGCGCGGCCGTCCGTCCCGAGGGGCCTGCGGTCCGCGCAGGGCGTGGGGGAGTCGTACAGGACGCCCAACGCGACCAGGTGGAACACATGACGAAGAACAGCACTTCCTCAGCCTGCCTTGGGCGCGGTCCTGGTCGACGGCGCGTTCCTGATCGATTGGGTGGCCGGCAGGACCCGGTGGCTTGAGCGTGGACACCGTCGAGCACCGCCTTGGGGAGCAGCCGGACCAGTGTCCGAACGCCGCCACCACCGTCACGCCGCCCGGTGGGGCGAACCGGGCCTGTTCAGAGGCCGGGGCGCCGGCGCATGTCCAGGTGGCAGCGCAGCCGCACGCCGAGCTGCCCGGGGCCCCGGGCCGTGCGCTCCACCGAGATGGTCGCCCACAGCGCGGCCAGTGTGGCCTGGAACGCGAAGGCGGTCTGGTCGTCGGCGGCCGCGACATCGACCACGACCAGTCCCGGCTCGGACACGTGCACCTGGTTGATCGCTTCCATGAACGGCACGACGCCCTGGTGGGGGCAGGAGTTCTCGCACGGGGCGGCATTCACCCGAGTGGCCGCGCTTTCGATGCTCTCCGATCGCACCCCCGGCCCGGTTGATGAGGACGAGGGTGCTGGGCGGCGCGCAGTCGGGCTGCGACGCGCGGGCGCGGGCGAAGGCTGCGCAGTTTCCGCTCCGCCCCCGGGCGCCGGTTGCGCAGCCGCAGCGGCAGTGCATTCCACCAGCGCTGCGCAACCGCTGACCTGCTGTGGCCGGGCTCGGGGTGGGGCCCTCCCAACCGGACTGCACACGCTCTGAGCAACCGTTTCACCCAGCCGCCGCGCCAGGCGGGCGTGTTCGTGCGTCGGGGCCTTAGCGTCGTAGTGCCCTGCGCTGTGACAGGAGCGCAGGGCGTGGGCGGCCCCTGCGCGCAGCGCCCTGGGCAGGGGCCGCCACTTGGGCTTGCCGTGCGGATACCCGCTCACCGCCAGCTCCACGTGGACGGTCACCGGGAAGGCCACCGGCAGGTGTGAAGAACGCGCGTCCAGCGCGGGGTCGGAGGCGGCTGCGCGCAGGGCGCTGATGCGGGCCCACCGCGCCGCCAAGAGCCTCGCCGACGCCGCTCAGCCGGATGACCTCTTCCAGCGGCCAGTGCCAGTACCTCGCGCTCACCGGCCAGTTCGTCGGCAACGATCCGAAGACCGTCCACGGCCACCGGATACCGGAACGCGGCTGTCTCGGCGAGGCGGACCGCACGATCTACGGGACGAACCCCCGGGACCGGAAGGATCCGGTCCTGGACCTGGAGTCCAAGAGCCTGAAGCAGGGCATGCGGGATCCCGCCTGGAACAAGGCGGACAAGGTGTGGTCGGCCTGCATGCGGACAGCCGGCTACCACTACGCCACCCCAAAGGACGCCGAGGACGGCCGCGACCGCGAGCGCCAGGAGCTGGAGGACGGGCTGACCGGGCCGCAACCGGACCCCGCCGAGCCGTCCGCCCTGGAGAGGAAGACCGCGACTGCCGACGCCCGCTGCAAGCGGCAGACCGGCTACGTCCGCACCGTGCACGCCGTCGACGTGCGCGTCCAGAACCGGTTCATCGCCAAGAAGCTGATGAAGCTTGAGGAACAGCGCCGCTGGAACCGGTGTGCGGCCCGCAAGGCCCGTGACGTCCACGAGGATCGGTCCTGAAGACCAGCCTGACCGCCGTGGCGCAGGCCGACGTCCTGGTCCCGACCCCTTGCGGAGCGGAGCGCACCGGCTCGCCGGACAGCTCGGCGGTGTCTATCCGCACATCGCTCGGGGCTCCCCGACCTCAAGGGCCGCACGCGAGGGTCGGTGTTCGTCACCCATCGCCGCCCCGACGGCCCCGGGAAGGCCGTCAGCTCGCGTGACGTGTGCCCGGACCTGGTTTCGCGTGGCTGTCGTACGGGCATGCCTGAGCCGCTCTTGATCGGCCCACCGCAAAGGAGTGGCGGTACTCCAGCAGGTCCCAGCCCATTCCCGGCTTTTGCCCGCGCTGTGCTCAGCCGCCGGTTCCGGTCGCCTTGCCGCTGTCGGGTATGTGGGGCAGTCGTCGCCAGACGGGCGATCCAGGAGCTGCTGGGGGATGGCATGTTGCCGGCGTCGGCGTAAGGCGTCAGTCCGCGGGCAGGGCGAGCACAAGCTTGCCCGTGACGTGGCCGCCGAGAAGGTGTCGGACGGCTGCGGCGGTCTCGGCGAGCGGGTAGACGCGGTCCACGACAGGGGTGAGCGCGCCCGTGTCGATGAGAGCGGTCAGGTCGCGCAGCCCATCGGCGTGCTCGGAGGAAATGAAGGTGCCCAGGTGCTGGCCGGTGAACGGGGACAGTATCTGCGCGCGGAGCTGCCGGTCGGTGCCGCCGAGCCAGGGGCCGTTCGTCTCACCGCCGGTGATGACCAGTCTGCCGCGGGGCGTGAGGGCGCGGCGCAGGTCCCGCAGACCGCGGTTGCCCGCGATGTCGATGATGGCGTCGTAGCGTCGCGGGCCGGCAAGGAAGTCCTCGCGCGTGTAGTCGATCACGTGATCGGCGCCCAGCGCCCGTACGGCGTCGAGCTTGGGGGTGCTCGCGACGGCCGTGACCCGGGCACCGAAGGCGTGGGCGAGTTGGACGGCGAAGGTGCCCACGCCGCCGGCGGCTCCCGTGATCAGGACCTGCCGGCCTTCCTGGACCTTGCCCTGGTCGCGAACCGCCTGGAGCGCCGTGAGCGCGCTGACGGGTACCGTCGCCGCCTCCTCGAAGGTGAGGCCGGTCGGTTTGGGAGCGATCCTGTCGGGACGGGCGGCGGCGTATTCGGCGAACGCAGCGGTGCCCGTGCCGTAGACCTCATCGCCGGGCGCGAACCCGGTCACTTCGGAGCCGACCGCCTCGACGACACCGGCGATGTTGCGGCCGGGGTTGGGTAGCTTCGGCCTGCGCAGCCCGCTCACGGGCCGGATCGCGTACGGCAGGCCGGCCATCATGTGCCAGGTACCCCGGTCCACGCTGGAGGCGCGCACCCGCACGAGTACCTCGCCCGGCCCGATGCTGGGCCGGGCGAGCCGCGCCGTGCGCAGCACGGCTTCCGGCTCGGCACCGTAGTGCTCCTGCACGACGGCCGCCATCGTCCTGGTCCCACCGGTGGGTGCGATCGGCTCGCTCATGTCTCGCATCGTCACTGCTCCTGGTTCCGTCTCCCGCGACTTACGGCGTAAGTGGAAAGACTTACGCCGTAAGTACAGCACTTACGGCGTAAGCTCGTCAACGCTGGGAGACCACGAGAGGAAGTGACCGTCCACCGTGACCCGACGTACCACCCCGCAGCCGGCCCGCGAGACGCTCACCCGGCAGCGGGTGCTGCATGCCGCCGTCGAACTGGCCGACGCCGGCGGCCTGGAGACACTCAGCATGCGCAAGCTCGGCGAGGCCGTCGGAGTCGAGGCAATGTCCCTGTACAACCACGTGGCCAACAAGGAGGACCTGCTCGACGGCATGGTCGACCTCGTCTTCGGCGAGGTCGAACTGCCCACACCGGGTGACGACTGGCGACAGGCGATGCGGCAGCGGACGATCTCCATGCGCCTCGTGCTGTCCCGGCACCGCTGGGCAATCGGGCTGATGGAGTCACGCTCCACGCCGGGCCCGGCCACTCTGCGTCACCACGACGCCGTTCTCGGCTGCCTCCGGCAGGGCGGGTTCTCCCTCACTCTCACTGCCCACGCCGTCTCGGTTCTGGACAGCTACGTCTACGGGTTCGCCCTGCAGGAGAAGACCCTGCCCTTCGACACTCCGAAGGAGACCGCCGAACTGGCCGAATCCATCATGAGCGGTTTCGGCGACGGCGAGTATCCGTACCTGACCGAGATCGCGACGGCTCACGTCATGCGCCCCGGTTACGCCTACGGCGACGAGTTCGAATTCGGACTGGATCTCATCCTCGACGGCCTTCAGCAAGTGGCGGGCTGACGAGCGAGTGCTGTGACCGTATGGGTTAGCCACGTTGGTAGTGAACTTCTGCCCTTCCTGATCGGTCGGTCCGCGCACACGGACAGGCTCGGCCACCGCACCCCCAGCAGTCGGATCGGACAACAGCCGCACGTACAACCGCCACGACCGCCGCTGCAGCTGCTGAAGATCGGCAGGCCGATGGCGATACCGACGAGCAGGATCAAGAAGACGGCCAGCAAGACCTGCGACATACCGGAGTTGCGCCGCCCGTTCTCCAGCAACTGGCCAAGACCGACGCCCAGATCGGGCGAGGAGGCGATGATCTCGGCGGCCATCAGCGACCGCCAGGAGAACGCCCAGCCCTGCTTCAGCCCCGCCGGACAGCCCGGGAGCGCCCCCGGCATCACGATGTGCCGGGCCCCGCGCAGCCCGTCCGCACCCAGCGTGCACCCGGTCCGCAGGAACAGCGGGGGGATCCGGTCGACGCCCGCGACGAGGCCGTTGGCGATGGACGGCCCGCGCCGAGCAGCATCACGGCACACATCATCGAGCCGTTCAGGCCCAGCCGGATCATCGCCGGCGGCACCCAGGGCCGACGGCAGTCACTGCAGACCCGACAGGATGGGGCCGATAGCCTCCCGCACGAACCTCACCCGGGCGGCCAGCAGGCCCAGCGGCGTACCGGTGGCGAGCGCCATCCGGAAGCCGAGCAGACCGCGCGAGACGATGGTCCAGAGGTAGCCGGGCAGCGAGCCCCGGAGCCAGGCATCGCACGGCAATCTTGACGATCGTGGCGGCCATCGTCGTCACTCCTGGGAACTCGTCGGGTGCGGTTGTCGTCACCCGGCGCCGAGGCCGGCGTCGCTGACCTCGTTCTTGCCCTCGGCCCCGAGAACCTTGTTGAGCGCTGTGAGGTCGATCTTCCGTGGGTTCAGGAAATCTGAAGGCTCCGTAGCGCGAACTCAGGGGCTCGAAGGTGACTCTGCCGAGTGAAAGGGGCCAGTTACACAGCGGAGCCCCGGTAGTGGGCGACGGACCTGTATCCGGCTCAAGTGGAGGATGGCTGGGCGCCGGCCCATGACCGCGATCCGGCGGCATCTGCGGGAGAATGTGGGGTGCCTACTTCCAGATCGCTAGGCCGGGTCGATGACGTCAGCAGGCAACGCCTCGCCCGACAGCTTCTCCAGCGCCGCGTTGGCAGCCGCCCTCGCCTTCTCCGGGTCGGCGTTGATCCACTCATTGGTCTTCACCGAGCCGCGCAGCACGGCCTCGACGACATCGGGGTGCTCCTTGAGGAACTTCTGCGACACGATGATGTTCGTGATCACGAACTTCTTGCCCGGCCACAGCGACGACTCGTCCAGCAGCACCTTGCCGCCCTCGGCGACCAGCTTGGAGGCGGTCGGCTCGGGCGCCCACGCGCCGTCGATGGAACCGGACTTGCAGGCGTCAGGGGTGATCTTGTTGTCGGTACGGACCACCGACACATCGCCCTTGGCGAGCGGTCTCGCTGCACCGTCTCGCTGCAGACACGGAGGTGTCCTCTCAGGGGATGGGCGATCAGGGAGGTACGGAAATGCGAGGCGATTGCCTGCCGGCGCGCACCGGCACTCCAACTCCTCGGCCGTCGGCGGCAGGAATGCTGTCGCGGGCTGAGAAGTGGAACGCAGGAGGCGTGGTCAGCCGGGGGTGCCGATCCGCTGACGGTGCGGACCGGGCAAGGACGCAGTGCTGTTCCTGGAGAAGGTCAGGTTCTGTGGCGTCAGAGGGGCCGACAGACGGTACTGGACGTACGGCCGAGGTCAATGTGACGACGCGCGGTCAGAAGGGGCGGCATCCGGCCTGCGAGGTCGAGCGTTCTCATGGCCACCGCCACGGATCCCTGGTTTTCCTACCTGGCTGAAAGGGATCAGTGGCGGAAGGTGGCGTCGACCCCAAGGGGTGTTCGCACGGTGGGCGTCGCTATCTCGCTTCATGTGATCGAGAGGGAATGGGCCGGCCTGTCAGGGGTTTACCCAGGCGCCCGGGACATTGGTCAACGCCGTGATTTCAGGAGGCAGTTGAGACGATGCGACATCGGCGAGCGAAACGCCCTCGAGGATCTCCCGCACGTTGCACCGCAGTGCGATCCACAGGGGGAGCAGCGACTCGGCGGGGCCGGTGTACGACAGCTCCGGGGGACGGACCCCGCGCACCGAGACCAGCGGTCCGTCCACAGTGCGTATGACGTCGGCGATGCTGATGGACTCGGCGGGCCTGGCCAGCCGGTAGCCGCCGTTGCCGCCGCGCTGGCTTACGACGAGACCGGCCCGGCGCATGTCGTTCAGGATGCTTTCGAGGAACTTGTGTGGGATGCCCTGGGCGCCGGCGATGGCCTCGGCCTTCAGTGGCCCGTCATCCCGTGACGCGGCGAGCTGCAGCGCGGCACGTACCGCGTAGTCCGCCCTGGCTGAGATCCGCATGCGCGCATTATCCCGTACGGCCTCGGCCGGCGTCCGTTGCAGGTGGGCCGCCGGGCAGGGGCGGGTGTCGCCCTGCCCGGCGGCCGAGGTGCTCAGGCCGCGGTCGGCGTGTAGTGCGAGGCGTCGTCGCCCTCGATGACGTGGCTGAGGATGCCGTCGACACCGGCGGGGAGTTCGCGTCCGTCCAGTTCTGCCACACGTCGCGCGTGATCGACGCGGATGGCATCGCCTCCCGGCTGCTGCGCGGGAGGCCACTCCTCGTGGGCGACCGGTCGGATCTCCGGCCGTGGCACGTCGCCGGCGAAGAGCTGGGCGGGATCTGTGCCCTCGGGGACGAGCACAAGGTAGCCGACGAGGGGTGCGCAACCGTGTGTCCCAGTGCCGCCCGCCGTGGTGTCGCCCACGAGGCGGAGATGGCGCATGTCGGGAGCTGGTGAATCCGATGAAGTGGCTTGGGCCGGAAGTGCCGTGGTCATGGCGGTCGTCCTTCAGGAGTGCGTCAGGCCGTCAGGCGCAGTAGTGGGTTCGCCCGATCCACCCGGGATGAGAGAAGAAGGAGCGGAGTTGGCACGCGCACCGTGTGAGCCGCGTGCCCTACGCGCGACAGCAGGCGGCGCTGACGACGTGACCAAAGTCGACATGCCGACGACGAACGAGTCGTTGCTGCGTGCGGGACATGTGCATCATCCTGCGCACCCCCAGGGCGGCCCGTCAATGCTACCCTAGTAAATCGATAGGAAATATGGGGAAGACGGTGCCGCGGGTGGGCTCAGCGGCCATCGTCGACCGCCCGGCGGACACCGGGCGCGGTCGCTTTGCACGGGCCGGCACGAAGTGCGGCCCGACGGCCCCTGAGCCTCTGCGGAGGTGTGGGCGGCGGAGTGCGGGCGAGCCACGCCCGTAGTAGTGCTCGAAGGACCGTGCAGCGCCGAGGACGGCCGGTCGCCGGCCTGGAGGGCGGGCCGTTCAAGAGCTCGTTGACGAGCTGTTCCGTTTCCAACTCCAGGGCGCAGTCCAGCTCTCGGTCGATCTGCAGACCTCTGTCATCGTGCCTGCCCGGCGGTGTGCGGAGTCCTCACCCTCCTGTCGGCTCCGCCCGGCGGAGCCGCTGCCTGGGCTTCGGTCGTCCTGGCCGTACCCGGGCCGCTGCGGCGAATCGGGCATGCGGCCGGGAGCGGGTAGGGGTGTTGCGCAAACGCAATCATACCGGGACCATCTGGCTGTTTTCTGTGGGAGATTGAGGCAACACCGCGCCGGGTGCGTATCGATGGGCAAGACGGGTGTCCGACTGGTGTCTCATGGATGCCCGGCCAAGGAGGACTGCCGATGGGATTCAACGACGCCGACCCCTGGCGAGCCCTGACTTCCCCGGATGACCCGGCGCAGGAGATCAGGGATTCCTTTCAGTCGATTCTGGACGCCCTGGACGCTGCACGCGCCGACCTTCACGCCATGGAGGAGCAGCGCCACTACGGCGCAACGGCCGAGTACGACGACTCCACCGCTCCCACGCACCGGACTTCGCAGGATGCCGTGGTGAGTCCGCTGTGGGCGCGCGGCCTGCGACCGGCCGTGGAGCCGCCACCCGTGGTGGCAGAGCCGCCCACCGGGGGCCGCACAGTCCCACCGCACCACGAGCCAACGGCAATCCTGCCGCTCCCCGCTCCTGCGCAGGCCGATGCGCGCCGCCGTACTGACCCACCGGCGGCCACCTCCCGCCCCGCCGCGGCGCAGTGCTGGACGCCGCCCGAGCCCCCGCCCACCTCGTCGCCGCTGCCCGGGCAACCCCTCACGCCCGCCCAGAAGGAAAGCCGCGGACACCGGCGCTTCGCCGAACGGCGGCACACCCGTGCCGCCGGCATCTTCGGACTGGGCGCCGTGAGCGGACTGCTCCTCGCCTCTTCCCTGTTCACCGACGAACGCACCACACCGGCACAGCCGTCCGCATCCGTGGAACAACCGGACCACCCCCTTCCCGACAGCACCTCGCTCCCGCAGATACCGGGCACCGGGCTGTTGCGCGAGGGCGACAGCGGCCATGGGGTGTACGAGTTGCAGGTACGTCTGCTGCAGATCCCGCACATCTACGACGGCGGCGCCATCAACGGCCGTTACGACATGGACGTCCGCCAGGCCGTGGCCCGATTCCAGAATCGGTACGGAATCCGCGGGGACGAGAGCGGCGTCTACGGGGACAACACCCGTTACGCCCTCATGCTGCACACCAAGTAGTTGCCGACCGGCGCACGGCCGGCCCCCGGGCTCCTTCCGGTGATTGCTCTCGTGAGCACCGTCACGCGGTGCGCCGAAGCCGGCTGCTCTGGTCAGGCCTGCAACGGCATCGACCCCGGCGAACGACTGGGCCGGCCGCAGATGGCTCATCGAGCGCACCCCGTCCTGGCTCACCGCCTCCCGCCGCTGCCATCCCGATACGAGCGCCATCCAGGAAACCACCTGGCCCTTCTCGGCCTCGCAGAGCCCCCTGCCGCTACAAACGCCTCCTCAAACCGACCATGTAGGACACGGTGTAAGAGCCCACGCCAAAGCCTTCCCACAACGGCCCCCAGGGTTCCTCCCAGTGAGGCCCACCGGCTGCGGATGCCCACGCGACGACATGCATGCGCCGTCCGTTTGGGATTCCCCTAGACCTGATCCGGTACGACTCCGGAAGCCCGGCCCCTGGGCCGAAACTAGGGTCACACCGCCATGTGTACGGTGCCTTTTCGTTCTCTGTGTGGGTGGGTGGAGCGCAATATGGTCGAGTCCGGGCTCAACAAAACAGGGAATCGGGCCGGTTCGGCTTCGGCGGATTCGGCCGATGACATAGCCGTCATCGGCCTGGCCTGCCGGCTGCCGGGGGCCGCCGATCCGGCCGCCTTCTGGAGGTTGCTCAGCGAGGGCACGGAGGCGATCAGCGACGTCCCCCCGGACCGCTGGGACGCGGCCGCCGTGGCCGACTCCGACCCGTCCACGCCGGGCAGGACCGACATCCGCCGGGGCGGATTCCTGGACCACATCGGCCACTTCGACGCCGGGTTCTTCGGGCTCTCCCCCAAGGAGGCCGCGGCCACGGACCCGCAGCAGCGGCTCGTGCTGGAGCTTGCCTGGGAAGCGCTGGAGGACGCGCACGTGCGCGCCGAGACGCTGCGCTCCACCCGGACCGGAGTCTTCGTCGGCGCCATCTGGGACGACTACGCGACCCTGCACCACCGCTCCGGACTCACGGCCGTCTCCCCACACACCGTCACCGGCCTGCACCGCAGCCTGATCGCCAACCGGGTCTCGTACTTCCTCGGTCTGAACGGCCCCAGCCTCACCGTGGACTCCGGCCAGTCCTCCTCCCTGGTCTCGGTCCACCTGGCCTGCGAGAGCCTCCGCGAGGGCGAGTCGACCACGGCCCTCGCGGGTGGCGTGAACCTCAACATCGTCCCCGAGAGCACCCTGGGCGCCGCCAATTTCGGCGGTCTGTCCCCGGACGGCCGCTGCTTCGCCTTCGACGCCCGCGCGAACGGCTACGTCCGCGGTGAGGGCGGCGGCATCGTCGTCCTCAAGCCGCTGGCCCGGGCCATCGCGGACGGAGACCCGGTCTACTGCGTGATTCGCGGCAGCGCGGTCAACAACGACGGCGGCGGCAACGGGCTGACCGTGCCGCTGCAGTCCGGGCAGGAACAGGTGCTCCGGCTCGCCTACGAACAGGCCGGGGTCGACCCCGCCCAGGTCGGCTACGTGGAGCTGCACGGAACCGGCACCAAGGTCGGTGACCCCGTCGAGGCGGCCGCGCTCGGTGCGGTGCTCGGCGCGGGACGCGATCCCGTCCGGCCCCTGCGGGTCGGCTCGGCCAAGACCAACGTCGGCCACCTGGAGGGCGCCGCCGGCATCACGGGCCTGCTCAAGGCCGCCCTGTCGCTCAGCCACCGCGAACTGCCCGCCAGCCTCAACTTCGAGACTCCGAACCCCGCGATTCCGCTGGACCGGCTCAACCTCCAGGTGCAGATGGAGCACAGCACCTGGGACAGCCAGGACGGCCGCCCGCTGCTCGCCGGTGTCAGCTCCTTCGGCATGGGCGGCACCAACTGCCACATCGTGCTGGCGGAACACCGGGCCACGAAGACCGAGCCCGTACCACGGCCGTCCACGGCACCGACCCTGTGGCCGCTGTCCGCCAAGACCGCCTCCGGGCTCCGCGCCCAGGCGGCCGCTCTCCTCTCGCACGTCGCCGAGAAGCACCCCGACCTTGAGCCGTCCGACGTCGGCCGGTCCCTGGCCACCGGACGTACCGCCTTCGAGCACCGGGCCGTCGTCGTGGGCGGGGACCGCGCGGACTTCCTGCGTGCGCTGCGCGAGCTCACCGCCGGCGGCATCGACGCCGCGCTGACCACCGGCCGCGTCGGCCCGCGCGAAAAGGTCGCCTTCCTCTTCTCCGGCCAGGGCAGCCAGCGCGCCGGAATGGGCCGTGAACTGGTCCGGGCCTTCCCGGTGTTCGCCGCTGCGCTGGACGAGGTGTGCGCCGTCCTCGACCCCTTGTTGCCCCGGCCGCTGCGCGAGGTCATGTTCGCTCCCGAGGGCTCCGAGGAAGCGGCGGAACTCGACCGGACGCTCTACACGCAGACCTCGCTGTTCGCCGTCGAGGTCGCGCTGTTCCGGCTGCTGGAGAGCTGGGGCATCACCCCCGACGTGCTGATGGGCCACTCCATCGGTGAAGTGGCCGCCGCACACACGGCCGGAGTCCTCTCCCTCGCCGACGCCTGCGAACTGGTCGCCGCACGCGGCCGGTTGATGCAGGCGCTGCCCGCAGTCGGAGCCATGATCGCCGTGCAGGGCACCGAGGACGAGGTGCGCGCGCTCATCGGCGACCGCGGGGACCGCGTGAGCATCGCCGCGCTGAACGGCCCGGACTCCGTCGTCGTCTCCGGCGACGAGGACCACGTCACCGAGATCGCCGAGGCATGCGCCGCCCAGGGTGGCAAGACCAGCCGACTTCGGGTCAGCCACGCCTTCCACTCCCCGCACATGGAACCAATGCTGGCGGAATTCCGCAGCGTCGTCGAGCGTCTCACGTTCCACCACCCGCGCATTCCAATCGTCTCCAATGTGACGGGCCGTCTGACCGGCGAGTACGAGGGCCGCACATCCGAGTACTGGGTCCGCCACGTCCGCGACGCGGTCCGGTTCGCCGACGGCGTCGCCCGCCTCGACGAGCTGGGCGTCCGCACGTACCTGGAGCTCGGCCCCGGTGGCGTGCTGACCTCCCTGGCCCACGCCTGCGCGCCCGGCGAAGCCCTGTTCGTCCCCGCCCTGCGCGCCCGCCGCCCCGAGCCGCAGGCCCTGCTGGCGGCGGTCGCGGCACTGCACGTCCACGGCCTGGAGCCGGACTGGCACGCCCTGTTCGAGGGACGCGGCGCACGCCGAGTACCCCTGCCCACCTACGCGTTCGAGCGACGGCGGCACTGGCTGGACGAGACCACGGCCCCCGCCGTCACCGCCGAACCGCCGGCCGTCCCGCAGCCGGTCGCGGCAACCGACGCCGACGCCGACGCCGACGCCGACACCGTCGTGGCGCCCGTCGGCGCCCTGGCACAGAGGCTGGCCGCCCTGCCCGAGCGCGAACGCGACGCGGCGGTGCTCGACCTGGTCCGTACGAACGTTGCGGCCGTGCTCGGACACGCCGCGGCCGCCGAGGTCGAAACCGAGTGGACCTTCCACGACCTCGGCTTCGACTCCCTCAGCTCCGTCGAACTGCGCAACCAGCTCACGCAGGCGACCGGACTGCGCCTGCCCAGCGGGCTGCTCTTCGACCACCCGACCCCCCTCGCGCTCGCCCGCCACCTGAGCACGCAAGCCCTGGGCAAGGCCGCGGCGGTCGCCGTTCCCGAAACCGTGTCCGACCCCGACGAGCCGATCGCGATCGTCGCGATGAGCTGCCGCCTCCCGGGCGGGGTGTGCTCACCGGAAGACCTGTGGCGGCTGGTGGAGAGCGGCGGGGACGCCATATCAGGCTTCCCCGCGAACCGTGGCTGGGACGTGGAATCCTTATACGGCCCGGAGCCCGGCACGCCCGGCAAGTCCTCGACACGACAGGGAGGATTCCTCCACGAGGCAGCCGACTTCGACGCGGGCTTCTTCGGCATCAGCCCCCGCGAGGCCGCCGCGATCGACCCGCAGCAGCGCCTGGTCCTGGAGACCGCGTGGGAGGCCTTCGAACGCGCCGGCATCGACCCGGCCTCACTGCGCGGCAGCCGGACCGGAGTGTTCATCGGCGCGACAGCGCAGGACTACGGCCCCCGGCTCCACGAGCCCGTGGAGGGCGTCGAGGGCTACCTTCTGACAGGCACGACGACCAGCGTCGCCTCGGGCCGGGTGGCCTACTCCTTCGGCCTTGAGGGGCCCGCGGTCACGGTCGACACGGCGTGCTCGTCCTCGCTCGTGGCTCTGCACCTGGCGATCCAGTCGCTGCGCAGCGGCGAGTGCTCTTTGGCGCTGGCCGGCGGCGTGACCGTGATGTCCACACCCGGCATGTTCGTGGAGTTCAGCCGGCAGCGCGGGCTGTCGGCGGACGGGCGTTGCAAGGCGTTCGCCGCGGGCGCTGACGGTACGGGGTGGGCCGAGGGCGTCGGCATGCTGCTGGTCGAGCGGCTGGGCGACGCTCGGCGCCACGGGCACCAGGTGCTGGCGGTCGTACGGGGATCCGCCGTCAATCAGGACGGTGCGTCGAACGGTCTGACGGCGCCGAACGGGCCTTCGCAGCAGCGGGTGATCCGGCAGGCGCTGGCGTCCGCCGGGCTGTCGGCCGTCGACGTGGACGCGGTGGAGGCGCACGGTACGGGAACCAAGCTGGGCGACCCGATCGAAGCGGAAGCTTTGATCGCCGCCTATGGCCAGGGACGGGACGCCGAGCGGCCCTTGTGGCTCGGGTCGGTGAAGTCCAACATCGGCCACACCCAGGCCGCCGCCGGTGTCGCCGGAGTGATCAAGACGGTGATGGCGATGCGGCACGGTGTGCTGCCGCAGACGCTGCACGTGGACGAGCCGACGCCGCACGTGGACTGGTCGGAGAGCGGCGTGCGGCTGCTCACCGGGGCGGTCGACTGGCCGGAGTCGGAGCACCCGCGCCGGGCCGGGATCTCCTCCTTCGGCATCAGCGGTACGAACGCCCACGTGATCGTCGAGCACGTCCCGGTGAGCCAGGAGCCCGCCCGCGACGCGCTCGCGGGGCCGATGGCGTGGGTGCTGTCGGCGAGGAGCGAGGCGGCGCTGCGCGGGCAGGCGGAGCGCCTGTTGTCCTCCGTGGATGCCGAGGCACGACCGGCGGACATCGGCTTCTCGCTTGCCACGACACGGTCGGTGCTGGAGCACCGGGCGGTGGCGGTGGGGGAGACCCTGGAGGAACTCACTGAGGCCGTAGGGGCCTTGGCGTCCGGCTCTTCGTCGGCTTGCGTGGTCCAGGGGGTGGCACGTTCCGGGGGCAAGGTGGGTTTCCTGTTCTCGGGTCAGGGTTCGCAGCGTCAGGGGATGGGCCGGGAGTTGTATGCGGCGTTCCCGGTGTTCGCCGAAGCCTTCGACGAGGTGTGTGCGGTGTTGGACGCGCCGGTCGATGTCGGTGCGGAGGGGTTGCATGAGACCGGGTGTGCGCAGCCGGCGTTGTTCGCGATCGAGGTGGCGTTGTTCCGGTTGCTGGAATCGTGGGGGATTCGGCCGGACTATGTG
>NZ_JBIRST010000020.1:0-6333 GCF_044334385.1 Streptomyces sp. NPDC020801
CCCGCGCACAACGCACAAGGGCCCGGCCGGGTAGCGCGTCCCTGACGCTGCCACCCGGCCGGGCCACGGCCTGCCGGTGTCACCACCGGCCGCCCTGTCAGCCGGTGTTCACGGTGCCGTTGTTCACCGGGACCGTATTGCCGTTACCGATGATGACCACCACGTTGCCCTGCCCGCCACCACCCCGGCCGTCCCTGTCATCGCCGCCACCGTGACGCCAGTGGCCGCCGTCATGGTGCCGCCAGTGGCCGCCGTCGGCCACCGCGCCGGCCGTCACCGCGTGCGCCGTCTGCGGAGCCGCGAACGCGCTCGCCGGCACCAGCGCACCACCCGCAGCCAGAACAGTCGAAGCGGTCAGCATCACAAAACGCCGGGGGTTGGAAATGCGAGCCATGAGAAATCTCCTTGACGGGAAATAGGGGATGGAAAGATCCGAATCGCTCGAACCCATGACTCAATTAAGCCCCGGATAAACAACCCCGTCACGCCCCCACAAGTCGGGACTTGACAAACTCGCCACGCCCTCTCGGCACGCGGCACCACAGTCCCGTACCTCGCGGGCCGCTCCGTCGGCCGCTGCGTCGGCCGCTGCGTCGGCGGCCCCGGAGGATCACTGCTCCCGGCCACCGCCGGACGGGCGCCCCCAAGCAGAGCGGGTGGCACCGAAATGGGTCTCGTGCGTCCAGACGTGCGTGCACGACGGGCACTGCAGGTGAAGCAGGCTGCCGGTGTTCGACAGCAGATAGCGCCAGTGCTCCCGGCAGGTGCCCCCCTGCTCGCACTCGGCGCACCCGCGGCGGTCGTCGCAGTTCGGACAGGCCACCCAGGCGCGGCGTCCGATGTCGGCCTGCGGGTCAAGCGGCATCATGGCCGCCCCCTCCGCCCGGGAGCACACCGGCGGCAACGAGCTCGTCGTACAGGCGCTGCTGCTCCGTGCTCAGGCCGGAATACAGCAGCTCGTACGCCTCCTCCTCACCACGCAGCGCAGCGACGGGATCCCAGTCGGGGCCGAGTGCGGCCAGGACATGAGTGCGGCGCAGCATCTCGTGCGCGTCCAGGTCGACGGCGAAGTCGACCGGTGCGGGGGTGCCGGATCCCTCCGCCGCGGGCCTGCTCGCAGCGGCGGGTTCGTCCGGTTCGCCGGGAAGGGCAGAGCCATGGGAGGACATGTGACCGAACGTAGGTACGCCTTACTCGCTTCGGCAAGAGAGGGTGGGTGAAGTCACAGCGGGCCGACTACCGCAGCGGCGTGGAGCAGTTTCGCCAGGCAGCGGCCAGGGCCCGCGGGATCTGCGGGATGTCGCCGCAGCCGTTCGGCCCCGCCGGGAAGCCGTCACTGGTGAGGTAGGTCCAGGGGCCGCTGGATGTGGTGCGGAAGTACTTCGTGGCGCTGCCCTCGTCCTGCATGCCCACGAGCTCCTCGTAGGTGGCCCTGGCGGTGGGCTGGAACCGGGTGCATCAGCAGGACCAGGATCTGCGGCCGCCGTGCGCCCCGGCTGCCACTTCACCCCTATGACCATGCGAACCCCTGTGGGGTTGCAGGTCCGATCACCGGGATCGGTAACGGTTCCGCATATCGCGCCGCCTTCAGTGCCGGGGACGGGCACGTCCCGGGCTCGCCTCCGGGCGACTGGTCATCGCAGCACGTCGTGGACATCGCGTGCCGCATCTACTGCGCGGTGGCCGAAAGCTGCGCGAGCTGGTCCTTGACCCAGGGATCGAAGATCGCCGACCGCTTCGCGGCCGCGGGGTGGAACATGGCCAGCTGGTCCGCGACCCAGGGGTCGATGCGGTGGCGGGTGGTGTGGTGCGGCAGGGAGCGATGGCCGGGGGCGGCCGTGGCCGCCGGGGGCGCCGGGGGCGTAGTGCGCTGGGCGGTCTCAGCGGTGGCCGCCGTCGCGGAGCCGCCGGCGGCCAGGAGGGTCCCTCCGACGGCTGCGGCAAAGATGCCCACGGTCGCGATGCGCCGCATCAGCTTCTTCATGGTCTTCCTCCCTGTACAGCCCATCCGGATGTGACTGCGTCGAATGTCCGGCCGGGGCGTCTACCCCGCCCGCCTCCCCTCACGCACCTCCCCTCACGCATGTGCGGGAGTGTCACGGGTACGGGCAGGTCCGTACCCGCTCACCAGCAGTAAGGGGTCGACCGCGCACCGCACGCTCTGAGGCCGCACGGCAACCGACAGCCGTCTACGAGGCGCTCGGCGCCGCGGAGCCGGAGCCGGCGTGCGGGATGCCGGCGGTGATCTGCACCTTGATCGGGGCCGTGTTGTTCGACGGATTCGGGTCCGCGGAGTCCGTGGGGTCGATGACCGTGATCGTCCCCCGGGCGTCACGGACTTCCTTGTCGATGCGGACCCGCAGGTAGGACCAGGGCGGGTTCTGGGTGCAGCGAACGGTCCTGCCTTCGTTCGCGTACCGGCAGTACTCCTCCTCCGCCTGCTCGTCCGGCTGTGGGGGCACGAGGGTGACTCCCTCGGGAAGGGTCACCTCCGCCAGGGTGGGGTGCCGGTCCGGTTTGTCGGGGCCCAGGTTGCGCGCGGAGGGGACCGCCACGGTGAGTTGCTCGCCGATCCTGCCGCGGAGCGTGATGCCGTCGATCGTCCAGTCCGCCTCCGGCTCGCCCGCCGAGGAGAACTCGAGGACGCCCGGGCCGTTCGGGAGGGTGTCGATGCCGATCGGCTTGAGGCCGAGCCTGCGGCCGGTGCCGGGCCGGTCCTGCGGCGACGGGCCGGCGCCGTACCCGGGCGGGTTCCCCGTGGGCCAGACGCGGTAGCTGTAGGCGCCTTTCACCCAGCAGCACGGGTCGGTGGCGCCGCGGAACGGGCCGTCCGTCTCGAAGGCCGTCCCCGGGGACAGATCACCGGAGAACCGGCAGTAGGCGGCCTTGCCGTCCGGGGTGTAGAAGCAGTTGCTGTACTTCTCCCCCGCGAGCGTGCCCTGGGACAGGGACACCGCGAGAACGAAGCCGCCGGGCGGGGAGACCTGGCCCCTGTTGCCGAAGGCGGGGGTGAGCGGGGGCAGGAAGCCGCGGCGCGAGCGGGGAATGGTGGACGGCTCGTGCTTGGCCATGAGGAGGTCGGGTTTGCCGATGCAGACCCGCCGGGTGTGCCTGACGGTGCCGGCATTGGAGCTGGTGATCCGCTCCTGGACCTCGCCGGCCGGCCCCGTCTTCGCACCCCGGGCCGAGCTCAGCGCGAAGGGGTCGAGATAGGTCTGCTGATAGAAGTCACGGGTCGTGCATGTCACGGTCCAGTCCTTGCGGGTGCAGCCCGCGCCCACCCGGCGGATCGTCACCTTGCCCTTCAGGGACGACAGGTCGTAGACGGCCACGACGTCCTTGGCGGCAAGTTCGTTCCTGCCCCGCGGATTCTGGGCGTAGAGGATGGTCTCGTAGCGGTTGAAGTCCTCGGCCTTGCCGCCGGGCGCCAGGAAGTAGGAGGCCTGAGGGTTGTCCTGCCTGAGTCTCGGCCAGCCTTCGGCGGCATCACCGGCTCCCTTGCCGGCGTGGCCCCCGCACGCCGTGCCCACCGCCCCGACCATGAGCGCGGCCACCGCCGTGCCAACGGCTCGCCCCCACCGCAACCACATCCTTCGCTCCCCCACCGCCGGGCACTTCCCCGCCGCCGATCCCATGCCTTCGGTCCCATGCCATCGGTCCCATGCCTTCGGTCCCGCGTCGATGCCACGTAACAGGACCGGTAAAGGGCAGTGGAAGTTGCGTGCCGGACGGACAGACGGACATCGGTCGTCCGGGCTGCCCGTGCCTCGCCGATGTGGGCGCGCGTGGTCAGTTCAGCGGCTTCGTCACCACGCGGTCGAGCGTCTCCACGTCCTCGAGGGGCGTGGCCTCGGCCGCGAGGACGAGCGCGAGGACCGCCGTTCCCGTGCGCCGCACTTCGGCGCGACGCCGGCCGTCGAGGGCCGGAGGTGTCAGACCGAGGATGCGGATGCGGCGCGGTGCCTCCCCGAACAGGCTGTCGCGGTCGGCCTTGATCGCGGCTTCCTTCAACGCCCAGGCGGCACAGAGGAATTCGGGCCGGTCCGGGATGACGGGCCGTTCCTCCTCGGTGAGGACGTGGTCCGCGGCCCGGCGCACCGCGGCCGCCGCCCCGGTCTCGCACACGTCCACTCCGACGGCACCCGATGCGAGCGCCACTGCGACGTGGTGGGCGGTGTGGCTGATGGAGATCTGATAAACGGCCACCGGGCCGCCGCCGACGGACACCTCAGGGCTGCCGTCTGCGCGAGGGAGGATCTCGATCTCGGTCACCGGCATGACGGCCGCATCGGCCACCAGGCACTTGGCGAGCAGCCGTCCGGCCCCCCACTCACCCTGCCGCCGGGGCGGCAGCGCGTGGAAGAGGTCCTGTTCGGCCCGGGACAACATCGGCAGTGGTGACCAGGACGGCACCCGGTCCAGGACGGCGCGCCGGGCCACGACCAGGGTGGCCCCACCCCATCGGTGGACGCGGCCCGGCGCGAGCACGGGAAACACGGTCTCCATCACAGGCCCCCGTCAGGCCGCGGTGGTGAGGCCCATGTGCCACAGCTGCCGCTCCAACGCCGTCACAGTGGACCGGATCTGGGCGGGCGTGTGGTCACAGGTCACGAAGAACCGCAGCCGGGTCAGCTCCTCGGGGACCGCGGGATGGAGGATCGGGTTGACGCTGACGCCCTGTTGGAAGAGCGCCTGGGCCAGCCGCAGGGTCTTCGCCGAGTCCCCGACGATGCACGGGATGATCGGCGTGTCGTGGCTGTCACCGATGTCGATGCCCGCCTGTCGAGCCAGGCCCGCGAAGAGCGCGGAGTTCTCCCGCAGCCGTGCCAGGCGCTGCGGCTCGGCCCGCATCGTCCGCAACGCGGCCAGTGACGCCGCGGTGTTGGCGGGCGTCATGCCCGCGCTGTAGACGAAGCCCGGGGCGGTGTACCTGAGGTAGTCGACGACGGCGCGGTCGGCGGCCACGTAACCGCCGCACCCGGCAAGCGCCTTGGACAGAGTGCCCATCCACAGGTCGACGTCCGGGCGGTCGACGTCGAAGTACTCGCCGACACCGCGCCCGCCGGCACCGACGACACCGACGCTGTGCGCCTCGTCGACCATCAGCAGCGCGCCGTGCCGGTTCTTGACGTCGATGAGAGCGGGCAGGTCGGCGATGTCGCCGTCCATGCTGTAGACGCCCTCGACGACGACGAGCACCCGCCGGTACCGGTGGCGGACCTGGCTGAGGAGGGCGTCCAGGGCGGCCGCGTCGTTGTGCGGGAAGGGCCGCCGGGTCGCGCCCGAGAGCCTGCAGCCCTGCAGGATGCTGTCGTGGGCGAGTGCGTCGTGGACGATGAGGTCCCCCGACCCGACGAGGTGCCCGATCACGGTGACGTTGGTGGCGTGTCCGCTGACCATGGTGATCGCGTCCTCGGTCCCGAGGGTGCGGGCGAGTTCACTCTCCAGCTCCACGTGGAGCGGGCGGCTGCCGGACAGCAGCCGGCTCGCGGACGCCGACGTGCCGCACCGTTCGACGGCCTGCGTGACCGCCGCACGCACGTCGGGGTGCGTGGCCATGCCCAGGTAGTTGTAACTGGAGAAGGAGATGAGTTCCCGGCCGTCGACGATGGTCCTGTCGGTCATACCGGCTTCGTGTACGAGGAAGTAGGGGTTGGGCAGCCGGAGTCGGCCGAGGATGTCCATCCGCTCGTGGTGTGCGACGACCTCCGGGAAGCACTCGATGCGCGTGTGCTCCTGCGGCTGCGAGGGGGACGCGGGAGCGGGGGACGCGGGAGCGGGCGGAGAAGGTTCCGGCTGCGGCTGCGGCTCCGGCTGGACGTGCTCGGGGAACATGTGCACGGCGGCCTGCGGGCGGGGCCCGGCGTCCGTGGCCCGGTCGGCCACAGCGTCCACGGGTGCCGCTTGGGCCGTCGCGGAGCGGCCGGTGAGCATCGCGGCGACGCTCCCGACGGTCGGCCGGGCGCACTTCTCGTCGATCGTCAGGTAGGGCCACCGGCGCTGGAGCGAGGTGAACAGGTCGGTGAGCATCAGCGAGTCGAAGCCCAGGTCGTCGACGAGCCGTTGGTCGGTCCGCAGGTGGCTCACGGGGAACGCGCTGATGCGGGCGATCTCCGCGAGCACGGCTTCCGTGACCTCGGTGGCGGGCCCGGCGCCCGGTGGCGCGCACGGCCGGGAGGACGCGGCGGGGGCGTCGGCCGTGACGGCGGTCGCGGCCCGGGGTCGCGCGGGGTCCGGGGCGGGCAGGGTCTCACTGAGGCGGCTGAGCATGGCCGTCTGCTGCCGGATCAGGTCGAGAAGCTCGTACATCGGGGTCTCCTTGGTCGGGCGGTC
>NZ_JBIRST010000020.1:6430-178575 GCF_044334385.1 Streptomyces sp. NPDC020801
GTCGTTCAACGGGTGGTCGTTCAACGGGTGGTCGTTCAACGGGTGGTCGTTCAACGGGTGGTCGTTCAACGGGTGGTCGTTCAACGGGTGGTCGTTCAACGGGTGGTCGTTCGCCGGGGGGCTGGTCGTCGAGCGGGCGGGCGTGACGCCGAGGGTGATGCGCGCGGGCGCGTCGGCGGGCGGGCCGGGCGGCTCGGGCGCCGGGTGCCACTCGGGCCGGTCCGGAGACGGCTGCGGCGGAACGGCTCCGGACCGGCGAGTCCCGTTCTGGACGGACCCGGGGAAGGACACCCAGTAGGACTGTGTATCCAGCCGGGCCGGCGGCAGATCCAGCAGCCCGCGGTCCGGCTCCCGCACCGCCGGCGCACGAGGATCGACCGGCACCCCCAGGACCGCCAGCCGGGCCAGCGCCCGCAGGAAGCCGCGCCCGTCGTCCGGCGCCGCGCCCTCGACGGCGACGACGTGGACGTCGTCGTAATCTCGGTCGTGGTCACGGTCTCGGTCTCGGTCTCGGTCGCGGTCTCCGTCACGGACACAGTCGGTGAGGTTGCGGCGGACGGCGGTGAGGAGCGAACCGCCCCCGGTCACCTGGAGGAAGACGCGGGCGCCCGCGTCGTAGGCGCTGCGCACGGCATCGGTGAAGCGGACCGGCGCGGACGCGTGGCGCGCCCACAGCGCGCGCAGCCGCTCGGGCTCGCCGCACACCGCGCCGCTCACGCACGAGACGAACGGCAGCCGGGGAGAGGCGAGAGGACGCCGTACGAGGTCGGCGCGCATGGCGTCGTCGGCCCGCGCCAGCCGCGGCGAGTGAAAGGCGTTCGACACCTCCGGCGCGGCCGTCGCTATACCCGCCTGCGAGCAGACGCCGCGCAGGGTGGCGAGCCCTTCCCTGCTGCCGCTGATCACGATCTGCCGCGGCTGGTTGAAGCACGCGAGCCACACGTCGTCGATGTCCTGCAGGAGCCGTCGGCAGGTCTCCGTGTCGGTCTGCACTGCGAGCATCCCGCCGCGCGGCTCTGCCTCGGCATCCCGGAGGACCGCGCCCCGGTGGGCCAGCAGCCGTACGGTCTCGACGTCGCCGAGGACGCCGGCCGCGGCGGCCGCGGCGAACTCCCCGACGCTGTGACCGAGGACCAGGTCGGGAGTGACGCCGCAGGCGGCCAGTAGCCGGGTGGCGGCGATCTGCACGGTACCGAGCAGGGGCTGGCAGACCTCCGTGCGGGCCAGCCGCTGCCGCAGTTCCTCGTCCTCTTCGGGGCTCGCGGCCGCCCCGCCGTACAGCAGGCCGGCGATGTCGGCACCGACGTACTGCCCGGCCACGGCGCCAAGCGTGCCGAGGGCCTGACGGAACTCGGGGAAGCGCTCGTGGAGGTCCCGCAGCATGCCGGGTCGCTGGCTGCCCTGGCCGGGGAAGACGAAGGCGAGGCGGAGTTCGGCGGGCGGCAGCGGTGCGTCGGCGGCGAAGGCACCGTCGGCGAGATCGCCCCGGGCACCGTCGGCCAGTTGGCGGCGGGCCCGGTGCAGCCGCTGCGTGAACTCGGCGGCGTCGGCGGCCACGATCGCGAGCCTGCTCGGCAGCGGCTCGCGACCGCCCAGGGTGTGGGCCAGGGCCGCCATCGACGGCGTCGGCGTGTGCTCCAGGGTGTCGAGCAGCTCGCCGATGTGCTCCTGCAGCAGCTCCGGGGAGCCGGCCGAGAGCAGGGCGAGCTGGGGCCGAGCGGCCCGTTCGGTGTGCGTTGCGGTCCGGGCCGGGGGCCGTCCGCCGACCGGGGTGGGCGCCTCCTGGAGTACCACGTGGACATTCGTGCCGCCGAAGCCGAACGAGCTGACCGCGGCGCACCGCGGGGCGTCGCCGTCGGGCCAGGGGCGAACGGTGTCGGCGAGGCGCAGTCCGGCGGCCTCAAGTCCCAGACCCGGGTGGGGGGTGGTGTCCGGCTGGGGAACGATCGTGCGGTGGTGCACGACCAGGGCCGTCTTGATCAGCCCCGCGATGCCCGCGGCGGACAGCGAGTGACCGATGAGTGCCTTGCCCGAGGAGAGGTAACACAGACTGGGGTCCTCGTCCGGGTGCTCGGCCCGCAGCCGGCGCAGTGCCTCCACCTCGACGCGGTCGCCGACCGAGGTGCCCGTCCCGTGGGCCTCGACGAAGCCCGCGGCGGACGGCGGCACGCCCGCGTCGGCGAAGGCCCGGCGCATGGCACGCAACTGGCCTTCGGCAGTGGGGCACAGCGGCCCGGGGGCAGCGCCGTCGTTGGCCGAGCCGATGCCCGTGACGACGGCATAGACACGGTCGCCGTCAGCGAGTGCGTCCTGAAGCGGCCGGAGGACCACGGCGCCGGCTCCTTCGCCCAGGACGAAGCCGTCCGCCCGGTCGTCGAAGGGGCGGCACACCCCGCTGGCCGACAGGGCGCCGAGCCGTGAGAAGCCCACCAGGCCGTCCGGGGTGAGGCTGAGGTGGACACCGCCGACGACGGCCGTCCGGCAGGTGCCCTGGCGCAGGTGGAGGACCGCCTGGTCGAGGGCGATCAGCGAACTGGAGCACGCGGCGTCGACGGCGAAACTCGGGCCGCCGAGGCCGAAGTGGCGGCTCACGGTGGCGGGCGCCATGTTGAGCAGGCTTCCGGGCAGGGTGAACGCCTCGACGGGGGCGAGCCGCTCCGCGGCCAGGGTCTTCAGGGCACGCAGGGCGTCGTCGTCCACCGCGCCGCCGGGCGGTCCGTCGGCGAGCGGTCCGTCGGCGAGGGAGATGGCCCTCACACGGGCGGTCACGAGTTCCCTGTAGTCGGCCACCGACATGCCGATGAAGACGCCCGTCCGCTCCCGGTCGAAGCCGCCGCGGCCCAGCCCCGCGTCGTCGAGAGCCTCGCGGGTGACGTCGAGCATCAGCCGGTGCTGCGGGTCCATGGCCTCGACCCGGCGGGGCGGCACACCGTAGTGCAGGGCGGCGAAGCGGTCCACTCCGTCCAGGAAGGCGACCTGGTCGGTGTATGCGGTGTCGGGGGCGCGCCGGTCACCGGGCTCGTGGAAGATGTCGTGGTTCCAGCGGTCCTTCGGTACCGAGGTGAACTGCCGCTCGGCGCTCAGCAGGAGCTTCCAGTACGCCTGGCTGTCCCGGGCCCCGGGGAAGCGGCAGCCGAGTCCGACGATGGCGATGTCATGCATGGGGGGACCTGCTTTCGTTCTGGTGCCCGGTACGGGCGGCTGGAGCGGGAAGAGGGACGACGGGTTCCGGGAGTCCCGGGGGCCCCAGGGGTTGCGGGGGCCCCGGGGGTTGCGGGGGCCCCAGGGGTTCCGGGGAGGGGTCCGGTGGGGTGCCGGCCGGCGGGACCGGAAGGGTTGGAGGAGGCGGTGGAGGCGGAGGGGGAGGCGGTGGCGGAGGGGGAGGCGGAGGCGGAGGGCGCCGCGAGGTCGCCGGGGGTACTGGCGTCCTGCCGCCGAAGGGACGCGGCGCCCACCAGTTCAGGCCGCCGGCGAGCCGCATCAGCGCCGGTACGAGTACGCCGCGCACGAGGGTCGCGTCGAGCAGGACGCCGAAGCCCGCGCCGATGCCGAAGAACTGCAGGAGGGCCACCTTGGAGGTGCCGAAGCTCAGGAGGGTGAAGGCGAGCAGGGCGCCGGCGGTGGTGACGATGCCGCCGGTGCGGGCGACACCGATGACGATCGACTCGGACGTGTCGTGCCCCGCCTCGTGCGCTTCCTTGATGCGGGCCAGGACGAAGACCTCGTAGTCGACCGAGAGCCCGAAGACGATGCAGAACAGCAGCACCGGCATGGTCGTACTGAGCGGTCCGGGCGTGAAACCGAGCAGGGACCGCAGGTGCCCGCTCTGAAAGATCCACACCATGGCCCCGAGGACCGCAGCGAGGCTCAGGCCGTTCAGCGCGATCGCCTTCAGTGGAAGGAGCACGCTGCGCGAGAAGCGGAACAGCAGCACGAACGTGCTCGCGGTGATCAGGGACAGAGCCAGCGGAAGCCGCTGGGCGATCGTGTGCTTGGCGTCGACCAGCACCGCGCTCGGACCGCCGACGTGGATGGCGGTGTCCGCGGGAGTCGGCGTCCGCCGGATGGAGCGGACGAGCTGCTGGGCGGCATCCGACTGCGGATCCACGGACGGCACGACCGTCCACATGGCCGGCCGGCCGAGGTCCGACGGGGCCCGGCCGGACGTGGCAGGGCTCGGCGCGGCGGCCACCAGAGCGCCGTCCCGCCATACCCCGGTCGGGCCCTTGACCTCGGCCACGCCGGGCAGGGCGGACAGCTCGGGCGCGTAGTCGAGCGTGGTCTCGGGCCTGGTGCTGGTGGTGAACACCGTGAGTGCGCCGCCGTCCCTCGCGTCGAACTCGCCGCGGACCAGGTCCCCGGCCTGCCGGCTGGACGCGCTGTGCGGCAGTGTCCGGTCGTCGGGCGTCGCGAAGCCGGCGTGGGTGAACGGTCCGGCGAGGGCGAGCAGCAGGCCGAGCACCGGCAGCGCGGCCAGCGCCGGGCGGCGTACGACGACGCGCGCCAGCCGCTCCCAGAACCGCGACGCGGAGCCGGCCCGGGCCCCGTGCCGCCACGGCACCGCCCACGCGTTCACGCGCCTGCCGAGCAGGGCCAGCAGTGCCGGCAGGACCGTGGTGGCCGCCACCGCCGCAACGGCCACCACCGCGATGCCCGCGTATGCGAAGGAGCGCAGGAAGTACGGCGGAAAGACCAGCAGAGTCGCCAGCGCGGCACAGACCGTCGCGGCACTGAAGAAGATGGTGTGGCCCGCGGTGGCCACCGTGTGCCGGGCGGCGTCGCGCGACGGGTGGCCCTGGGAGAGTTCCTCCCGGAAGCGGGAGACGACCAGAAGCCCGTAGTCGATACCCAGGCCGAGGCCGAGCGCGGTGGTGAGGTTCAGCGCGAACACCGACACATCGGTGACGGAACCGAGCAGGTTCAGCGCCAGCAGCGTCCCGCTGATCGCCAGGACACCTATGAGCAGGGGCAGCGCCGCGGCCACCACACTGCCGAACACCAGGACCAGCAGGACCAGCGTGCCCGGCAGGACGACGGCCTCGGCCCGCTTCAGGTCGGAGGCGGTGATGTCCTGCATCTCGGCGTCGACCAGCGCCCTCCCGCCCACGTGCACCGTCAGGGCGGGCCGCCCGCCGGCCGGCTGGGCGGCCAGGGCCGCGCGCACCTGCTCGGCACGGGCTCCGAGGATGTCACCCCCACCGTCGATGTGCGCGAGCAGCAGCGCCGAGTGCCCGTCCCTGCCGCGCAGCTCGCGCGCTTTGCCCCTCCAGTACGAGGACACGTCGCCCACGTGCGGCTGGGCGGCGAGGCGCCGGGTCAGGTCCTGTCCCGCGCCGCGGGCGGCGGGGGCGTCGACGCTGCCGCGCGCGGCCTGTGCGACCACGACGAGGTTCGGGGCCGTTCCGCGGTACTCGGAGGCCATTCGGGCCGCGAAGGTGGAGTCGGACGAGGGATCGTCGTACCCCTGCGTCTTCAGCCGGCCCGTCGCTCCGGCACCGAAGACCACCGACAGGACGAGGAAGCCGAGCGCCGCTAGGAGCACCAGCCGAGGACGACGGGTCGCAGCGCTACCCAGACAGCGGTACATCCAGCCTCCAGTCCGGTCCGGTCGGCGTTCCGCTCCAGCGGTACGCGCGGGCAGTCGACTGCCACCGTGACCCGGCATGGGGCAGGCGCCCCAGCCACGGCTGTTCGCTACTTGACGGGAGGTGGGTCAGGGGTTAGGGAGAGCGCGCAGGGCGCGGGTCAGCCCTGTCGGTTGTGGACGATGAAGTCGTCGTAGACATGAACGCCCTCGCGGCCGGCGATGTCGTCGACCGCGTCGCGCAGCTGCCGCAGATGCCCGGCGGTCATCTCCAGCGGCGGCTCCTCGGGCTGGTAGGTGGTGCGCACCGGGTAGTCCCGACCGGGCGTGGTGCTCATCTCGATGTGGCATCCCAGGACGTGGGTGACCGGGTGGGTGTCGGCGAAGTCGGCCAGGCGGTGGACCGTGCGCCGGAAGTCGTCCCACCGGTCGACGTACAGGCGTCCGCGGTAGACGGTGTCCCCGGTGAGGAGAATGCCGGTGCAGGGGTCGTAGTAGGTCACGGCGGCCTCGTGATGGCCAGGCGTGGCCAGACACTCCAGGACGCGTCCTCCCAGGTCCAGCCGCACCGTGCGGTCGGGATCGGCCGCCAGGCCCAGGTAGGTCCACGCCTCGTCGATACCGGCCGGGATCACGTCGGTTTCGGGGCGGTCCGCGAACTGGCCGTCGGCGGCGACGTGATCGCTGTGCCCGTGGGTGTGCAGCACCAGCAGCCGGTACCGGTCGCGCGGGTGGGATGCGCGCCATGTGCCGATCAGGCCGTCGACGACCCGGCGCAGCGGGAAGTGCTCGGGCGCCTCGGTGGCGCCGGTGTCGATGAGCACCGCCCGCTCGTTTCCGAACAGCAGGAAAAGGAACGGGGCTTCGTAGTGCACCGCCTTGTTCTGCCGAAGGATGTAGGTGTGCTCGTCGTAGGCGTGTACCTGGATGTCGGGGTCGGTGTTGTGCTTGGCCGAGGGCGAGCCGTGGATCCATGTGGCGTCCAGGGGTCGCGCCGTGGGCGCGCGATGACCGAAGTCGATCTCGTGTTCCATTTCCCAAGCTTTACCACCGTCCTGACGAACGGCGAGGCGATACGGGACCCGACGTGACGCGATGACCCGCCCCACTCCGTCACCACCTTGGGCACAAGGCTCGTCACCGGTCAGGGGGTGACAGGCGAAGAGCAGAGGCATCCCGCAGGACGACCAGGAGGCGGTGTCGCCGTCCACGAGGACGACGGTGTCCCGGGCGGGCACGTCACCCGTGTCAGTGCCGGGGGCGACGGCGTGGAGCCGGTCGGTGCCGGGGGCGACGGCGTGGAGCCGGTCGGTGCCGGGGGCGACGGCGTGGAGCCGGTCGGTGCCGGGGGCGACGGCGTGGAGCCGGTCGGTGCCGACGAGCCGGGCGCACGGGTTGCGCTGCTCCGGGTCCTCGGCGCGCACCCAGCACACCGCGAGGTCCGGGCTGCCGTCGGCGACCCGGGCGGCCTGGGCGTGCGACGGGGCGATCCATGCGTCGACGTGGACCTGGGCGCCGTCGGACGTGCGTTCCATCAGGTCCGCGCGGAGCCAGTTGACGCAGCCGAGCCGTACCGGTTCGAGCTGCCGGCCCGGCGGCTCGGGGAGAGCGGGGTCCGCCAGGTGGCGAACCAGCGGCCCGGCACCGACTGCGGGCTCCGGCCCGGCGGGCACCGGATCCCGCGAGCCGGCGCGCACGCAGCCACAGGTCGTCGGCCCGGTCCAGTCGCAGCCGCCGCGGCCGCCGGCGTGCTGGGCATCGGGTTCCCGCACCACATGGCGGTACGAAGCGGGGCACGCGCGAAGACCGCCGCGGGGCCGGACCTGGACGCCGTGTGACGCACCGCCATGGGTCCATGCCCTCGCCGGTGCAGGGGGTGTGGTGCCCACCGGCGAGCGGTCCACCATGCCGTACGCCGACGAGGACGGTGCGCCCGGAAGACGGAACGGTCCGGCACGCGGGAGATGTTCGGCGCACGGCGAACTGTTCGGGGGGATCGAGCCGGCCATCGTCTCCGTGGCGCGGGCACCGGGGAGAACGGCGAACTCCCGCCGCTGGTCTCACCCCGGCCCGGCGCCGGGCCGCCTGTCCCAGCCGTGCATGAATGTTCAACTTCTGCCAGAGAAGGGCGTTTTACGTGCTTCTCCGTTCCTCTCGCGGCTCGGGCCGTACGGTCGACGTCTGAACATGGCAGGACCGGGAGACACCTCATGATCGTGCCATCTGATGCGCTGGCCCGGGTCAGGGCCGGCGTGCGCCAGGCGGGCAGTGCCTGGGAGCTGACCGGGGCGCTGGCCGGACTGTGCGGCTGGATGGGCGCGGTCGGGTGGGCGCTGATGCTGCTCCAGGACGACGGCAGCCACCTCTTTCCGTGCGGGATCAGCGGGCTGGCCGCCGAGTGGGAGCCGCCGTTCCGGCCGCTGGAGAGCAGCGGCGACTGGCCGGCGTGCCTTGCCGCGCTGGGCCGGATGTGGACGGGCCGCGACCTGGAGCGTCCCTACCCGATGCCGTTGGCCTCCGGGCCGGCCGCGGCGGCCGCGCTGCCGCTGGGCAAGTCCCAGGGCACGCTGGTCGCCGTGCGTCCCGGGCGGCACCCGTTCAGCGCGGCGGAGCGGGTCTTCCTGGCCGAGGTGGCCGAGGAGGTCTCCGACTGCCTGCTGGAGCTGGTCGGGGCGGACCGCGAGAAGATGGTGCCACGGCTGCGCGAGGTGGAGCGAGGGGCGTTCGCTCTCGACCTGACCCGTGACGAGATCACCTGTGACCACGTGTTCGCCCGGCAGCACGGGCTGCCGGCACCCGGCCGCTACCCGCTGACCCAGGTGCTCGCCGCCCTGCCGGCCGGGGACCTTCCGCGCGCACAGCTGCTGCTGGGGGAACTGCGCGACCGGTCGGGCACATACGAGGTGGTCTACCGGGTCTCCTCCTTCGAGGGAGTCCGTCACCTGCAGGCACGCTGCGCCCGTCTGGCGGTGGGCTCCGGTCCGAGCCTGCTGACCGGTCACGTCACCGACATCACCAGCGACACCGACAGCGCCGCCCGGCGTGAGGACCGCATGCACCGTCAGCAGCAGCGGGCCGAGCAGATGCACGCCCTGGCCTCGGCCTGCGCCTCGGCCACCGGCACCCGCGAACTGGCCGCGGCGGCCTGCGACGTGCTGGCCGTCTTCGGCGCCGACGCGGTCGTGCTGGCGGAGGCCGCCGGTGACCGCATCCACGTACTGACCAGTCACGGGCAGGCCGAACACCACCTCGCCGCCATCGACCAGGTCGCGCTGAGCGCCGACAGTCCCCTCACCGACGCACTGTGCGAGCGGCGCGCGGTGTTCACCGCCTCCCACGAGGAACTCGTGGCCGCCTATCCGCACTATGCCAACACCACGCCCCGGCTGGACCGCCAGGCATGGGCCGCCCTGCCCATCCCGGTCTCCAACCCGGAGGCACGGCCGGCCGCCTGCATGCTCTCCTTCACCCGGCCACACGCCTTCACCCCCGAGGACCAGGCCCTGCTCATGGCCACCGCGGGTCTGCTGGGACGCGCCCTGGACCGCTGCCGTTCCTGGGACCTCGAACACGCCCGTGCCGTCGAGCTCCAGCAGGGCCTGCTGCCCGCAGCCCTGCCCACGCCGCCCGGACTGGAACTGACCGCCTCCTACCTCCCGGCCGCCGCTGGCGCGTACGCCGGCGGCGACTGGTACGACGCCTTCCCCACCTCAACGGGCCGTCTGCTGCTGGCCATCGGCGATGTCGAGGGCCACGACACACCGGCCGCATCCCTCATGGGACGGCTGCGCACCGCCATCCGTGCCTACGCCGCCCTCACCGACGATCCCGCCGAACTCCTGCGGCACACCAACCGGCTGCTCACCGAGGACAACACGGACGACCCCCACCGCGCCCGCACCGCCACCTGCTGTCTGATCAGCCTCGATCCGGTCACCGCCCGAATGAGCTGTGCGGTGGCCGGCCACCCACGCCCCCTGGTGCACTCCCCCTCCCACCCCGCCCGCGAGCTGGCGGTCGAAGGCGGGCTGCCACTGGGCACCTTCGCCGACAACCGCTATCCGAGCACGCATCACATCCTGGCCGACAACGCCCAGTTGCTGCTCTACACCGACGGGCTCACCGACCGTCCCGGTACCGACGCGAACCGCTCCCGCCAACGGCTGCGCCGGGCCTTCCGCCGAGCCGCCGCCCTCCCCGGCCACACCGCGCTGGACGACATCGTCACCGGATGCCTCGCCGGCACCCCCATCACCGACGACTGCGCCCTGCTCCTGCTGCGCCGGCACCCACCGGCGCCTCCGCGCCCATGAAGCGCGCCGAGCACCGCGGCACACCGGGACCCGTGCATCCGCGACCAAGCGGTCGCGCACCCAGGCCCTGGCCGCCGGCCGTCCGGTCGGCCGCCATGCCGGTGGTGAACGGACATGGAAGTGCGTCCTCGGTGAGGCGCTGTGGTGCCGCTTTGGGTGCACAGTGGAAGGAGAACTGTCCGCAACGGGAGGCGATCATGATCGTCCTCGGTGTAATCCTGCTCGTCGTCGGTTTCGTCACCGGCATTTCGATCCTGTGGACCATCGGCATCATCCTTGCCGTGGTCGGCGCCGTTCTGTGGGTCCTGGGGTCCACGGGACACGCGGTGGCCGGCCACCGCCACTACTGGTGACCGACACCTGAACCCACCCCACCGCCGTCACCGGTGCCGGCGCCGCGGTTTCGCCTGCGATCGCCGCGGGGCCCGCCACCGCGGGCACCGGCGTGCTCGGCGTCCTCCACCACGCGCGGGAACAGCTCGACGCACACGGCACCCGTGCTGAGGGCGGCGTGCGCCCGGGCCTTCAACGACCCGGCCCCGGTGCCGCTGTTCGGCTGCGCGCCCACGGCCGAGTACGAGCATGCCTGCGCCCGCGGCCGGGCCCGAAGGACGACTTATACTGGTGCAAAACGGGTATGCGTGTCGTGAACAGATACAGCTGAAGACCCGGGTGGCGCCGGCGCTGCCCGCGGGTTCGGCCCCGTGGACGTCGTGTGCCTGCGCCCGTCGGGTCCCTGGCTGGTCCTGCTGACCTCCGGTCGAAGGGATTCCGGTCATGACTGAGGACACGAGCAGCCCCGTCCCCGAGCAGGCGCGCGCCGCGGACCCGCGGCCGGCGACCTATGCGGACCCCGCCCCGCTGGGGCTTGCCGGCTTCGCGCTGACGACTCTCATGCTGTCCGTCATCAACACCAACCTCCTCAAGGAGACCGGCGCGATCATCCTGGTGCTGGGCCTCGCGGCGTTCTACGGCGGTCTCGCCCAGTTCGTCGCGGGAGTGTTCGAGTTCCGCCGCGGCAACACCTTCGGCGCGACGGCGTTCGGCTCCTTCGGCGCGTTCTGGCTCACCTACTGGTGGCTCGTTCCGCACCTGAGCACCCTCGGAGACACGCACAACGCGCTGGGCCTGTTCCTGCTCGGCTGGGGCATCTTCACGGCCTATATGACGCTGGCCGCGACGCGTACCAACCTCGCCGTGCTGGCGGTGTTCGTGCTGCTGACGCTCACCTTCGTCTTCCTGGCGATCGGCGCGTTCCAGACCGGTGCGCCCCCGCACGTGATGACACAGGTCGGCGGCTGGTTCGGGATCGCCACGGGCCTGGTCGCCTGGTACGCCTCCGCGGCCGCCGTGATCAACGACACGCATGGGCGGACGCTGCTGCCGACCGGGCCGCGCTGAGGCGATTCGCGGGCCCGGCGGGCCCACGGCCGTCGAACCGAGCGCGCCTGCCCATCGCCTCCGTCCGCCGCCACTGCCCATCGCCTCCGTCCGCCGCCCGGGCCGCCCGCTTCCGGACACGGCGTGACGCGCTCGGGGCCACGGCCTCACCGCGGGGGCGACGGCCGCCCAGGTCCCCGACGTGCTTGCGGTGTGCCGCCGCGCGTGATTCGCGCGTACCGCCGCGCGTGATTCCTTGGGCGGCAGGACGGGGGAGGCGCGCTCATGGGGCACTTTCCGCTCGTCTGCCGGGGGCCGAACCGGCGGAGCCGTCAGTCGTCAGCCGTCCCGTCTCGTTCCCGGCCCGGGTCCGCTCGTTCCCGGGTCCGCCCGGCCCACGGCACGTGGCCGCGCCGGGTCAAGGACCCGGCGGCCCGAGCCGTCCTCGCCCGGGCCGCCGGCGCCTTCGATCGGCTCGGCGCCGGGCCCTGGGTCCGGCAGGCCCGCCACGAGCTGCACGCCCCCTGCTCCGCCGGCGGCGAGGCCGGCTTCCCGCCGGGGAGCCGCGCTGACCGCGCAGGAGCGGCGGGTCGCCGAGCCGGCCGCCGCCGGACCGAGCGACCGGGCACCGAAGCCCGGCTCTTCCTCTCACGCGGTGACCTGCTCTGCGTACAAGCTGTACGGCAACTCCCCCGCCGTCACCGAACTCAAGCAGTTCCCTCACCGCGGCCGATACCTGGTCGTCGACCACTGATGGGCCGTCGCCGCCGACTTCGTGCCGCAGCGGCTCGCCCACCAGGGCATCAGGGGCCAGGACCACTCCTCCTCCGTCTCGCGGACCGGCCACCGGCCACCGGCTTCTCAACGTGCCACGTACGACGACCACGGCACGCAACGCCTCACTCAGCGCCCCGGACGAACGGCGGGCGCCACGGACAAGGAGCACAGAAGGATGAACGCACCACTTCAGGGCAGGACCGCAGTGGTGTGACCGTGTGACCGCCGCCCGGACGGGAACCGGGAGGGGTACAGGACCGGCCGGGCGCCGGGGCGTCCGGGCGGGTACCTTGGGGGCCTGTCGGACCCTGGGCACGCAACGGGAGGCGACCGTGCTGTGGGACGTCCGGGAACAGCTGGGCAGGACCCTCTTCAGCCGCGTCGCGGGCCCGGAGGGGCCGGCCCGCCGCGCGCGGATCCACGGCACCCCCGGCCCGCGCTGGTTCGGGCCCGAGCGGCCCATCCGCACCGTGCACGGCGACGCCTCCATGTTCGTCGGAGGGCTGAGCGCACTGCTGCTGCAGTCCCTGCATCCGCTGGCCATGGCAGCCGTGGCGGCACACTCCGGCTACCGGGGTGACCCCTGGGGACGGCTCCAGCGCACCAGCACGTTCCTGGCCGTCACGACCTACGGCACGGCGGCCGACGCCCAGCAGGCCGTCGACCACGTCCGCGGCATCCACCGCAGGATCCGCGGGACGACGGCCGGCGGCGGGACGTACCACGCGGCCGATCCGCACCTGCTGGCCTGGGTGCACCTCTGCGAGACGGACAGCTTCCTGCGCGCCCACGAGCTCTACGGCGCCCGTCCCCTGGACGCCGCCGGCTACGACGCCTACGTCGCCGACACCGCGCGGGTCGCCCGGGCGCTGGGCGTGATCGACCCGCCGTGCGACCGCCGGGCGCTGTCCGAGCGGCTGGCCGCCTACCGGCACGAGCTGCGGGCCACGCCCGATGCTCGCGCCGCCGCGCGCTTCCTGCTGTTCCAGCCGCCCCTACCGATCGCGGCACGCCCGTTCTACGGGGTGCTCGCCGCGAACGCGGTGTCCCTCCTTCCCCCGTGGGCGCGCGGTCTGCTGTGGCTGCCCCGCGTGCCGCTGGTCGAGGACATCGCCGTACGCCCGGCCGGGCACGCGCTGACCCGCACCATCCGCTGGGCCATGAACCCGCCGCGGTGAAGACGGGTACCGGGTCGCCGCGAGGAACGGCCCGTCCGCCGCACAGGTGATCAACATCGCCTTCAAGTACCCGGTGGCTGGCAGGAACTGACTGCATGTCAACTGATGGCAGATCCAGCGGCCGGCACGCCCGGCGGGCCGGCGCGGGCAGGAGCCGGCGCCGTCAGCGGGCGGCCGCGGCGGTGCCGAGGGCCGGTGTGTCGCGCAGGCCCAGGCGCAGGTGCTCGACGTGGTAGAGGGCCTGTTCCAGGAGTTCGGCCACGTGGTTGTCGTGGAGGGCGTAGATGACCGAGCGGCCGCGGCGCTCGCCGGTGACCAGGCCGAGGTTGCGCAGCAGGCGCAGCTGGTGGGAGCAGGCGGACTGCTCCATGCCGACGGCGTCGGCGAGTTCCGTCGCCGCGCACGGGCCTTCCCGGAGGCGGGCCAGGATCCGCAACCGGGACGGCGTGGCGAGGGCCTGGAGGGTGGCGGCCACGTCGGGGGCGCCCACGGCCTCGAGTCGCTCGCGCGCGGTGGCGGTGGTCTTGGCGTCAGCTCCGTGGCCCATGACCTTCATCCTACGGAGAGACCCCTGAACACATGAATGGGTCTTCATTCGTTCCTGTACGGTGTGAGGCGTACGGCCGCCGTCCCGGCTGCCCGGCCCGTCCCGTGCCCGCCCGGAGGACGTCTGTCGATGACCGCCACTCTCGTTCCGGCCCCGCCCGACCGGGCCACGCCCTCGGACGGCGGCGGCGCGGCAACACGCCGCACCCGTGTCCTCGCCCTGCCCGAGGCGCGCTGGGCCGTCATCGCGAGCCTGGTGGCCTGGGATCTGGCGGGCACTCTTCCGCTGCCGCTCGGCGCCGCCGGTCACGAGGGCTCCACCGTGATCGCCGGCCTCAACGGACTGCGGCTGCCGCGCGAGGCCGTCTGGAAGCGGGCCGCCGCATGAGCCGCCGCAGGACGCCCGCCGCCGATACGGCACCCCGGTGCACGGTCACCGTGTGCCGGGGGTGCTGCTGCGGCACGCCGAAGGTACCCGGCGTCGACCACGCGGCCCAACTCGCCGCGCTCAGGGCCGAGCTGGGCCCGCTCGCCCGGGTCCGGGCGGTGAACTGCCTCGACGCCTGCGAGCAGGCCAACGTCGTCGTCGTACAGCCCTCACCGGCCGGCCGGGCCATGGGCGGGCGGCCGGTCTGGCTCGGGCTGGTCAACGACCCCGACGCGACGAGCGACATCACCGCATGGGTCAGGGCGGGAGGGCCGGGGCTCGCCGATCCGCCGGAGATCCTCGAGCTGTACGAGTTCTCCCCGTCCCGGCGTGTGCGGCGCGCGGTCGAGGACTGACGACCACGGGGGTGGGCCGGGCGGGGCGGTCGGCCGGGGCGGCTGGTGGGCAGGTTCAGGTCCAAGACGCCCCGCACCCGGGACGAGGCCGGACCGGATCCTCAGGGCTGCGCCGGCGGACCGTCGTGGCCACGGGGCACCCCGCAGGCGAGCCGGGTCATGAACTCGGCGGCCTCGTCCCAGGGCAGACAGGACACCGACGGCCCTTCGTCGGGCATCCCGGACGCCGACGGCCCGCCGGGCAGGCCGGGTGGCCGTCCGGGTCCGATCACCGCCTCGACCGCTGTGCCGTCACGATCGCCTCCACGGTGCGCTCCGCCCCGGCCCTGCGCTGCACCCGCTCCGCGAAACCAGGGAACTGCGACGCGATCTTCGTCAGGAACCGCAACTCGGGGGGAGCCACGTTGATCTCGGCGACATCGCGTTCGATCGCCCGCACCACGCCCTTGACCACCTGCTCCGGCCCGACCGTGCGCACGCCGCCGGGCGTGGGCGAGCCGGTCTTCGCGAACATGCCCAGTTCGCGGACGAATCCGGGCTGGACGATCGAGACACCCACTCCGGTGCCGTGCAGGTCCTGGCGGAAGGCCAGGGAGAATCCGCGCAGCCCGAACTTCGTCGCGGTGTACAGCGAGGAGGACCTGGTGGCCGCCATCCCCGACAACGACCCCACGAAGCAGATGTGTCCCCGCCCCGCGGCCACCATCCGCGGAGCGAGCAGCCGCGCGAGCATCGCGGGCGCGCGCAGGTTCACCGCGAGCGCCCGGTCGATCTGCTCGGGCGTGTAGTCGAGCACGGCGCCGCTGGAGGGCAGGGCCGCGTTGGCGACGAGGATGTCGGTGCGGGCGGCTTCCTCGGCGAGGCGTGCCACGTCGTCGGGGTCGGCCAGATCGGCGAGGACCGTGCGGGCGCCGTAGCGCTCCGCGAGCGGCTCCAGCGCCTCGCGGCGCCGGCCCGTGAGGACGAGGTCGGCGCCCCGGGCGGACAGCCCGGCGGCGAGCGCCCCGCCGATGCCGCCGGTGACTCCGGTCAGCAGAACGGTTGCTCCGGCAATGCGCATGGTCACCCTCCGGTATTGTTCGTTCGAACGAACGATAGAGAGACGGGCCGCCGGTGTCCACCGGCCGCATCGGCCGGCCGGGCCGAGCCGGCACGGGACTCCGTACGGCCATGGGGGCAGGTGCGCACATCACGGGCGGGCAGGCGGCGGGCCGGGCCCTTGCGGCCGGGCGGCCGGGCGGCCGGGCGGCCACCGTGATCAGCGCGGGACCGCTGGTGGGACAATGAACGGCATGTCCAAGGCCGCCCGCTCCGCCCCGACCCGTCAGCGCATCATCACAGCCGTCCTGCGGATCATCGGCGAGGGCGGAGTCGCGGCGGTCACCAACCGCAGGATCGCCCAGGAAGCCGGAGTCTCCCTGGGCTCGGTCACCTATCACTTCGAGACCCAGCACGATCTGCTGCGGGAGAGTCTGCTGCACTTCGTGCGCGAGGAGACGCGCCACTTCACCGAGTTGGCCGACCGGTGCCAGGGCGAGGGTCTCGACGTCCCGGGTGCGGCGTCCCTGGCCGGCCAGGTGGCCTCGGGCACGGCGCTGGACAGCGCGCACATCGCGCCGTTCGAGCTGTACGTACAGGCCGGGCGCGATGAGCGGCTGCGGGAGGCGGCGGCGGAGGCGTTCGCCGCCTACGACCGGCTCGCCGCCCAGATCCTCACCGCACTGGGGGTTGCGGACGCAGAGCGCCTGGCGGCGGCCACGGTCGCCCTGGTGATGGGCCTCCAGCTCCGCCGCCTGGCAACGGGCAGCCCGGCGGACGACCTGGTGGACGCGTTGCTGCTACTGGCCCGCGGAGCCGCCGGGGGGCCGGCCGGGCAGGGACTTCCGGCGCCGGGCTGACACGGCGGCCCGGCCCGCGCCTGCAACACACGTGCGGGCCGGCCCGGTTCGGGCCGGCCCGCACGCCGGGGTCAGACGAGGTCGAACCGGTCCAGGTTCATCACCTTGTCCCACGCCGCGACGAAGTCCTTCACGAACTTCTCCCTGGCGTCGTCGCTCGCGTAGACCTCCGCGAGCGCGCGCAGTTCGGAGTTCGACCCGAAGACGAGGTCGGCACGGCTGCCGGCCCACTTGACCTCACCGGTGACGGCGTCCCGGCCCTCGAACGTGTTCGAGTCCCCGGACATCGCCTGCCACGTCGTGCCCAGGTCGAGCAGGTTGACGAAGAAGTCGTTGGTCAGCGAGCCGGGGGTCGAGGTGAAGACGCCGAGCTGCGACTGCTGGTACGTCGCCCCCAGGACACGCAGGCCACCGACGAGGACCGTCAGCTCGGGGGCGCTCAGGGTCAGCAGGTTCGCCCGGTCGAGGAGCATGTACTCGGCCGGCAGCCGGTTGCCCTTCCCCAGGTAGTTGCGGAACCCGTCGGCGGTCGGCTCGAGCGCGGCGAACGACTCCACGTCCGTCTGCTCCTGCGAGGCGTCCACCCGGCCCGGCGTGAAGGGCACCTCGACGCCGAAGCCGGCCTCCTTGGCGGCACGCTCGACGGCCGCGCCGCCGGCCAGCACGATCAGGTCGGCGAGCGAGATCTGCTTGCCGCCGGTCTGCTCGGCGTTGAAGGACTCCTGGATCCCCTCCAGGGTGCGCAGCACCGTCGCCAGCTGGTCGGGGTCGTTGGCCTCCCAGCCGCGCTGCGGCTCGAGGCGGATGCGGGCGCCGTTGGCGCCGCCGCGCTTGTCACTGCCGCGGAAGGACGAGGCCGAGGCCCACGCGGTGGACACCAGCTGGGACACCGTGAGTCCCGAGGAGAGGACCTTGCCCTTGAGGGCGGCGACGTCGTCGGCGTCGACGAGTTCGTGCGTCACCGAGGGGAGCGGGTCCTGCCACAGCAGGGTCTCGGTCGGCACCTCCGGGCCGAGGTAGCGCACGACCGGGCCCATGTCGCGGTGGGTGAGCTTGAACCACGCCCGGGCGAAGGCGTCCGCGAACTCCTCGGGGTTGTCCTTGAAGCGCCGCGAGATCGGCTCGTAGACCGGGTCGAACCGGAGCGAGAGGTCGGTCGTGAGCATCGTCGGGGCGTGCCGCTTCGACGGATCGTGGGCGTCGGGGACGGTGTCCGAGCCGGCGCCGTCCTTGGGCCGCCACTGGTGGGCGCCGGCGGGGCTCTGGAACAGCTCCCACTCGTAGCCGAACAGGATCTCGAAGAAGCCGTTGTCCCAGGTGGTGGGGGTGTTGGTCCAGATGCCCTCGAGGCCGCTGGTGATCGCGTCGCCGCCCTTGCCGGTGCCGAAGGAGTTCCTCCAGCCCAGGCCCTGCTCCTCGATGGGGGCGGCCTCGGGGTCGGGGCCGACGTTGTCCGCCGGGCCGGCGCCGTGGGTCTTGCCGAAGGTGTGGCCGCCCGCGATCAGGGCGACCGTCTCCTCGTCGTTCATCGCCATACGGCGGAAGGTCTCGCGGACGTCGCGGGCGGCGGCGATGGGGTCCGGGTTGCCGTTCGGGCCCTCCGGGTTGACGTAGATGAGACCCATCTGGACCGCGCCGAGCGGGTTCTCCAGTTCCCGGTCGCCGGTGTAGCGCTCGTCGCCGAGCCAGGTGGACTCAGGACCCCAGTAGACGTCCTCCTCGGGCTCCCAGACGTCCTCGCGGCCGCCGGCGAAGCCGAAGGTCTTGAAGCCCATCGACTCCAGGGCGACGTTGCCGGCCAGGATCATCAGGTCGGCCCAGGACAGGGACTGACCGTACTTCTTCTTGACCGGCCACAGCAGGCGGCGGGCCTTGTCCAGGTTGCCGTTGTCCGGCCAGCTGTTGAGGGGCGCGAAGCGCTGCTGACCCGCGCCGGCGCCGCCGCGGCCGTCGCTGATCCGGTAGGTGCCGGCGCTGTGCCAGGCCATCCGGATGATGAACGGGCCGTAGTGGCCGAAGTCGGCCGGCCACCAGTCCTGCGAGGTCGTCAGCACCTCGGCGATGTCCCGCTTGACGGCGGGGAGGTCGAGCGTCCTGAACGCCGCGGCGTAGTCGAACTCCTCACCGAGGGGGTTGGCCACGGCGGGGTTCTTGGCCAGGATCTTCAGGTTGAGCCGGTCCGGCCACCACTGGCGGTTCCCGCCACCCTGCGTCGGGTGCGGGGCACGCCCGTGCGCGACCGGGCAGCCGCCGCCGTCCTCCGTCTTCGGGTCTGTGACGATGGCGTCGTGGTTCTCAGACATGGGAATCCTTCCGAACTGGGCGGATCACGGTGCTGAACTACGGGCGGTGGAACAGTCGGGGCACAGGCCCCAGTAGATGACCTCGGCCTCGTCGATCGCGAAGCCGTGGTCGTCGGACGCGGTCAGACAGGGGGCCTCGCCGACCGAGCAGTCGACGTCGGCGACGACACCGCACGACCGGCACATGACGTGATGGTGGTTGTCCCCCACGCGCCCCTCGAACCGGGCCGGACTGCCGGCGGGTTCGATGCGGCGCACGAGTCCCGCCGCGGTGAGCGCGTGGAGTGCCTCGTACACGGCCTGCAGGGAGATGTGGCCGACACGGTCGCGCACCCCGGCGGCGATCGCCTCGACGCCGAGGTGGTCGCCGGCCCGGACCGTCTCCAGCAGGGCGACACGGGCGGCCGTCACCCGCAGGCCGGCACCACGCAGCTCCTCGGCGGTGGTCGGACTCTGCGACGCGGTCATGGTGCCGAACCTACCGCCGTAAACACGACTGATTCAAGAAAGCGAACCATCAAAGTTTGGCGTGTCGCGTGTCCCGCGGCCGGCCCGGAGCCGTGACCGGCCGGCCCACCGGCCGCCCGGCCGCCCGGAACGCGGTCCGCGTGCGGGTCCGCAAGAGCCGGCGTGCACCGGCGATCCTGTCCGGGCGGGTAGCGGCCGTGTGCGGTGACGGCTCAGCCTCCGGCCGATCGGACGCTGGTCACAGGCGGCACGCCGGGCCGGCGGGTCACCCGGGCCGTCCCGCAGCGTTCCGCCCCGTCCGGGCCCCTGGCTGCGCGGCGGCGGAACCGGTGACGCCGGGGCGGCCGGTGGGAGGATCACGCCGCCGATGCCCGCGGGCACGGATCCGCGGCCCGCTCCGGTGCGTCCGCCGGCAGGCGGCGACGCCCGGCGCGGTCCGGCTCCGCAGTCGGCGGTCCGCCCGGCTCCACGGCCGGTGGGCGCCCGGGAAGCGACCGAGGGACGGCGTCCACCACACCGGTCAGGGTGGAGTGTCGCCGCGCCAGTCGTAGCGGCGGCCGTCACGCGGCCGGGGCTCGTAGAGAGCGCGGCCGCCCGGGCCGTAGCGGCCCATCTCCGTCACCAGCGACACCTGCTCCCCCAGCGCGTCGTCCGCCCAGCCGGTGACGTCCAGCAGCAGCCCGTCCAGTGGACCGCCGACCAGCTGCGCGTAGGTACGGTCGGGCCGGGGGCCGGCGTCGTCGTGATCGGCCCCGTAGACCCGGCCGTGCATGAACTCCTGCTCATCCATGACGTTCAGGTTCGCAGTCACCACTGACAATCGCGGTTGCGGGCAGCGGGTGCCGACGGTCCGCCGTGTCCGGGGTCCTGAAGGCCGTCGGTCCGGGCGCGAGTTGGCGGGCGTCAGGCGCGCACGCCGCCCGGTACCGGCCTGTCGACGGGGGCCAGCCGCCCGGTACCGGCACCCACCCGGGCGTCGTCCGCGTCCGTGACCGCCTTCAGGAGCAGCCTCGCGACTGGTGGCCGGGGACCCGACCCGGCACAGCACAACCCGGCACGGCCCAGCACGGCACAACCCGGCACAACCCGGCACGACCCGGCACGGCCGGGGCCCTTGCTCAGTCCCCTGACGGCCGCGGCCCCGCGACCCGGACCGCCATATCGTTGCGCCCCGCCCCTGTGTGTCCTCGCCCGAGTCGCCGATGCCGCCGGCGGCATCGGTATCCGCTCCAGGCCGCTCAGACCACCTCGACGAGGAGGTCGCCGCCTTCCACCTGCTGGATGCGGTTGATCGCGAGCCTGGTCACCCGGCCCGCCTTCGGGGCGGTGATGGCTGCCTCCATCTTCATGGCCTCGATGGTGGCCACGGTCGCGCCCACCTCCACCTCGTCGCCCTCGGCGACCGCGAGCGTCACCACACCGGCGAACGGCGCCGCCACGTGTCCGGGGTTGGTGCGGTCGGCCTTCTCGGTCACCGGGATGTCGGAGGCCGCCGCGGCGTCGCGCACCTGGATGGGGCGCAGCTGGCCGTTCAGGGAGGACATCACGGTGCGCATGCCGCGCTCGTCCGCCTCTCCGACGGCCTGCAGCTCGATGAGCAGCCGTACGCCGGGTTCGAGGTCGACCGCGTACTCCTTGGCGGGACGCAGCCCGTAGAAGAAGTCCTTGCTGTCCAGCACGCTGGTGTCGCCGTAGGCCTGGCGGTGGGTCTCGAACTCACGCGTCGGACCGGGGAACAGCAGCCGGTTGAGGGTCGAGCGGCGGGACTTCTCCAGGCCGTCCCGGTCCTCGGCGGTCAGCTCGCGCACGGGCTTGGCCTCCGCGCGGCCCTTGAGGGCCTTGGTGCGGAACGGCTCGGGCCAACCGCCCGGCGGGGTGCCCAGCTCGCCGCGCAGGAAGCCGATGACCGAGTCGGGGATGTCGAACCGGTCCGGCGTCGACTCGAAGTCCTCCGGCGCCACTCCGGCGCCCACCAGGTGCAGGGCCAGGTCGCCGACCACCTTGGACGACGGGGTGACCTTGACCAGGCGGCCCAGGATGCGGTCGGCGGCGGCGTACATCGCCTCGATGTCCTCGAAACGGTCGCCGAGGCCCAGCGCGACCGCCTGGGTGCGCAGGTTGGACAGCTGACCGCCGGGGATCTCGTGGTGGTACACACGGCCGGTCGGGGAGGCCAGGCCGGCCTCGAAGGGCGCGTAGACCCTGCGCACGCTCTCCCAGTACGGCTCCAGGTCACCGACCGCCTGGAGGTCCAGGCCGGTGGGACGGTCGGAGTGGTCGGTGGCGGCGACGAGCGCCGACAGCGACGGCTGCGAGGTGGTGCCGGCCATCGAGGCGACCGCGCCGTCCACCGCGTCGGCACCGGACTGGATCGCGGCCAGGTAGGTGGCGAGCTGGCCGCCCGCGGTGTCGTGGGTGTGCAGGTGCACCGGGAGGTCGAACTCACGGCGCAGTGCCGAGACGAGTGTGGCCGCGGCCGGGGCGCGCAGCAGTCCGGCCATGTCCTTGACCGCCAGGACGTGCGCTCCGGCCGCCACGATCTGCTCGGCCAGGCGGAGGTAGTAGTCCAGGGTGTACAGGCGCTCGGAGGGGTCGGAGAGGTCCGCGGTGTAGCACAGGGCGACCTCGGCGACCGCCGTTCCGGTCTCCCGTACGGCCTCGATGGCCGGACGCATCTGGTCGACGTCGTTGAGCGCGTCGAAGATGCGGAAGATGTCGATGCCGGTGGCCGCTGCCTCCTGGACGAAGGCGTCGGTCACCTCGGTCGGGTACGGCGTGTAGCCCACCGTGTTGCGGCCGCGCAGCAGCATCTGCAGGCAGATGTTGGGCACCGCCTCGCGCAGGGCGGCCAGGCGCTCCCAGGGGTCCTCGGCGAGGAAGCGCAGGGCGACGTCGTAGGTGGCGCCGCCCCAGCACTCCAGGGACAGCAGCTGCGGAAGGGTCCGCGCCACCGTGGGAGCCACCGCGAGCAGATCCTTGGTGCGCACGCGGGTGGCGAGCAGGGACTGGTGGGCGTCGCGGAAGGTGGTGTCGGTGACGCCGATGGTCGGCGACTCGCGCAGCCACCGGGCGAAGCCCTCCGGGCCGAGGTCGACCAGTCGCTGCCGGGAGCCGGCGGGCGGCTCACCGGCGGGCAGCGGCGGCAGCTTGGTGACCGGCTCGATCAGCTCCGGGCGCTCGCCGTGCGGCTTGTTCACCGTGACGTCGGCGAGGTAGGTGAGCAGCTTGGTGCCGCGGTCGGCGGAGGTACGCGCGGTGAGCAGGTGGGGCCGCTGTTCGATGAACGACGTCGTGACCCGCCCGGCCTGGAAGTCGGGGTCGTCCAGGACCGCCTGCAGGAACGGGATGTTGGTGGCGACACCGCGGATGCGGAACTCGGCCACCGCACGGCGGGCCCGGCCGATCGCGGCCCTGAAGTCCCGGCCCCGGCAGGTGAGCTTGACGAGCATCGAGTCGAAGTGCGCGCTGATCTCCGTACCGGCGTGCGTGGTTCCGCCGTCCAGGCGGATGCCCGAGCCGCCCGGCGAACGGTAGGCGCTGATCCGCCCGGTGTCCGGGCGGAAGCCGTTGGCCGGGTCCTCGGTGGTGATACGGCACTGGAGGGCGGCGCCGCGCAGGGTGACCGTCTCCTGGGAGAGACCGAGGTCCGCCAGCGTCTCGCCGGCGGCGATGCGCAACTGGGCCTGCACCAGGTCGACGTCGGTGACCTCCTCGGTCACCGTGTGCTCGACCTGGATGCGCGGGTTCATCTCGATGAAGACGTGGTTGCCGTCGCGATCGAGGAGGAACTCCACGGTGCCCGCGTTGCGGTAGCCGATCTCGCGCGCGAATCGCACCGCGTCGGCGCAGATCCGCTCCCGCAGCGCCGGGTCGAGGTTGGGCGCGGGGGCCAGCTCGATCACCTTCTGGTGACGGCGCTGCACCGAACAGTCGCGCTCGAAGAGATGGATGACGTTGCCCTGCCCGTCGGCGAGGATCTGCACCTCGATGTGGCGCGGATCGACGACGGCCTTCTCCAGGAAGACGGTCGGGTCACCGAAGGCGGACGCCGCCTCTCGGGACGCCGCCTCGATGGACTCGCGCAGCGCGGCCGGGTCCTCGACCCGGCGCATGCCGCGCCCGCCGCCGCCCGCGACCGCCTTGACGAAGACGGGAAAGCCGATGTCGTCGGCGGCGCGGACGAGTTCGTCGAGATCGGTGGAGGGTGCCGAGGAACCGAGCACCGGCACGCCGGCCGCCCTGGCGGCCGCCACGGCGCGGGCCTTGTTGCCCGTCAGCTCGAGCGTGTCGGCGTCCGGTCCGACGAAGGTGATGCCCGCCTGCGCGCAGGCGCGGGCCAGTTCCGGGTTCTCCGACAGGAATCCGTAGCCCGGGTAGACGGCGTCCGCTCCGGCGCGGCGCGCGGCGCGGACGATCTCCTCGACGGAGAGGTAGGCGCGCACCGGGTGCCCAGGTTCGCCGATCTCGTAGGCCTCGTCGGCCTTGAGCCGGTGCAGCGAGTTGCGGTCCTCGTGGGGGAAGACAGCGACGGTTCGCGCGCCCAGTTCATATCCGGCGCGGAACGCGCGAATCGCAATCTCGCCGCGGTTGGCGACCAGTACCTTGCGGAACATCCTGGATCCCTTCGGCCTGCCGGTGACGAGGACCATGGTGTCGGCGACATCCCTTTCACGCCATGTGAGCCGGGCCACTCACACCCAGGTATCGCCCGGGCGGGCCAGATGCAGGCGGCCGGCCGACGGTCCGTCTGTCGCCAACTACCCCCGGAATCGTCCGTGATCTGTAACGAACGGATCCCCCGGCGGCTCTTCTCCGTCCTGACCAGTGCACGGTGCGGCGAAGAGAACAGGACGGGGCGGACATGGTGCGGCGTGGCGGACGAGGGTGGCACGGCCGGGTACTCGCGGCGGCGGTTGGGGTGACGGCGGTGGCCGCGGCCACCTCGGTGTGGACCGCACAGGCCGATCCCGCCGGCGGCAGGGAGGCCGGAGCGAGCGTCTCGGCGCATCCCGGCGCCCCCGGGTCCGGGCCCCGGAAGGCGGCGGGGGCGGTGTCGGTGGACATCGCCCATGCCTCGGACCGCGGTGCCCGGGGCGTCAACATCACCATCGACGACGGACCGGACCCCGTGTGGACGCCCCAGGTGCTGAAGGTGCTCAAGGACTACGGCGTGAAGGCCACGTTCTGCATGGTCGGCACGCAGGCCCAGGCGCACCCCGACCTGGTGAAGGCGGTCGTGGCGGCCGGGCACCGGCTGTGCGACCACACGGTCTCGCACGACACCGCGATGGACACCAAGTCCCAGGGGTACCAGTCCCAGCAGATCCTGGACGCCGAACGCATGATCACCCAGGCGTCCGGAGGTGTGGAGCCGGTGTACTACCGTGCCCCGGGCGGCGCCTTCACCCCTTACAGCCGCCGGCTCGCGGCGTCCCACGGGATGCGGCCGCTGGGCTGGAACGTCGACTCCAAGGACTTCGAGCGTCCCGGCACCGGCGCCATCGTCGCCACCGTCAGGAGGGAGATCGCGAACGGCCCGACCGTCCTCTTCCACGACGCGGGCGGAGACCGCTCCCAGACCGTGGCCGCCCTGCGCGAAGTGCTGCCCTGGCTGAAGCAGCAGGGGTACTCCTTCGGCTTCCCCGTGCGCTGAACCCGCGCTGCCGGCCCGGCCGGTGAGACGGCGTCAGAGCCGCGCGACGACCAGGGCGATGTCGTCGCGGCTTCCGCTGGCGACGCCGAGGCGTGCCAGCAGGCTGTCGGCGAAGTGCTCGGTGCCGAGCCGGGCGCAGGCGCCGGCGGCCTCCTTCAGCCGGTTCAGGCCGACGTCGATGTCCTCGCCCCGGCGTTCGATCAGGCCGTCGGTGTAGAGCACCAGGGTGTCGCCCCGTTTGTAGTGGATGCTGGCCTGGGGACGCGGAACGTGCTGCGGGCGTGCGCCCAGTGGCGGATCGGTGGCCTTGTCCAGCAGCTCGACACTCCCGTCGGGGTGGGCGAGGACGGGTGGGGGATGGCCCGCACTGCTGTAGGTGATCAGGCAGCTGCGTGTGTCGACCATCGCCTTCACCGCGGTGGTGCCGAGGGCCCCCTCGACGGACCGTGCGTACAGGCCGAGGACCTCCAGTGCCTGGGCGGGGCGTTCCTGGGCGCGGATGGCGGCGGACAGGGCGCTGCGGAGCATGCCCATGACGGCCGCGGCCTGCAGTCCGTGGCCGATGACGTCGCCGACGGCCAGGGCCAGCCGGTCCGGTGGGATGTCCACGACGTCGTACCAGTCGCCGCAGACGTTCAGCGAGCCGATGGCGGGCAGGTAGCGCACCACCACGTCGTGCGGGTGGTGGGCCAGGTCGGGGGCGTGCAGCATGGCTTCCTGCAGGGTGACGGCGACCTCCCGTTCACGGGCGTGGGCCTGCCGCAGTTCCTCGTTGAGGCGCTGCAGCTCCCGCGCCCGCGCGTACAGCTCGGCCTCGAGCGCCTCGGTGGCCTCGAGGCGGTTGCCCAGCCAGGCGCCCGGGTGGTCGGCCTGATGGGCCTTGATGTACGCGGTGACGTCCTCCACCCGGTGGATGATCCAGGCCACCTGTCCGTCGGTGCCGAGTACCGGAGTGTTCACCGGGGACCACCAGCGTTCCTCGAAGACACCGGGCCGGCCGGACACGGGAATGTCGTACTTCTGCAGTGCCATCGTGTCCGGCCGGCACGTGGCCAGCACCCGGTGCAGGGAGGTGCTCAGGTTGCGCACACCGTCCGCGTCCGGGTCGGCGGGGTTGTCGGGAAACGCCTCGAAGACGTGCTGACCGACCAGCTCGTCGTGGGTCCGCCGGGTCACCTCCAGATAGGCGTCGTTGACGTCCACGATCACCAGGTCGGGTCCCAGGACCAGGTAGGGGCTGGGAGTGGCCGCGAATAGCGCCGCGTGATTGACCTGGGATGTCATCGTCGTACCGTCCCGCCGTTGTCGCCCGCTCAGCCCAATCTAGAATCCGCCGGCGCACGCCGCCTCCCCCGTGCGCCCGATCAGGTTCATCCGCTCCGCCCGAAGGGGCCGCCCGGCCGGCCCGGCAGCTCGGGCGGGGCCGCCGCGGCCCGCGTCTCCTGACGCGCCCCGGCCAGGGCGCCACGAGTCCCGCCCACCCCTGTCACGGATCTCGACCGCCCGCCCCGTCACGGATCCTGACCACGGATACGGCCGGGCCGCCGTCCTGGCGCACCCGTGTCGAGGCCGATCGGAACGACTCAATCACTCAGGTGCGTCTCCGGGACGGAAAAGTCATGCGCCACTCCCTCTCGCGCCGCGGCGCCGCCGCCGTCGCCCTGCGGCGTCCTGGACACCGCCCGGCCCGGCTGGGGCAGCAGGCCCGCACGATGGCGGTGCCGAGGGGGAGGCGCACCGGGACCGCAGGAGGAGCGCGACGAGGACGACGCCCCAACCGGCCGCTGCTCAGCGGCCGGTTGGGGCGTCTGTTCTTGCCGTCGGGTCAGATCCGCCCGCCGGTGAGCCGGGTCAGGGGACCCTGCGTACGGCGGCCCGCCCGGCGGCCCACCGTGTACGACGCGGCGCTCAACGCGGCGAGACCGCCGCCCAGCCCGGCGGCGACGAGCTTGCGGCGGGCGACGACCGTCCACGCGGTCCGGGCCGTGGCCGCGACATGGCCGGAGGCCGTGACGATCGCCTGCCGGCCCGCCTCCACGCCCTTCGCCGCGTTGTGCGCGACACCGCTCGCCTTCCCGGCGGCGCGCCCGGCGGCCGAGGTGGCCGCCGACGCGGCGTCGTCCGCCTTGTCCGCGGCCCCTGCCGCGGCTCGCGAGGCCGGAGCGGTCGCCTTGTCCGCGGTCCGCCGCGCCTTCGCGGTCGTCCGCCGGGATTCGGCCTTCTGATGCGTGCTGCCGTTCGGTTCACTCATGCACTCCGCCTTGCCCCTCGGGACCGCGGCAAACTTCGCCGGTGTCCCGAGGGGCTGAGTAGGTGTCATTTCTGCGCGGAGGGCCGGATGTTCTGGTTGAGGCGGAACATGTTCGTGGGATCGTAGGCGTCCTTGACCCGCACCAGCCGTTCGTGGACCGCGTCCGGATACGAGGCGCGGACCTTGTCCTCGGCGGCGTCGCCGGTGAAGTTGACGTACATGGTGCCGCGGCCGTGCCGGGAGATCTCCTGACGGGCGCCGCGGGCCCACGCGACATGGGCGTCGAAGTCGGTCGCGTCGGGAGAGCGGGCGATCACGTTGCACAGCACGCCCGCCTCCCGCTGGCTGAACGCGGTGGCGTCGGCGGGCACACGCGCGAAGGCACCGCCCAGTTGGTGCAGATGCAGTTCGCTGAAGGGGGTGGGGGTCGCCGCATGGTGCCGCAGCACCGCGTCGATCGCCGCGTCGGACGGCTCGATGAACGCCGAGGTGAAGTAGTTGTGGGCGCCGGCGGTCCACAGCGGGTCGAGCAGGGACTGCATGCCGAGGTACGGCATGGGGCCCATCAGGTCGGCGATCGGGGTGCCCAGCGTGCGCAGCGGTGCGACGGCCGCCTCCCCGGCCTCCGGAGCGCCCGCGTACATGCCGGCCAGCACCACGACGCGGGTGCCGTGGACCTCCTGGGGCAGGAAGGGCAACGGAGGCGCGGTGGTGAGGACGACCATGGTCGTCAGCTCGTCGGGCATGTCCCGGGTCAGTTCCCGCCAGCGGGTGATCACCTGGCGGGCCTGCTCCTGGGGGTAGAAGATCAGTCCGGCCAGAACCTGCGGCCCGACCGGGTGCAGCTGGTACTCCAGCGACGTGACGACACCGAAGTTGCCGCCGCCGCCCCGCAGGGCCCAGAACAGCTCGGGGTGCTCGCTCTCGTCGGCGCGCACCACGCGGCCGTCGGCCGTGACGACCTCGGCCGCCGTCAGGTTGTCGGAGGCCAGGCCGTAGCGGCGCAGGAGCCAGCCCACGCCGCCGCCGAGGGTGAACCCGGCGATTCCCGTGGAGGAGACCAGGCCGCCGGTCACGGCCAGGCCGAACGCCTGGGTCTCGTGGTCGAGGTCGGACCAGGTCAGGCCGGCCTGGGCGACCGCCCTGCGCCGTACGGGATCGACGTAGGCGCCCTTCATGGCCGACAGATCGATCACGATGCCACCCTCGCAGGTCGAGAACCCGGCGATGCTGTGGGCACCACCGCGTACCGCGACGAGCAGGTCCTGGCTGCGGGCGAACTCCACGGCGCGGATCACGTCCGCGGTCCCGGCGCAGCGCACGACGAGCGCCGGGTGCTTGTCGTGGGCCGCGTTCCAGACCGCGCGGGCCTGGTCGTAGGAGGCGTCGCCCGGGCGGACGACGGTGCCGCGCAGGTCTGCCTCCAGCTCAGCTACGGTGGCGTCCCCCAGGACGCCCTTCGCCGTGTCGATCGACATGATCGGCTCCTTGGTAGGGGTGCTCCAGCTCTGACGTTCACGACCGTAGGCGGGGCCTCTTAGCACTCACTCAGCAGTCGCTTTGCGCGCCCGCGTCATGCGCCGCAGGACGGCCGGACCGCGGGTGTCGCCCAGACGCGCGAAGAGGTCCGCAGCCCGGGTGGCGCATGCCCCGGCGGCGTCGCGGTCGCCGGCCTGCCACGCCAGTTGCGACTGCATGAGTGCGACCCAGCCGGCGGCGCAGGGCGAACCGGCGACCTGCTCCAGCCGCTGGGCGCGGTTCAGCAGGGCGCGTGCCCGTCTCCCGTCGCCCGCGGCCCGGGCCACGAGACCGAGATGGAGCAGGCTGTTGACGGTGCCGGGGATGTCGTCGGTCTCCTCGAAGCCCGCGAGGACGCGGGCGACGGTGGCCCGCGCGCCCTCGGTGTCCCCGGCGGCCAGGCGGAGCAGGCCGAGACAGCCGAGGGTGATGCCCTCCTCCCGGCGGTCGCCGAGCCGGCGCCTGATCGCCAGGGCTGCCTCGAGGTACTCCCGCGCCGCGTCGTGCTCGCCCCGGGTCCGGCACACGTTGCCGAGGGCGTTGAGGGCCAGGGACTCCCCGTACGGGTCGGCGAGCGTACGGAAGCAGTCGGCACTGCGCTCGGCCGCCTCCGCGGCGCCGCCGGTGTCACCCTCCACCCGGCTCGCCCAGGCGAGGTTGGCCAGGACGTAGCCACGTGCCCGGGCCGCGCCCACCGTCCTGCCGACGAGCACCGTCTCCTCGAAGAACAGCGACACCTCCGGGTCCGCCGAATCCCCCTCCTCGACCGCGTATCCCGGTGTCATGACCGGGAAGAACGGGTGGGCTCCCTCCCCCACCTCGTCGAGCAGCCGCAGACTCTCCGCGCAGGCCTCCCGGGCCGCGGCGCCCTCGCCGCGGCACACGGCCCCGACGCCCTCGTGGTACGCGACGGCGGCGAGGACGGAGGGCGCGCCCGCTTCCCGGGCGAGGGCGCGGGCCCGGTCCAGGGCCGTGCGGGCGCGGTCCCACGTGCCGCGCATCCAGAGCAGGACGGCCTGCTGGTAGCAGGCGTACGCGAGTGCCGCCGGGTCCGGCCGCCGCCGGTGGATGTCCACGATCTGGGCGCCGATGTCCTCCAGCGGAGACGCGTCGCCCAGGCGGATCGCGAGCACGCCCTGCCCCATCAGCGCGGTCGCACGCTGCGGGGTCGGGTCCGGCGCGGCGGCCAGGGTGTCGTCGAGCCAGCGCCGCCCCTCGGCGAGGTGCCCGCGTTCGGACCAGAAGAACCGCAGGGCGGCCGCCAGGCGCAGCGCGCTGTCCGGGTCGGTGCGCAGGTACGACCCGAGGGCGGCGCGCAGATTGCCGTAGTCGGCCTCCAGCTCCAGCGACGTCGGCCCGCAGATGCCGGTGGGCGGCTCGTGGTCCCGTGCCTCGGCCAGTTCCAGGTAGAAACGCCGGTGCCGGGCCTCGACGGCGGCTCGTTCCCCGGCGGCGCGCAGGCGTTCCGCCGCGTACTGCCGGACCGGCTCCAGCAGCCGGTAGCGGGCCTCTTCCTGCCGGGGCTCCGGTGGCTCCACCCAGACCAGGGACTTGTCGGCCAGCCGGCCGAGGAGGTCCAGGACCGGAGCGCGGGCGGTGGCGTCCGTGCACACTTCCTCGGCCGCGGCCAGCGAGAAGCCGCCCGCGAACACGGCGAGGCGGCGGAAGAGACGCCGTTCCTCGTCGTCGAGCAGCCGGTGGCTCCACTCCAGGGTCGCCAGCAGTGTCTCCTGGCGGGTCGCGCCGCGCCGGCTGCCCCGGCCGAGGAGGGCGAGGGCGTCGTCGAGGCGTTCGGCGATCTGGCGCGGGGCGAGCATGTGCACCCGGGCCGCCGCGAGTTCCAGCGCCAGGGGCATGCCGTCGAGCCGGAAGCAGATCTGTGCGACGGCCGCCGCGTTGTCCTCGGTCAGCCGGAACTGCGGCGCGGCGTCGGCGGCCCGTTCCGTGAACAGCCGTACCGACGCGAACCGGCCCAGGTCTTCAAGGGGCGGCAGCCGCCGGGGGTCCGGCAGCGCCAGGGACGGCACCCGGAAGGTCCGTTCCCCATAGCTGCGCAGTGGCTCCCGGCTGGTCGCGAGTACGGCGACGCCCGGACAGCGGGCCATGATGTCCCGGACGAGGGCGGCGCACGCGTCGACCAGGTGCTCGCAGTTGTCCAGCACCAGCAGCAGTTTCCGGCCGCCGAGCTGTCCGACCAGCGCCTGGCGGGCCGCGCCCGACGGCGGGAGCTGCAGTCCCAGGACGGCGGCGACCGCGTCCGGGACCAGGTGCGGTTCGGTCAGCGCGGCGAGGTCCACGAACCAGACCCCGTCGCGGAAGGCGTCGACCCGCCGGGCCGCCACGGCGAGCGCGAGCCGGGTCTTGCCGCAGCCGCCGGCCCCGGTGAGGGTGAGCAGCCTGCTGCGCAGGAGCAGTTTCTCCACCTCTTCCGTCTCGCGCTCCCGGCCGATCAGTGCGGTCGCCGGCGCCGGCAGGTTGTGCCGTGGGGCGTCCCGCCGCCGCTGTCTCGTGTTGCCAGTGTCGCGTGCGTAGCTCGCGTCACTTGGGCCACTGGGACCGCTCGTGTCCCTCGGGCCGCCCGCATCGCCCGTGTCGACCGAGCCGGCCAGCAGTGCGCGGTAGAGGCGGCGCGTCTGCGGGTCGGGGTCGGTGCCGGCGTCCCGGCGCAGTGACTCCCGCAGGCGCTCATAGGCGGCGAGCGCGTCCCGGCGCCGCCCGGAGCCGGCCAGGGTCCGCATCAGCGCGCGATGGCCCGGCTCGTGCAGGGGATCCTGCACGATCAGGTCCTCCAGCACTTCGATCGCCTCGGCCGTGCGGTGATCGCGCTCGAGCGACTCGGCCAGTCCCAGCCTGAGGGTGGCGCGCCGAAGCTCCAGGGCCGCGGCCGCCTCGCGCACCCACGGCTCGTACGTGTCCTCGGGCAGCAGGCCGGGCCCGGCCAGGGCGAGCGCGGCGCGGTAGGCCGAGGGGGCGCCGTCGTGCCGGGTGTCCCGGACCGCGTCGTCGAAGTCGTCGACGTCGATGCGCACACCGCCCTCGGGGCCGAGCACGACCATGTCGTCGCGCAGGACCACCACGTCACCGGGCGCCCCCGTCGCGGACAGGGCATGCCGGGCAGCGTGCAGCACCTGGTGCAGGTTGTTCGACGCGGCCGTCCGGTCGAGTTCCGGCCACAGCAGGTCGTAGAGCCGCTCCCGGTGCATCCGGTGGCCCGGGGCCAGGCAGAGCAGCTTCAGCAGGCTCCGCGCCTTGCGCAGCCGCCACGCCCCGGCGGCGACCGGACGGTCCCCGACCGCCACAGCGAAACCGCCGAGGAGCCGGATACGTACCTCATCGGCCATGGCTGCCTCTTGAGCAGGCTACCGCCTGAAGCGGGCCGGGGCCCGGGAACCGGGCGGCCACCCCAATCCATTGGCCGCCCGGGGCCGTATCCGTTTGCGAGGCGATACGGAGCGGACGGCGCGAAGCAGGCGGGAGACCAGGACCATGGGCCGACCTGGACCGAGGGCCGACCGGGGAAGTGGGCCAGGCGGTGGCCCGGGCAGTGAGGAGGAGTCGCCATGGCGGGAAGGTTCAGTGGGGGCAGGGCTGCGGCCGGCGTGTGCGCGGTGGGGCTGGCCGCGCTGCTCGCGGCGTGCGGGAACTCGGGGTCGGGCGGGGGGAGCGCGGGGACGTCAGCCTCCACTCCCTCACAGGGCGGCCAGGCGACGTCCACGACCGTGACGGTGGACATGACCGAGTACAAGCTGGCCCTGTCGTCGAAGACGTTCCAGGCCGGTGACTACACCTTCGTCGCCAAGAACGACGGGCACACCCTGCACTCGCTGGAGATCGAGGGCCCGGGCGGCGACGCACGGCTGCCCCACGGCCTCCAGCCGGGCCAGTCCGCCTCGCTCAAGGTCACGTTGAAGAACGGCTCCTACGAGCTGTACTGCCCCGTGGACGGACACAAGGACCTCGGGATGAAGACGAACATCACCGTCGGCGGCAGTGGCGGGGGCAGCGCCCCGACCGGGACCTCCTCCTCGGGCGGCGGCTACTAGGGTCGGGCCGGGCCCACCGGGCGGGGACGCCCTCGCCAAGGCACGCGCGGGCGTCCCTCCTCGGCCGGCCGCAGCAGGCCTGCCTGCCCCGGCAGGCCGCAGCAGGCCCCGGCGGGCCTCAGCGGGGCGCCGCCCCGGCGCACCGTACGCAGGTGGTCGCCGCGGGGCGGACTTCCAGGCGCTCGCGCGGGATCGGCTCGCCGCACACCGTGCACCGTCCGTAGTCGCCGCCTTCCAGCCGCTCCAGTGCCCGGTCCAGCTCGGCCAGGTGCTCACGCGTCCGCGCCAGCAGGGCTGCGACATGGGCCCGCTCGAAGGCGGTGCTGGACCCCTCCGGATCGTGCTCGTCGTCGATCGCCACCAGGGCGTTCGCCTCGACGATCCCGTCGAACTCGCGGCTGAGCGCGGCGATCTGCGCGAGCGTGCCCGCACGGTCGCCGACCAGCAGCTCGCGCACCGCCTCACGCTCGCCGGAGGTCGGACTTCGGTCACCGGACTGATCACCCATACCGATGTCAACGCCGGCACCCCCTCTCCGGCTTCCGCCAGGGCCTGCCCCGGAGGACCTCCGCGGAGCACGCGGAGCACGCGGAGGAAGCGGAGGGCGCGGAGCACGCGGAGGAAGCGGAGGGCGCGGAGGGCGCGAAGGAATACGTAGTCCGTTGCGTGTTCCGCCGAGGCCCGCCTCGCGCACCACCGGCTACGTTCGGTGAGTCGGACACAGGCGGGGGCGACGGGACCGAGTGAGAGCCAACACCGGTGGAAGCAGGGCCCGTTGGGTGACGCTCCTGCTGGCGGGGAGTCTGCTGGCCGGCTGTACGGAAGGTGCGGGCGGTTCGTGCTCGCGAGCAAGTCCCGGTACAGCCGGCTGCCGGGCGCCGGCGGCAAGGGCACCGTGCAGGTGACGGCCGCGGCCATCGTGCACGCCTCCGTGCTCGGCTCCGACGAACAGCTGAGCACGACCCTGGAGGAGGCGCTGCGCTGCCCGGACCAGCAGCCACGCGACGACGAGCGGATCACGGGCCGCTCGGCCTGGTACCGCTGCTCGACGCCGATGCGGACGCGGAATCGCCGTGGCTGGCCACGGCCTTCGTGTCCGGCCCCCCCGCTCGCCGAGGCCGTCGAGGAGTGCGGCCCGCTGCCGCACGGCCCGGTCCGTTTCCTGGGCGCCCGCCTCGCCGAGGCGCCGGGCGCGGTGCACCGGGCGGGACTGGTGCACCGGGACGTCAAGCCCGGCAACGTCCTGCTCGCGCTCGACGGACCACGCGTGATCGACTTCGGCATCGCCCGGGCGCCGGAGGACACCGCGCTCGTGCCCAGCGGCATGGTGGGCTCCGCGAAACCGACTACCGGGGCATCACCAAGAGGCTGCACTGCACGGCCTCCAGCACCCGATACAACATGGACGCGCTCAATCTCTTCCAGGCGTCCGGGGGGCGCTTTCGCTGTCTGGGCCAGTACCGGCAGGTGACGTAATCCCGGCACGTGCCCTACGCCTGCCGGGGTCCCTATTTCGTACGCGTCCGGGCGTCTTCCGACACCCCTCGGGCACCGGTGTGTCAGTGCCCGACCTTAGGGTGGGCGATGGGGACGGAGATCGACGGGGCGGGCGGGGACGCCGGTGGGGGACGCGAGCGTGGCACAACTGGTGGGCAGATCCACGGAACTGGAACGGCTCGACGCAGTGCTCGCGGGCCTGGGGCGACCGACGGCGCCCGCGGTCGTCGACATCGCAGGCGAACCCGGCATCGGCAAGAGCCGGTTGCTCGGCGAGGTGTGCGCACGGGCCCTGCAATCCGGGTTCACGGTGCTGCGCGGCCGGGCCACGGAGTACGAACAGCACGTTCCCTTCCAGGCGTTCACCGACGCTCTCGCCGATGCGGTCCCGGACGCGTGCGGCGGCCCTCCCTCGCCCGCCGAAGCGGCGGCGGTGCTGCACGGCATGCTGCACACTCCGGGCGGCGCGTCTGAGGCGGACACGGGTGCCGCCGCCCGCTTCGGGCTGCCTCGGGCGATCCGCGCGTTCCTCACCCGCATGGGCGAGCAGGGCCTGGTGCTGGCCCTGGACGACCTGCACTGGGCGGATCCCGCCAGCCGGGAACTCGTGGACCACCTGGTCCGGCACCCTCTGCGCGGGCGGGTCCTCCTGGCCGTGGCAAGGCGGTCCCGGCAGACCCCCACGTCCCTGACCGCGGCGCTCACGCGCGGCGCCGACAGCGGCGCGGTGCTGCACCTCCCGCTGGCGCCGCTCCCCGAGCCGGAGTCGATACGGGTGCTGGCCGCCGACGTCCCCCGGGAGCAGGCGAAGCGGCTCTACGCAGCGAGCGAGGGCAACCCCCTTTATCTGCTCTCGCTGGTGCACGCGTACCGCGGCGGCGAGCCGCTGGGCGGCAACACCTCTCGTCCGGGCGCCACCGGTGCCGTCGGCGTGCCCGCGGGGCTGGCCGCGCTGCTGCTCGACGAGCTGACCACACTGACCGAGCCGCAGCGCCGCGTCGTGGAGGCGGTGGCGGCCCTCGGCGACCACGCCACGACCGCCATGCTGGCGGTGACGACCGGACTCCCGGTCCACGACGTCGAGGAACAGACCGGCGCCCTGGGGGTGCGCGATCTGCTGCGCCCCGGACCGGGCGGCCGGTGGACACTGCGCCATCCACTGGTACGGGCGCTGGTCTACGAGAACACCTCCACCGCGCGACGCGCCGAGGTCCATCGCCTCGCCGCACGCGAACTCGCCCGCAGCGGCGCCCCGGCCACCGAGCGGGCGCACCACGTCGAACGGTCGCTGACCGGATGGGATCCGCGGGCCGCCGCCGTCCTGATCGAGGCCGCCGCACAGTTCGCCTCGACCGCGCCGGCCACCGCCGCCCACCTGCTGGACGTCGTCCTCACCCGGATGCCGGACACGCCAGACCACGCGCGGCGGCGCGGCGAACTGCTCCTGGCGCGGGCCCGCGCGCTCGGCGTCGGCGGGAGCCTCCGGGAAAGCCGCAACCTGCTGCACACGCTGATCGGCTGGTCGGGCAAGGACCACCCCGACCTGCGCACGGAGGCCGTCGCGCAGTGCGCGGTGATGGAACGGCACCTCGGCCACTCCCCCGAGGCCACCGCACTGCTGCGCCGGGAGTTGTCCAGGTCTCCGGGCCCGTCCCCCGGCCAGGCTGTCTCCCTCAGGCTCGCGCTGGGCATGTCTGCCCTGGTCACCGGGTCCTATCCCCAGGTACGGTCGGAGGTCGCCCAGGCGCTCGCCGTCGCGCGCCGTGACGCCGGCCCCACGGGCGAGGCGGCGGCGCTGGCACTGGCGGCCCTGGGGGAGGCGTACGAGGGCGAGACGGAGGCGGCCGCCCGGTTCGCCGGCGACGCCCGCCGGCTCGCGGACGCGCTGACCGACCCCGACCTCATGGATCAGTGCGAGTCACTGGTCTGGCTGGCCTGGGCGGAGGCGCTGCTGGAGCGCCACGGCGACGCCGAACGGCACGGCGCCCGGGGCCTGGACATCGCCCGCCGCAGCGGACAGCTCCACGTCCTGCCGCACCTGCTCACGAGCAGGGCCTTCGTCCTGCTGAACACCTGCCGCCTGCCCGCCGCGCTGGAAGCGGCCGAGGAGGCGGAGTCCCTCGCCCGGGTCACGGGCAGCGACGACCTCCTGGCGTTCACCCTCGCCATCAAGACGCTGGTGCTGCTGGTGGCCCGGCCCCTCGGGGACGCCGGCGCCCTGGCCACCGGCGAGGAGGCCGTCGCGGCGACCAGCGGCAGCAAGGGCTGGTGGTCGGCTCTGGCCTGGTGCATGCTCGGCCACGCCGCGTACGTGAGCGGTGATCCGCACCGTGCCCGGGAGGCCATCACGACCGCGGGCGGCGGACGCGAACTGCCCCTGCTGCAGCCGTCGATCCGCCCGGGCCAGCTCGACACCCTCGCCAACGTCGCCCTCGCCACCGGTGACGTCGACCAGGCCGCACGCTGGGCCGCACAGGCGGCGCGCGAGGCAAGGCGGCTGGGCCTCGGCGGTCAGCGTGCGGCAGCCCTGCGGGCCGAGGCGGCGCTGGCCGAGCACCGCGGCGACACGGGAAAAGCCGTACGCCTGCTGGACTCGGCCGCACAGGAACACGCCCGTGGCGGCCAGACCCTGTGGGAGGCGTACTCGCTGCTGCGGGCCACTCCCCTGGCACAGTGCGCCGGGCAGGGGCCGCGCGCCGCCGCGATGTGGCACCGCGCCCACCGGCTCGCCCTCGACGGCGGCGCGCGGCTGCTGGTGGACCTGGCCGAGTTGCTCCGGCCGCAGCCGATGGGAGGGACGCCGTCGCTTCCGCCGGAGCTGGCGGAACTGTCGGCACGCGAACTCGAAGTGGCGGGGCTGGTGGCACAGGGCCTGAGCAACCAGGACATCGCCACCCGGCTCCACCTCAGCCGTCGCACCGTGGAGACGCACCTGTGCGCGATCTACCGCAAGACGTCGGTGCCGTCCCGTTCGGCCCTGGCCGGACTCATGACACGCCTCGGAAGGGGAGCCAGGCCGTGAGTGTTCGGCGAGAGGTGCGCGTCGTGCGCCGGGTGATCGGAGCGGGCGCGCCCGGGGGCCCGCGGAGCTCCGAGGACTCCCCGGTGTCCCGGGAGGAAGAACTGGCCCGGTTGCTGGCCGCCTACCACCTGCGGACGCAGGCGGAGAAGGGTGAGCCCGTGGCCGACGTGGCGGAGCTCCCCGCGCGCTACCGGGCAGAGGTCCTGGACCCGCGGACGGCGTTCGCCGGCGACCGTGTCCTGATGGCCCTGTGCGGGGGCACGGCAGCGGGGTGCCTGGTGCTGACCGCCCCGGCCGGTGGACGCTGTGAGCTCAAACGGCTGTGGACCGACCCGGAGTTCCGGGGCCGGGGAGTCGCCTCCGCCCTGGTGGGCGCGGCACTGGCCGAGGCCGCGGACAGCGGCGCCGGTTCGGTGCGGCTGTCGGTGTGGGGTTGGCGGACGGACGCCCTCGCGCTGTACGGGCGACTCGGCTTCGCCGTCACCGAGTCGTGGGACGAGCGGGACCAACTGGTGTGCATGGAGCGCTCGCTGTGAGCCTCAGCTCGGCCACCAGGGGCCGGTGGTCGGAGATGGCCGTCCGCGGCGCGCGCACCGCGGCGACGGCGGCCGCGCCGATCCCCGACGTCAGGACATGGTCGAACTGTACGACCGGGCGGTGCGCCGGGTAGGTCGGTGTCCGGGCCAGGTCCCGCCAGCCGGCACCGGGTCGCCGCCGCCCGGGCGCGTGCGGCCAGGACTGCACCAGATCGGCCGTGTTGAGCACGGCCGCCGGCAGCGCGCCGATCAGATTGAAGTCCCCCAGCAGCACGTGCGGGCCCGGCAGGTCGCCGATCCAGCGCCGTACGGTGAGCAGTTGGCGGATGTTCCAGCCCGGGGCGAAGGAGAGATGCACCGCCACCACCGTGAACGGACCGGCCGGGCCTTCCAGTACGGCGGCCAGCGCCGCGCGCGGCTGGTCCCGCACCGTCGTCAGGCCGGGCCGTCCGGCGACCCGCAGCGGAAGGCCGCAGGGCGCCGGAGCGAGCCGCCGGGCCCGCCAGAGGCGCACCGGAAGCCGGGACAGCAGGGCCACGCCGTGGGACGGGGTGCCGTCCCCGAGGGCGCGGTGCCGCGGCCCGTACACCCGCAGTCCCGGTCCGGCTCGCTCCACCACCCAGTCCTGGCCCGGCAGGGGGCGGCCGTGCAGCGCCGACGCGTAGCGCCAGTCCCGTGCGTCCATCGCCTCGGCGGCGACGGCCGCCTGATCGAGCAGCCCCGAGCGTTCCTGGAGCCGGTCCACCTCCTGCAACGCCAGCACGTCGGCGTCCAGGGATGCGACCGCTTCGGCCAGGGGCACCCGGACGCCGCCGGCGGCCGCGAACGGCGGCCGGCCGTCCTGCCCGAGCAGCCGGCCGTGCAGCACGTTGAACGTCGCGCACCGCACCCACCCGGCGGGAACGGCGCGGCGGCGAGCGGTAGGAAGGCCGGTCATGAGCCGGACGGTACGCCCGTCCACCCACTCCCGTCCTGCCGCCGACCGGCACACCCCCGTCCTGCCGCCGACCGCTCCCGTGCGCTGCATGCACGCCGGTGCCGCACGTCGCCAGATTGAAGCAGGTTTGTATTTGCCTAAAAGCTTTAGGCAAATACATAATCGATTTGGCCGAACGGGAGGAAGAGTGATGGCGCGCGCAGGGCTGACCCCGGAACGCCTGACCCGGGCGGGAGCGGAACTGGCCGACGAGGTCGGCTTCGACCAGGTGACCGTCTCGGCGCTCGCCCGACGGTTCGACGTCAAGGTCGCGAGCCTGTACTCGCACCTGAAGAACTCCCAGGACCTCAGGACCCGGATCGCCCTGCTCGCCCTGGAGGAACTGGCCGACCGGGCCGGCGACGCCCTGGCCGGCCGGGCCGGCAAGGACGCCCTGGCCGCGTTCGCCAACGTCTACCGCGACTACGCCCGCGAGCATCCCGGCCGCTACGCCGCGGCCCAGCTCCGGCTCGACCCGCAGACCGCGGCGGCGAGCGCGGGCGTGCGGCACGCCCAGATGACCCGGGCGATCCTGCGCGGCTACGACCTGGCGGAGCCGGACCAGACGCACGCGGTCCGGCTGCTGGGCAGCGTCTTCCACGGCTACGTCAGCCTGGAGATGGGAGGCGGGTTCAGCCACAGCGCACCCGACACGCAGCAAACCTGGTCGCGGATCCTGGACGCTCTCGACGCCCTGCTGCGGAACTGGCCAGCGCCGTGACACACACCTCCCGCCGCGAACGATCCGCACCCATCGAGCGACACGCCGAGACGATCCACACCGTCCCGTACGACTGGATCACCACTCCCCTCACCCCGGACCTTCTGCGCGGCGCCCTCGAAGTGGAGCGCACCGCGCACGGGGTGCTGCCACACCGGCTGCCCGCCCGGGCCCGCGCCCAGTGCGCCGACCCGCAACTGGCCGTGGCGGAGGCCCAGCCCTCCGGCGTACGGCTGGTCTTCCGGACCCGGGCCACCGCCGTCGAACTGGACACGCTGCCCACCAAGCGGGTCTACGCCGGCGCCCCGCCCCGCCCGGACGGCCTGTACGACCTGCTGGTCGACGGCCGCCCGGCCGGCCAGGCCCGCGTGAGCGGCGGCAACACCCTGACCGTCGACATGACCACCGGGGCCGTCGAGCACGAGACCGGTCCGGTCGGCACCCTCCGATTCACCGGCCTGCCCGACCGGGCCAAGGACGTCGAGATCTGGCTGCCGCACAACGAGACCACCGAACTCGTCGCCCTGCGCACCGACGCCCCCGTCGAGCCCGCACCGGCCGCGGGCCGCAGGGTGTGGCTGCACCACGGCAGTTCGATCAGTCACGGCTCCGACGCCGCGAGCCCCACGGCCACCTGGCCGGCGCTGGCCGCCTCCCTCGGCGGGGTGGAACTGGTCAACCTGGGACTGGGCGGCGGCGCCCTGCTCGACCCGTTCACCGCCCGCGTACTGCGGGACACCCCCGCCGACCTGATCAGCGTCAAGATCGGCATCAACCTGGTCAACACCGACCTGATGCGGCTGCGCGCCTTCACCCCCGCCGTCCACGGCTTCCTCGACACCGTTCGCGAGGGCCGTCCCTCCGCACCGCTGCTGGTCGTCTCGCCGATCCTGTGCCCGATCCACGAGGACACGCCGGGTCCCAGCGTCCCGGACCTCAGCGCCACGGACGCCGGACAGCTGCGGTTCCGGGCCGCGGGCGATCCGGCGGAGCGCGCGAGCGGCAAACTGACCCTGACCGTCATCCGGGACGAGCTGGCCCGGATCGTGGCCCAGCGGGCGGCCGAGGACCCGAACCTGCACCACCTCGACGGACGCGACCTCTACGGCACGGCCGACTTCGCCGAGCTGCCCCTGCCCGACGCGCTCCACCCCGACGCCGCCGCCCACCGCCGTATCGGCGAACGCTTCGCCGAGCTGGCCTTCACCGCTGGTGGCCCGTTCGCGCAGCGCGACGCCTGACGCCGGCCCCCGCCACGCCCTGGCCGCAGACGCAGCTCGCACGGCCGAAGCACCACGGGCGGCGAAGGCCGTCGACGCGAGCGGGCGGGCGGGAGACCGACGCGACCGGGTCGCCGATGTCGACGAGGCCCGCCTCCCTCCCGGACGTGCGGAGTGAGGCGGGCCGGCCGTTCATGGATCGGGGGGCGCTCCGGCTTCGTCAACCAACCTGCTGGGCAGGGCGCTTCGCGGAAGTCGCGCGCTGCGGTGCCGCCGCGGAGCCATCCGCCACACCCACGGTTCGCAGCGCTCGGCGCCGGCCCGGGATCAGCAGGGCGACGCCCCCGGCGAGGGCGACCGCCGCGGACCCGACGACCAGGGCAGGCCGCAGCCCGTCGACGAAGCTCTGGGCGGTCTCGTAGCTGCCACGGGACGTGAAGATGGACGACATGATCGCGATGCCGAGCGCACCGCCCACCTCCCGCAGCGCGTTGTTGGCGCCGGAGGCGACGCCCTGCTCCCGGGCGCCGACACTCGACATGACCAGGTTGGAGGCGGGTGCGAAGAACAGGGCCATCCCGACGCCGCTCACGATCAGACCGGGCAGCTGGGTGGCGTAGGAGACGTCGGGGGACACCACGAGAGCCATGTAGCCCAGCCCGGCGGCCTGCAGGAACAGCCCGGCGGCGACGACGGGCCGGCCCCCGATCCGGTCGGAGAGGATCCCGGCGACCGGGGCCACGAGCATCGGCATCCCGGTCCACGGGAGCATCCTGAGGCCCGCCTCGGTGGGCGAGTAGCCGAGCACGCCCTGCATGTACTGGCTGAGCAGGAAGATCGAGCCGAACATCCCGAGGAACATCAGCAGGCTGGCCGCGTTGATGCCGGAGAAGGCGCGGGAGCGGAACAGCCGCATGGGCAGCATGGGGTTCTCGGCTCGCATGCCGTGCAGGACGAAGGCCGCCACCAGGGCGCTGCCCGCGAACAGACCGAGCAGGACCGGGGAGTCGGTCCAGCCGTCGGCAGGTCCGCGGACCAGGCCGTAGACGATCCCGAACAGGCCGCCGCTGGCGAGCAGCGTGCCGGTGACGTCGAGCGGGGCGCCGGTGCCGTACGACTCGGCGAGACGCAGCCGGGCGAGCGGCAGCAGGGCAAGCCCGAGCGGGACGTTCAGCCAGAAGATCCAGTGCCAGGACACGTGCTCGGTGAGGCTGCCGCCGATGAGCGGTCCGGAGGCAACGGCGAGCCCGTTGACGGCGCCCCAGATGCCGTACGCCAGTCCGCGCCGGTGGGCGGGCACGGCGGCGGTCAGCAGCGTGAGCGTCAGCGGCATCATGACGGCGGCCCCGACACCCTGGACCGCACGGGCGGCGATCAGGGAGTCGATGCCGGGCGCCATGGCCGCGGCGGCCGACGCTCCGGTGAACACGGTGAGCCCGGCCAGGAACAGCCGGCGGCGGCCGAACCGGTCGCCGAGGGCCGCGCCGAACATGAGCAGCACGGCGAAGGTGAGCGTGTAGGCGCTCACGGTCCACTCCAGGTCGTCCAGCGCACCGCCCAGGTCACGGCGGATGGAGGGCAGGGCGGTGGTGACGACGAGGTTGTCGAGGGCCGCCATGAATCCGGCGACGCTGGTGATGACAAGGGCCCAGACCACTCCTCCGCGATGTGCGGTCGGAGTGTCGGCGCCGGTCGGTGCGTGATGCGGTGACATCGCTCCCCCAGAGGACGAATGGTTTCCGTCAATGCTTATTAGTTATTGCTGACTAACTTTCGCGGCCATGAAAAAGACGCGCCACCGCCTCTTTCGCATGCCCGCGCCGTGCCGCTACTTCTCCAGCCGCCCCGTGAGCCGGGCCGACGGGTACAGCCCCTCCCAGACCCGGTGTCCGGGCGGAAACCCCATGGACACCAGGCAGTTGATGAGCATGCCGTACGCCATGAAGGTCGTCGTCTCGTTGAGATCCGCGCCGAGCGGCAGGTGCACGGTGTCCCACAGCCGCATCCAGCCGGCCCGGACCGCCTCGCCGAACTCGCGGTCGCCCTCGGCCTCCGCGGCGGCCACGGCGACGTACATCTGCATCTGCATCGTGAGCAGTTCGGGCCGCTCGGCGATGACCCTGGTGTAGGCGTTCGCCATGGCATGCAGGGCCGCTTCGCCCTCCAGGCCCTCGGAGGCCTCCCGGAACGTCCGGACGGTGTCCTCCATGCACCGGTCGGCCGCCGCCAGAAAGATCGCCTTCTTGCCGGGGAAGAGCCGGAAGAGATACGGCTGCGAGACGCCGACCCGCCGGGCGATCGCCTCGGTGGACGTGCCGTGGTAACCGCCCCGCGCGAACTCGCTCGTCGCGGCGCGGACGACGCTCTCGCGCCTCTCCTCTGCGCTCATCCTGACCATGAGAGTAAGTTAGTACTCAATCACTAACTTGTCAACGGCGGCTGCAGACCTCGAATCCGTCGAGGCCGAGCAGGTTCCGGCCGGAGCGCCGCCCCACCGTCATGCGGACCCGCCCCACCGTCATGCGGACCCGGCGGGCCGTCATTCGGACCCGGCGGGCCGTCATTCGGACCCGGCGGGCCGTCACCGGCGACGCCGGCTGAATGTTCACCACGCCACCGATGCCGGCCATGGTGCGGGTCACGCCGGTCCAGGAGCGGTGGTCCCTGGACCTCTCGACGGTGAACGACAGCGGGTAACCCGGCCGCCCCGGCTCCCTCCCGGCGGTGGGGCCATCGACCCGGCCGCCAGGGGACGAGGGTGTGAACGACGGAACGCCCGCGTCCGCCGCCAACGTCAGCCGGATACAGGCGACCCGGCATTCGGCCCCGAGGTAGACCGAGACGCACTCACGGCCTGCAGCCGGACCCGGCGGAAGCGACAGACCTGACGGACCCGACTGGCTCCTAGGCGTCAGCCTCCTGTGCGGCCGGCTTCCCGGCGTGGCAGTTCCCGACGAGACCGGCCACCGCCAGAGCGGCCCAGCCCGAGGCCATGACTGCCGTCGCCAGACGGCGGGGGCGGCTGGGCAGTGCGGTGCCGAGGAGATACGCATCGCCCAGGTCGGATGCGATGCGTACGGCGGTGGCCGTGACCAGGGCCGGGCCCCGCGGGGCGAGGAGCATGGCCAGGCCGCTCGCGGCGTCGCGCCAGGCCAGCGGCCGCAGCGCGAGAGCGGTGTGCGGCTCGGTGCGCCGGTCCGCATCCACCAGACCCGTGGGGCGGGCCAGCAGGCTCGGCCGGTACGCGGTCGCAAGGCCGTAGGCCGCCGTCGCCGCCCCGAGCGTTCGCAGGAGTCCTGTCCGCACCGTACGCACCTCCGTGAGTCGCTGGGCACCCGTGCCCCGGTTCCGTACGGTGCCTACCCGCCACCTGTCGGACGCTACGCCCGCCCGGCGGCGACTTGGGCCGCGCGGCGTAACGCGAGCCCGCCGGCGCACGGCCCGCTCCCCCGGCCTCCAATCGCGACGGCACCCTTCCCGCGGTTCACCCGCTCCCGCCTGCCTGCTGCCACCCGGCTCCGGCCGGCGGCCGGAGCCGCCCGCGGACGCCCGGTGGCGGTGAGGCCCTCGGCGCGCAACGACGCCGGGGGTCACATGCCGAGGGAGATGGCCAGCCGGGTCAGCTCCGCCGTGCTGTTGATGTTGAGCTTGGCCCGGATGCGGCGCAGGTACTCGTCGACCGTGTGCCTGGACAGACCCATGTGGCGGGCCGTCTGCAGATAGGTGCGCCCGGCGGCGATGTGGCGCAGCGTCTCCCGCTCTCGTGGGGCGAGCGCGGGGGCGGGCGCGGGGGCTTCGGTGGCCTGCGTGGCGAGGGTGAGGCTCATGGGACTTTCCTCCAGCGGATCGTTCCGGTCGGCGCTGCTCACACCCTCGTAAGCAGTAGGACAAAAGACCCGAATAGTTCGATTTGTCCGTTATCAATAAGCCTGACCCCGCCACTTCACAGCCGTGTCCGCCGAATGTCACAGACCTGTCTCAGGCAGTGGGTCGGGGCAGGGCCTCTCGGGGCACCTTCAGGACCGCTCGAGGATCACGGCGAGGACGGCGGCCGTGGCCAGGACGGCCAGGGCGGTGAGCACGAGAGCCAGGCACCGCGCGCGCAGCTGGTGGTACCGCTCCTCGTACTCGCCGCGCAGCTCCCGGCACCGGTCGGCGACCCGCTGCAGATCGGCCCGGGCGCGCAGGAGGCACTCACGGACGTAGTGCTGTTCGATCTCCTCCCGCTGCGCGGTGGTCAGCCACTGCAGGGGCTCGGTGAAGGCCCGGGCCCGCTCCTCGGCCTCGGCGACGCGGGCCTGCCAGAGCAGATAGCCCTCCACCTGGTTGACCACGTGGGCGGATTCGACCGGCTTGCGGTGCCGGTGCCCCGCTGCGTCCGTCATCCCGGCAGGCCGAGGTTTTCCCGCTTGTCCGTGACCGAGACCTCCGGATGGTGCAGGTCGAACGCCGGGGACTCGCTGCGGATCACCGGCAGGGTGACGAAGTTGTGCCGCGGCGGCGGGCAGGAGGTCGCCCACTCCAGTGAACGGCCGTAGCCCCAGGGGTCGTCGGTCTCGACCTTCTCGCCGTACTTGGCGGTCTTCCAGAGGTTGTAGAGGAAGGGCAGCATCGACAGGCCCAGGAGGAAGGAGCCGATCGTGGAGACCATGTTGAGTGTGGTGAAGCCGTCGGCCGCGAGGTAGTCGGCGTACCGGCGGGGCATGCCCTCGGCACCCAACCAGTGCTGCACCAGGAACGTGGTGTGGAAGCCGACGAACAGCGTCCAGAAGGTGATCTTGCCCAGGCGCTCGTCGAGCATCTTGCCGGTCCACTTGGGCCACCAGAAGTGGAAGCCGGAGAACATCGCGAAGACGACGGTGCCGAAGACGACGTAGTGGAAGTGGGCCACCACGAAGTAGCTGTCGGAGACGTGGAAGTCCATCGGCGGCGAGGCCAGGATGACGCCCGTCAGACCGCCGAAGAGGAAGGTGACGAGGAAGCCCGCCACCCACAGCATCGGGGTCTCGAACGACAGCGAGCCCTTCCACATGGTGCCGATCCAGTTGAAGAACTTCACCCCGGTCGGCACCGCGATCAGGAAGGTCATGAAGGAGAAGAACGGCAGCAGGACCCCGCCGGTGACGAACATGTGGTGGGCCCACACCGTCGCGGAGAGCCCCGCGATCGAGATGGTCGCGCCGATCAGGCCCATGTAGCCGAAGATCGGCTTGCGGGAGAAGACCGGGATGACCTCCGTGACGATGCCGAAGAACGGCAGCGCGATGATGTACACCTCGGGATGCCCGAAGAACCAGAACAGGTGCTGCCACAGCAGCGCCCCGCCGTTGGCCGCGTCGAAGACCTGGGCGCCCCACTTGCGGTCCACCTCCAGCGCGAACAGCGCGGCGGCCAGCACCGGGAACACCATGATCACCAGAACACTGGTGAGCAGCACGTTCCAGGTGAAGATCGGCATGCGGAACATGGTCATGCCCGGGCAGCGCATGCAGATGATCGTGGTGATGAAGTTGACCGAGCCGAGGATGGTGCCGAACCCGGAGAAGGCCAGACCCATGATCCACAGGTCGCCGCCCAGGCCCGGGGAGTGCACGGCGCTCGTCAGCGGGGAGTAGGCGAACCAGCCGAAGTCGGCAGCCCCTTGAGGAGTCAGGAAGCCGGAGACCGCGATCAGCGAGCCGAACAGATAGAGCCAGTACGCCAGCATGTTCAGCCGCGGGAAGGCCACGTCCGGGGCGCCGATCTGCAGCGGCATGATCCAGTTCGTGAAGCCGGCGAACAGCGGGGTGGCGAACATCAGCAGCATGATCGTGCCGTGCATCGTGAACGCCTGGTTGAACTGCTCGTTCGACACGATCTGCAGACCGGGACGGGCCAGCTCCGCGCGCATCAGCAGCGCCATGACGCCGCCGACCAGGAAGAACACGAACGACGTGATCAGGTACAGCGAACCGATGGTCTTGTGATCGGTCGTCGTCGCCCATTTCACCACCACGGCGCCGGGCCGCAGGGGACGACGGGGACCGACGGTTTCCCGCGTGATGTGCTGAACGTCTGTCATGCGGCCCGTCACACGCTTTCTCTCAAGAGATGGGTCGTGAGGTCCACGCGGTGTCCCGCAGGGCCCGGCACCATCCTTGCGTCTTCCGCACCCGAAGCGGCGGCTGCGCTAGCCAGGACGGAGCAACACCCGGCCCAATGCACCCGGTCGGCGTAGGGCGGCAGTTGGGCGGCGCTCACCCGCTCGCCCAGCATCTCGGCCATGAACTGGACCAGCCACCGCCGGGAAGGGCTGCGCGAGGACTCGTGCCGGGCGTGGAGGGCCACCTCGACGGGCTCGGTCCCGAACGGCAGCCGGACCAGGCGCACCCGGCGGGAGGCGGTGCAGACCTCGCCGACGTACTCGGGGACGATCACGGGGGTGGTCGGCGGCGACCATGCCGACGCAGCGCTCGTGGAACAACGGGATGCGTACGGTCCGGTGTGAGGCTGGCGCCGGGGTGGCCACGAACGCGTCCAGACCGCCGCGGTGCAGCTGGTGTTCGGCTCGTCCACGTCGAGCGGCCGGGCGGTGGACGACACCCGCGGCGCGCGCTCGCGTGCCGCCGCCGGGAGGCGGGGCAGCAACGCCGCCTCGCCGAGCTCGGACAGGGCCGGCGTGAAACGGCCCGGCAAGGTCCCGTGGTCTCGAAGGCGTCGGCCTGCCGGATGGTGCCGTCGATCTCCGCCGGGACACGCTGCAGCGGTTCGTACCGCCGGCGGGCGCCGGCGGTCGGCGTCAGCCCGCGTCCGGTGCGCCGGAACAGCCCGCCGTCGAAGTGCCGGCGGGGCTCGGCCAGGCTGTAGCTCACGGTGGACCGTGCGACGTGGAGCGTGTCGGCGGTGGCCGTCACGCTGCCGGTCTCGTACGGCAGCACGAAGACGCGGGCCAGGTTGAGGTCGAAGCTCCTCATGTCGAGGAAGCCTGTATCGGGGCGGCGGATCCACTTAGCGGATCACTTATTGGTGCCGATGTCGGCACGGTGCCCAGCGGGTCGTGCGCCACTTCGAGGGAGTACATCGCCGTCCCGCGCCAAGGCCGAGGCCCTCCCGGTCGGTGATCCGGCCCGTGAGGACGTGGCGCTCGGCCCCATCATCGACCGGCGTCAGCTGGAGCGGGTGCACGGCATCGTCACCGACAGCGTCGCGGCGGGCGCCACCGTCGCCGGCGGCGGCGAGATCGACGACGCCGGCTACCGCGCCACCGTGCTGAGCGGCCCGACCACCGACATGCCGGCCCGGCGCGAGGAGATCTCCGGTCCCGTCGCGCCCGTCATCGGCTTCCCCACGCCGCAGGAGGCCGTTCGGATCGTCAACGACTGCGAGTACGGGCTGTCCGTCGGCATCCTCGGCGACGTCGGTACGGTGATGAAGCCGCCGGCCGGATCGACTCCGGCAAGGTCCACATCAACGAGCAGACCGTCGCCGACGAGCCCAGAGCGTCCTTCGGGCGTCAAGGCCTCCGGCACCGGATCCCGCTTGGGGTGCCGCGCTGTCCGGCCACCGGCATCGCCTTCGACAGGGCCTAGAGGTCCGCGTCCATATCCGCGCCCGCGAGTGCCAGCGCCAGCGCCGGGTCGCAGTCCTCGGCGGTCCCCGACAGGGCCAGTTCGGCCCAGATCACCTTGCCCTGGGGGGTGTACCGGGTGCCCCAGCGTTCGGTCATCTGCGCCACGAGGAACAGGCCCCGGCCGCCTTCCTCGGTCGTGGCGGCATAGCGCAGGTGCGGGGAGGTGCTGCTGCCGTCGGCCACCTCGCAGATCAGTGTGCGGTCGCGGATCAGCCGCACGTGGATCGGCGCGGAGCCGTAGCGGATGGCGTTGGTGACGAGCTCGCTCAGGACAAGCTCCATGCTGAAGGCCAGCTCGGGCAGGCCCCACTCCTCGAGCTTCTCGCAGGCGGCCTGGCGCATCCCGGCGACGGCGGCCGGGTCGGGCGGCACGTCCCAGTCGGCGATCCGGTCGGGCGGCAGGACCCGGGTCCGCGCGATGAGCAGGGCGACGTCGTCCTTGGGGCGCGGCGGCAGGAGCGTGTCCAGGACGGCCTGACAGCTCTCCTCCGGCGGCCGGTCGGGATGGCCCGCGAGGGCCTGACGCAGCAGCTCCATGCCCTCGTCCAGGTCACGCGTGCGGTCCTCGATGAGGCCGTCGGTGTACAGGACGAGCTGGGTGCCCTCCGCCAGGTCCAGTTCGGCCGTCTGGAACGGCATGCCTCCGAGGCCGAGCGGCGGTCCGGACGGCAGATCGGGGAAGGTGACGCTGCCGTCCGGGCTGACCAGCGCGGGCGCGAGGTGCCCCGCGCGAGCCATGGCGCAGCGGTGCGTCACGGGGTCGTAGACCGCGTACAGACAGGTGGCACCGACGATGGCCGCGGCGACCTCCGGGCACGCCTCGTCCTGGTCGATGCGGCCGACCAGGTCGTCGAGGTGGCTGAGCAGTTCGTCGGGCGGCAGGTCGAGGGTGGAGAAGTTGTGCACCGCGGTGCGCAGCCGCCCCATGGTGGCGGCTGCGTGCAGCCCGTGTCCGACCACGTCGCCGACGACCATCGCGACCCGGCCTCCCGGCAGCGGGATCACGTCGAACCAGTCTCCGCTCACGCCCGACTGGGCGGGGAGATAGCGGTGGCCGACGTCGAGGGCGCTCTGCTCCGGCAGCGCCCGCGGCAGCAGGCTGCGCTGGAGGGTGACCGCCAGGGCGTGCTCGCGGGCGTAGCGCCGGGCGTTGTCGATGCTGACCGCGGCCCGCGCCACCAGCTCCTCCGCCAGCGACAGCTCCTCCTCGTCGAAGGGGCCGTGTTCCTTGGAGCGCCAGAAATTGGCCACGCCGAGCACGACGCCGCGGGCCTGGATGGGCGCCGAGATGAGGGAGTGGATGCCGTAGTCCACGATCCGCGCGGCGCGCTCCGGGTCCTGTGCGCGCCAGCCCATCTCGGTCGACAGGTCGGTCACCACCTCGGAGTGGCCGGTGCCGTAACCGCGCGCCTGCGGGGTGGAGGGCAGGAAGTCGATCAGCCGGTCCTTCTCGTAGAGCGGATGGTCGTCACGCACGCCGTGCACGGTGACGCGGCGCACACCCGTGGCCGTGGCGGCGGGCTCCTCTCCGTGCAGTACGGCGTCGGCGAGGTCCACGGTGACGAATTCGGCGAAGCGGGGGACCGCGACCTGGGCGAGTTCGTCGGCCGTGCGGACCACGTCGAGGGTGGTGCCGATTCCCAGTCCGGCGTCGTAGAGGAGTTTCAGCCGCTCCCCGGCGACCTCTGCCCTGCCGGACACGGCCTGCAGTTCGGTGCAGTCGCGCAAGGTCACGACCGTCCCCTTGGGGCCTCCGTCACGGTCCGTGGGACGCTGGTTGACGGCGAGGAGCCGGGGGCCGGCGAGGTGGACCTCATCGGTGGCCTCACGGCCGGAGGTGAGCAGCGCGACCGTCTCGGCTTCCAGGGCAGGCAGCTGTGCCACGTGCCGGCCCTCGGCGTCCGGGGGAAGGTCCAGCAGCCGTCTGGCCTCGTCGTTGACCAGCAGCAACCGTCCGTCGCCGCCGACGATGAGTACGCCCTCGCGCACGGAGTGCAGCACCGCGTCGTGGTGCTCGTACATGCGGGTCATCTCGTCGGGGCAGAGGCTGTGCGTCTGGCGGCGCAGGCGCCTGCCCGCCAGCACCGTCACGGTGGTGGACACGCAGAGCGCGGCGGCCCCGACGGTCAGGATGAGCGGGATCTGCCGGTCCACCTGGCTGGTCACGTTCTTGACCTTCAGCCCGGCGGAGACCAGGGCCACCACACGGCCGCCGGCGTTCTTGATGGGGACGGTCGCCTGCACCTCGTGGCCCAGCGGCCCGTGGACGCTCTCGGTGTAGACCCGGCCTGCCAGGGACGGCCCGATGGTGCCGACGAAGCGCTTTCCGATCCGGTTCGGCAGAGGGTGGGTGTAGCGGATGCCCTTGGTGTCCATGACGACGATGAAGTCGACCCCCGCGGACTTGCGCCCCGCCTCGGTCAGCGGCTGGAGCACTTTCGACGGCGCGGGGGCCTGGAGCGCGGTCAGGACGCCCGGGGAGTGCGCGAAGGTCTGGGCGACGGCTATGGACCGGCGCTTGGCCTCGGCGTCGGTGTCCCGCTCCGACTGCAGAAGGAGGGCGAAGACGGCGAAGGCCACAAGGAGCACGACCAGCGCCACCTGCAGAACGAACACCTGTCCGGCGACGCTCCGCAGGCTCTTTCCCAGCAGCGCCCGCGACGATATACGTCGAAGACGGGAGAAACGGTCTGCCATCCGGCCTTTCTAGCATTGCCAGGACCAAATCGTCACGACTCCTTCTAATGATCCTTCCCCGGGGGGGCCACTTCCGACAGCGCCGGGACGCCTCGAAAGCCCTGGCGACACAGCCCTGACAAGGTTGTCGCCGGGACCTGCCGACCGGATCTTCGCCGCTTCCGATCCCCGGAGCCCGGTGACCGACTCCCGGACCGCCGGACCGGTCCGGCAAGATCGCCGAGCGATCACCGAGCGATCGCCGAGAGGCTCGGCGCCGACCTCGCGGCATCGGCGACGAGAGACGCATGAGGTGGCACGTCGCCCTGCCGCAACCGTCCTGCCCGGCGGCCGGGCCACCACGGGAACCGCGCCGGTCCGGGCGGCACCCCCACCACCCCAGCCACCCCGGCCGCACCCGCCGCCGCGCCGTCCACCTCACAAGGGCTGCTGCGGGCGATGCAGCGGGACCCGGGGCTCACGCCGCGGCGGGCAAAGACACGGCCGGCGGCGGAACGCACCGCCACACGGCCGCCCGGACCCAGGGCCCGCAACGCGAACAACATCGTCGTGGAAGTCATCCGTGGCCGGCGCTCCGACAACGATGCCGTACGCTTCCTGACCCGTGCCCGCGCGGCCGGGCCCGCCACCGTGCACCCGGTCGCCTCGGCGGCGCGGGCCCTCGCGGCGGGCACGGTCGGCGGCGTCCCCTACTACCCCGGAAACGTCGGCTGCTCCATCGGCTTCTCGGCGCACGGCGGCTTCGCCACCGCCGGGCACTGCGGGCAGCCCGGCGCCGGTCCGAGCGGCCGGGACCGCTCCTGCGCCGGCACCTGCCAGGGGTCCTCGTTCCCCGACAACGACTACGCCTGGACCGGCGGCCCACCGCAGCACGCCCGGGACCGGCGGCCCACCGCAGCACGCCCGGGGCCCAGACACACCGCCGGGCCCCGGTCACTCCTTCTCCATCGCTCCTTCTTCTTCCTTCTTCCGCCTACTCCTTCTTCTTCCTTCTTCCGCGCCGCGGGCCACGGTCATGGGTGCGTGGCGGCTGCCGACGCCGCAGCGCCCCGGGCGATGCGGGTGGCGGCGTACTCCGTGCCGGCGACGAAGCGCATCATCGGGCCGAACATCGGGGCTGCGAGTGACCCGGTGAAGTACAGGCCGGGCACCGACGACTCGAACCTCCCCGTCAGGTGCGGCGCCTTCGAGCCGGGAACGTAGCTCAGCGCGCCGCGCACCCCCGGCGAGAGGAAGGGAACCGCGTCCAGGTCCAGTCGGTACCCGGTGGCGGCCAGCACATGATCCACGTCCAGGGACTCCACCGCGCCGCCCGGTCCGGCGACGTCAAGCCGGACGCCGGCTCCGGCCCCGGCCGCTTCCGCCCTGATCACCCGGCACGACGTGCGCACCGGTACGACGCCCTCGACCCGCTCCCGCAGCCACCACCCGCCCGACGGTCCCAGCGCGCGCCGGAAGAGCAGCAGCCGGGCCGCGGCGGGCAGGAGCCGGACACCGCCCGGGGCCCCGCAGACCGCGGCCAGGATCCAGCCGGTACCCAGCGGCGAGGCCGGCTTGGCGATCCGCTGCGACCAGGGCCGCACCAGGTCAGGAGTGGTACCCCACAGCACCCGCCGCTCCCGGACCAGCACCCGCACCTCGGCTCCGGCCTCGTGGAGCAGTGCGGCGCTCTCCAGCGCGGACTGGCCGCCGCCGATCACGGCGACGCGTCGGCCCGCGTAACGGGACAGGTCGGTGTGGTGGCTGGTGTGGGACACCAGCGCTCCGGTGCCCGGGCCCTCGGGCGCCAGTCGTCGCAGTGTTCCGGGAATGTGGGCCAGTCCGTTCAGGCCGGTGGCCACGACGACGGCCCCGGCGGTGAGTTCCTGCCCGTCGTCCAGCCGTACGGTGAAGGCGGAGCCGGGCGTCGCCGCCCGGTCGACGGCCAACACGCGGGCCGGTTCCACCTCACCGACGTAGCGCTTCTGGAACCACTGCCCGTAGCGGACGAACACGTCGCACGGGATCGGTGTCAGCTCGGTGAGCTCCGGCTCGCCGTGCTCCCGGAGGAAGTCCGCCAGCCGCCCGCCCGGCTCCGGCGCGGACAGGTCGGTGGCCGCCGGGGTGGACTTGAGGAACATCCCGGTCGCCATTGCGTGCCGCCAACTGCCCAGCACCTCCCCGAAAATGCGCACCGGCACTCCCGCGGCCCGCAGATGCGCGGCGACCGACAGCCCGTAGGGGCCCGCGCCGACCACCACGACCGGAAGCCCGGCGTGCCCGTTGAACGCCTCCCCGCGGGCAGGGTGTTGCCCCGGAAGCGACTGCGTCATGCATCCCCCCGCTGGTCCCCGCGCCGCCTTCCCCAAGATCGGCGCGACACTTCGGGATGGGTGCGTCGGCGCAGCGCCGCGCACTCGTCCCCCCTCCGCCGCTCAGTGTTACCCATCGCCCGCTGCCGGAATGCGATATGGGGCCATGTTGCCAAAACATGGTCGAATCGTTGACCGGCAACGGCCCCACCACGCTCCGCGGTCACAGCCGTCGCACGCCCATCCGCGCCCCGCGGCCGTCCACGTCCGGCGGTCATCCGCGCCGAGCACCCGAAGGCCTGCTCGTCGTGGGCGCCACGGTACTTCGACGCCCGGACGAGCAGGCCTTCTTGATGAGGTGACCTTTCCGCCGGGACCGCTAGCGGTCCGTGGCGGCCGAGGAGGTGACGACAGGTGGTGCGGTCATCAGCTTCCCGAACAAGGCCATGCAGGTGGAACAGTGACCAGCCCGCTGTGCGCTCGCCCCGTCGACGTGTCGGCCAAGCCTCTGGCCGCACAAGGTGGTGGCCGTGTGCTTGGCCATGACGTGCCACACCAGGGCGCCGCCGGGCTTTTCGACTCCTGCACACATCTCATACATGATCGGCTCCCTTGATGGACGCCTCTCTTACTCCAGGAGACACCGAATGGGCCTCAGCCACGCAGCCACGGACGACCATTCGGGTGACACGGCCGGCAAGGCTCCGCCGGGGGCCGGGGGCCGGACGGCGGGGACGCGATGGAATCATGGCGCCCATGCGAAAGAGCGGTGCGATACGGACGGCGGCCATGGTGGCGGCGTTTGGTGCGGTGGCGATGTCCCTGACGTCCTGCGGCGGTTCGGGTGACACGGGCGCCGCGGGGAACGGCCGGCGAACGGACGACGCACCGCCACAGTCCACGGTGTGGAAGCGGATACCGGGCATAGGCGACCGGCTGTGGCAGCGCGTGCCGGCCGGCTCCCGCCAGGTCGTCGCCGTCTACGGCGCCGGCCCGCACTCCCCCGACTCGACCGTCGAGCTCTTCACCAAGCACGGCTCCACGTGGGAGCGCACGCGTTCCTGGGCGGCGCACAACGGCAGGAAGGGCTGGACCACGGACCACCACGAGGGCGACCAGCGCAGCCCGGTGGGGGTGTTCACGCTGAGCGACGCGGGCGGGGTGCTGAACGACCCCGGGGCGAAGCTGCCGTACAGCAAGTCCGGCTCGTTCCAGGCGCCCCACTACTGGAACAAGGCCTACTGGCACGACTTCGACTACGTCATCGCGATCGACTACAACCGGGTCAGGGGCACCGCGCCCAACGACCCGACGCGACCCCTGGGGCAGTCCAGGGGCGGCAGCATCTGGCTGCACATGGACCACGGCAGCGGCACCTCGGCATGCGTGAGCATGTCCGAGCCGGCGATGCGGTACCTGCTGCGCACCCTCGATCCCCGGCAGCACCCGGTCGTGGTGATGGGGGACGCTGCGGAACTCAAGGCCTGACGGCAGCACGGCTGCACTTCCGCACCGCTGCACGGCTGCACGGCCGGTGTCGCCGGCTACGAAGGATGATTCGGGCGGTTCGCCGTGACGTCGCCGCCCGGGACGTCGAGCAGGGCGATGCGGGCGGTGATGCGCTTGCCCACCGGCTCCCGCCGCACCTCGAACGCCTGCACCACGGCCATCACGATCTCCAGACCGTGCTGGCCCACCCGGCCGGGATCGGCGGCCCGGGCCACCGGCAGCACCGGATCGCTGTCCCAGACCTCGATCTCCACCGCGTCGCCGACGACCCGCAGATCCATCAGGATGGGACCCGACGCGTACTTGCGGGCGTTGGTGACCAGCTCGCTGACCACCAGCTGGGTCAAGTCCATGGCCCGGTCGGAGACCGGCAGCCCGTACTCGGCCTGCACCCGGGTCAGAAAACCGGCCGCGAGATGACGGGCCTCGGCGATGCAGGTGCCGTCCCCGTCCAGGGCCGCCGCTGCCCGTATCACTTCGGCATCCGAGGCCCTTCCTGCACCTCCGAGGAGGACATCCATCGCAACCGCCTTCACCACCCTGTTCACGGCACGCACGTACCCCCGTTCCGGCCACGCATGCCCCCCGAATCCCTGTCGGCTGCGTCACACCGGTTCGGCCCTGCCGTCCGGCTGCGTCACACCGGCGACCGTGCCCTCCGCCTGCATGACAGGACACCGGCCGTGCCCCCCTCCTGCGTCGCCTCCCGCCCCGTGGGTAGACGTGACACCACCGGCACACCGCGCCGGACACGACAGGGAAGGGCTGACAGTGGACGAGACGTCGCTTCGAGCGGTGGGCTGGGCACGCTCGCTGCCGATGGACAGCGAAGTGAAGACGGCGCGCGACTGGGCACGCGCACATCTGGAGACCCTGGGCTGGACGACCAGCGCCCCGCAGACGGTGGACGCCGTGCTGCTGACCGTCTCCGAGTTGGTCACCAACGCCCACACCCACGCCCACAGCAGCGCCCAGCTGATCCTCACCTGGGACAACCGCTGCCTGCACATCGCCGTCCACGACTCCTCCAGCGAGGTGCCGGCGCCCCGGACACCGAGCACCGAACGCATCGGAGGCCGGGGCATGTTCCTCGTCGACGCGCTGGCCGACACCTGGGAGACGCGCCCCTGCCCGCACGGCAAGACCGTCATCGCCTGCTTCCGTCCCCCCGAGTGAGATCGGCCGGACGGTCCGGCCCGGAGAGCACTGCGCGCTGGGCGCGGGTGCCGGGCGCTGCTGGGTGCAACGGCGCGGGAAGGACGTAGGGCCACTGGTGGGTGCACTCCGTACGACGGAGGCCCCAGGAGGGCGTGAGGCGGCCGGCCGACAGCCGACGGCCGATTGTCGCCCTCTGTGGTCGGACAGGGGCTTTCCACTACCGCCAGTAACATGATCAACTCTGGCTTGAATGCCCCCTACAGTCAAGTGGGGTGGTTCCCGTGGCTTCCAACATCCCCGTGCGAGGTTCCCCATGTCGTCGCAGGACGATGCTCTGCAGCAAGCGCATTCCGACTATCAGCACCACATGCAGACCTGCCGCCAGTGTCACGTGGACGCCGTTCCGTGCGCCGTGGCCAAGCACCTGCTACGCGTGTACAACAACGCCCGCAGAGGCCTCGCCCACCCCAGATGACAAAGGAGCGGCGGCGGGACCGGCACAATCGGCCGGGCCTGCCGCCGCTGTTGTTCTGGTCCAGGTCCGGTCCCGGTCCCGGTCCGGGCAACGTCACATGGCGCCGCGCCTGATCCGGCGCAGCAGCAGGAAGCCCACGAGTACGAGAACCGCACCGGCGGCCGCCGGCCACAACTGGGCACCGGTTTCGGCCAGGTTGCCGCCGGCCGTCTGCGGTTCGGTTCCGGACCCTGCCGCCTGGCCGTTCCCACCGGGGACCGGGGTCTGGGTGGGCGTGCCCACTTCGCCGCCGCTCTTCCCGTCCGAGCCGCCCGCGGACGCGGCACCGGCGGACCCCTTCGCCGCCGAGGGAGAGGTGTAGGACTTGGGCTGCACCGTGACGGGGGCCGGGCCAGGGACCGTGGCGGAACCGTCCTGGGAGCCCTTCGACGGCCGAGCCGACGGGGCGTCGGGCGTACCGGCCGTGGGCTCGGCGGACTGCCCTGCCCCGTTGTCACCGGTGCCCGCGCCGCCGTTGTCACCGGTGCCCGCACCGCCGCTGCCGCCCTCGGAGGCACCGGCCGTCGGCTGCCCCTGGGGGTCCTGCGGCTGCTGGGACTGCTGTGGCGGCTGCGGCTGCTCGCTCGGGGCCGATCCGCCCTGGCCCGCATCCGAACCGCACTTCCGGCCGCCGTTGATGCAGTCGACCATCTCATTCATCAGGTTCTCGTCGAACACGTTGATGAAGTCGCCGTGGTCCGTGACCGGCTTGTGCAGTTGCTCCGGGAAGGAGTCCACGGCGAACAGCGGCGTCGTGCGGCCGGCGTCCTGCAGGCTGGGCGCGGCGACGTCGTAGACGATGCGCTGCACCAGTTGCGGGATGGCCCGGAATCCGTCGGGGCAGTTGCCGTCGGCGTCGGCGAAGGCCACGTGTGTGCGGTGATTGGCGCTGTCGATGTTCCGGCCGTCCCAGCAGCTCTGGAACCGGAAGGTGCGGACCACGTTGCTGCCCTGCGGGCACAGCGGGTACTTGTCCTTCAACTGCCGGTCCTCGAAGCCGGTGCAGCTCCAGGAGGCGTTGGCGTTGGCCGGGCCGTTGACGAACGCCTTGGCGTCCCCGGTGATGATGCGCAGGAAGCGCGGCATGGCCGTGACCTTGCTGCGCGGGTTGCCCTCGAAGGTAAGCGTCACCTGCTTCGGCGTGACGATCCTGCCCGCGTTGCCCTCGGTGCCGCCGCCCGGCGAGCCGGCGTCCCGCTCCTGGGTGCCGTCCTGCAGACGCAGCACGGGCCAGTAGTACGTGGACTTGTCGCCCTTGTCGGCGCAGCTCGTGTCGCCCTTGGCGAGGTCGTCGTCACTGGCGAAGGCGTTGTTGGCCTGGTTGCCGACGTAGTCGTGGAAGTGGTGGGCACCATTGGTGACGCCGGGGGCGACGATCACGTTGTCCGAGTTGAACAGGCCATTGGCGTTCACTCCGCAGCTGGAGGTGAAGCTGCCGCCTGAGGCGTCCGCCTGTTCGCGCGGGCTCGGCACGTTGGGCTGCACGGTGGTGATGTCGGCGTAGTCCGCGACCACGGGACCGTTGCCCGCCTGCCCGCCGTTCCCTTGCTGCTGACCCTGCTGGCCCTGCTGACCCTGCTGTTGGCCTCCGCCCTGGTTCTGCCCGTTCTGGTCCTGGCCGTTCTGGTTCTGCCCGTTCTGGTCCTGGCCGTTCTGGCCGCCGTCACCCTGGTTGGCGGACGGGCGCAGGGTGCAGGCTGCCAGGGCGTCGAGTCCCGCCGGGCGGTCCCCGGCGCGGTCGATGGCGTCCGCGATGCGTCCGATCGTGGCGGTCCGCTGCTCCTTCAGCGGATTCATGATCGTGTCCGCGACGGAGCCGCCGCCCTGCTGCCCGCCCTGGCCGGAACTCTGCAGCTGCTGATAGGCCTTGGCGATCTGCTCGTCCAGGGCGGCGAGTTGCTCCCCGACGGTCGCCTTCGCCTCCTCCGGCACCGCGGTGAGCCGCGTGCCGATGTCCGGGCAGTCGATCGTGGCGGCCCCCGAGTTCCAGCCCTGGCCGGGCGCCGACTTCTCCACCGACTGTCCGTCCCAGGTTCCTTCGGTGGCCGAGGCGTAGACGTTGGCCACCATCAGGCCGCCTCCGCCCAGCATCAGCGCGACCGCGGCGAACGTGGCGCGTCGCGGGCCTGTGGGTCGTCTGCGCGTGTTGCGTCTCACGGAAGTACTCCTAGGCGTCCTGACTCGGCCGGGCATGGCAATCCCCCCGTCCCATACGGAGTTGGGCGGGGGGATGTTCAAACGCCCCGGGAATTCACAGCAATCTCATGCCTTCCCGCGCGTCGCCCGGGCGCCGGACGCAGGGGGACACTAGGAGGACAGCGTCCACACCGCGTACGCCACGGCGTCCGCGTTGCGGTCCAGGGCGGTGTCGTCGATGTTGGCAGACGTGTCGCACGACGCGTGGTAGCAGCGGTCGAAGGCCCGGCCCGGGGTGCCGCCCCACTTCGCGGCCTGCGCCGCGGTCTTGACGTAGTCCGCTCCGCTGAAGACGCCGCCCACGGGTATGCCCGCGTTCTTGAAGGGCGCGTGGTCGGAGCGGCCGTCACCCTCGGTCTCCGGTTCGGTGGGGATGCCGAGCCCGGCGTAGAAGTCCTTGAAGGTCTTCTCGATGGCGGGGGCGTCGTCGTAGACGAAGTAGCCGGGGTTGGGCGAGCCGATCATGTCGAAGTTGAGGTAGCCGCTGATGCCGGACCGGTCGGTGGCCGAGAGGCCGTTGAGGTAGCTGCGGGAGCCGACCATGCCGAGTTCCTCCGCTCCCCACCAGGCGAACCTCAGGTGCTTCGCGGGCCGATAGCCGGCCCGGGACACCGCGAGGGCGGTCTCCAGGACGGCTGCCGAACCGGAGCCGTTGTCGTTGATGCCGGGGCCCGCGGTCACGCTGTCGAGGTGGGCGCCGGCCATCACCACGTGGCCGGTGTCGCCGCCCGGCCAGTCCGCGATCAGGTTGTAGCCGGTGCGGCCGGAGGCGGTGAACTGCTGTACGGCGGTGGTGAACCCGGCCTCGTCCAGCTTGCCCTTCACATAGTCGAGCGAGGCCTTGTAGCCGGTGCGGCCGTGCGCGCGGTTGCCGCCGCTCGCGGTCGCGATGGACTGCAACTGCGCCAGGTGGGCCTTGACATTGGCCACGGGGAGGTCGGGTGCGGCGGCTTGGCCGGTCAGAACCACGGCGGCGGTGACGGTGAGGGCCGCCGACAGACGTACGGGAGCGGAGAGCTTCATGTGGGGGGGGCTCCGTCTTCCGGGGTGGACACGGGCGGTCTCCGCGGCGGTACCGCGGCACCCTTATGTCATGTCCACATTCAGCGGGGGTGTCTGGATGGTGGAGGCGATCCTGACGTGGAGTCAAGAGCCGGAGCCGGCTGGTTCGCATCACCCTGGTCACCGGCGGATGAGCGGCGCCCTGCGGGCCGCGCCCGGCTCGCGGGCAACGCATCGGCCGCCTCAAGGGCCACCGGCGGCGCTTCATCGGGACAGGCCGTCGGGATCGCCCGCCCTCGCGCCGGGCGCTCCATGCGCAGGGCGCACGCCCACCCGCCGGCGACCGAGGACGCGTCCGGCCGACTGGTGGACCCTGGCCGCCGAGTGGTGGACCATCCGGCCGTCACACTGTCCGAGGCGGGCAGCAGGGAAGCGGCGATCGGCACCACGGCGGCCTGGCTGCTGCCGCTCCAGGGACGGAGCTCGTCACCACCCGCCCCCGGCTCACCCCACCCGCCCCCGGCTCACCTCGGTCGGCCTCGGCCCACCCCGGCCGGCCTGACCGCCACCGGCCGGCCTGACCGCCACAGGCCGGCCTGACCGCCACAGGCCGGGCGTGTCGGCCGGGAACGCGGAAATTGCCTGCCGAGATCACAGGACGCGCCGCTCCAGTTCTCCCACATATCGTCGGAAAACGTGTGTTATTCAGTCATGCACACACATACGCGGCGCACCTTGCTCAGTGCCTCGATCATGGCGGCCGGCTCGGGTCTCCTGGGCGCATGTTCCGGGTCCGACTCCCCCTCGGGGTCCGGGTCGCACGCGGGTTCCACCCGCGGCTCGGGGTCCGGGCCGGGGCCCGGGGGCCCGGACCCCGGCCACCGCCGTTTCGTCCCTGATGGACCCAAGGGGTACGTGAACCCGTCCGACCCCGAGGTGCTGGCCACCGAGAAGCAGCGCGGTTACGGGCCGGTGCGCAAGTACCGGTTCACCGCCGCCGAGACATCGCTCGACCTCGGCGGACGGACCATCAGGTCGTGGGCGTACGGCGACATACTGCCGGGCAGGGCGGTCCGGGTCACCAAGGGGGACGTCCTCGACCTGACGCTCGCCAATCACCTCCCCGTGTCCACGACGCTGCACTCGCACGGTGTTCGCCTGCGCTGCGACATGGACGGCGTGCCGGACCTGACCCAGGAGGGCATCAAGCCCGGTGCGGACTTCAACTACCGCTTCGCCGTGTCCTACCCCGGCACCTACCTGCTGCACTCGCACTCGGGCATGCAGCTCGACCGCGGTCTGTACGCGCCGCTGATCGTGGACGACCCCAGGGAGCCGCTGTCCTACGACAAGGAGTGGGTCGTCGTCCTGGACGACTGGGTGGACGGGGTCGACGGCTCCACCCCGGACGGGGTGCTCGCGCAGTTGCACGGGGGCAGGATGCCGACGGGCATGGGCATGGGCATGGGCGGAGGATCGGACCACGAGGGGTCCGGCGGTCATCGCAAGGCCGGCGGCGGACACGGGCCGGACCACGGCACGTCCAAGGGCCCCTCCCGGGTCATGCGGGACTCCCACAGCGCCATGCTGAACAGCATGGGCGGCAACGTCGACTTCCCGTACTACCTGGTCAACGGCCGTCTGCCGCACGCTCCGTCGGTGTTCCGGGCGCGTCCCGGGGACCGCATCCGGCTGCGGATCATCAACGCCGGCTCCGACACCGCCTTCCGGGTGGCGCTGGGCGGCCACAGGATGACGGTGACACACACGGACGGTTACCCGGTCGAGCACCAGTGGACGGATGCGCTGCTGCTCGGCATGGCCGAGCGCTACGACGTCCTCGTCACCGCCAAGGACGGGGTGTTCCCGCTGGTGGCAATGGCCGAGGGGAAGAAGGCCAGGGCGCTGGCCGTACTGCGGACCGACAAGGGAAAGGACCTGCCCTCGCCTTCGGTCCACCCCGACGAGCTGGACGGGCGGCTGGTACCGGCCAGGCGCATGGTGCCGCACGACTCGGTGGCCTTCTCCAAGCGCGACCCGGACCGGAACATCCTCATCCGGCTGACCGGCAGCATGAAGAAGTTCGACTGGGCGTTCGACCATCGGCCCTACTCCGTCACACAGCGCCATCCGGTGCGTCAGGGCGAGCGGGTCCGGCTCACCCTGGTCAACGCCACCGACATGTGGCATCCCCTGCACCTGCACGGCCACACCTTCGCGCTGACCGGCATCTGGGACGTCGGAACCCGCAAGGACACGGCCATCGTGCTGCCGCACCGCAAGCTGGTGGTGGACTTCTACGCCGACAACCCCGGCCTGTGGATGCTCCACTGTCACAACCAGTACCACTCCGAGTCCGGCATGATGACCGTCCTGGGCTACCGCAAGTGACAGTGCCGGCCGGGGGAAGCGGGCGGGTCATGGCAGAGGTGAGGACCGGGTCGGCGGAGCAGGCGCTGCAGACCCCGCGGGCGGCCGGACTGGCCGGGGTACTGTTCGCGGTGCTGCTCGCGGCCGCGATCGTCCTGGTCCGGCTGGGGATTCCCGAGGGCGCGGACGCGGTCACCGCCGAGGGGTTCACCGACTCCACGCGACGCAGCGCCGTCGAGGCGGCGCTCGCGCTCGTGCCGTTCGCCGGTATCTTCTTCCTGTGGTTCGTCGGCGTCGTACGGACCCATGTCGGTGAAGCCGAGGACAAGTTCCTGGCCACGGTGCTCCTCGGCAGCGGGCTGGTCTTCGTGGCCACGATGTTCGGGGCGGCCGCGGCGGCCGCGGCCGTGCTGGCCACCGCGCACCCGGCCGGTGCCACCCCGAGCCTGCCCACCTGGGACTTCGGCCGCCATTTCGCGTACACGCTGATGACCGGATACGCGATGCGGATGGCAGCGGTCTTCGCGTGCTCCCTGTCGGTGATGGGGCACCGCCTGGGGGTCCTGCCACGGTGGCTGACCCTGCTCGGTTTTCTCGCCGCGCTGATGCTGCTGTTCGTCGCCTCCAATGTCCCGTGGGCCGAGCTGGTGTTCCCCGCGTGGTCGCTGGTCCTCAGCTCGTACATCCTCGTGGTCAGCAGCCGCCGTGCCCGGCCCGGTGCCGGGGCGACGGCGTCCTGACCCCGCTTCCCGCGAGGCCGGCCCGTCACCCCTTCGGCGGGCCCGGGCGCGCGCGGGCCCGCCGGGGCTCCGATCCTGACGAGGGAGATGACCGCCGTCCGAGGGTCCCGCCGTGCGGGTGGTTTCCGAGGACCTGGCCGCCGGAAGGGCGGGTCGCCAATGAGGCTTGTCGTCGATCTCAACAAGTGCCAGGGATACGCGCAGTGCGCGTTTCTCGCGCCGGACGTGTTCACCATGCACGGCGAGGAATCGCTCGTCTACAACCCGCGTGCCGACAAGGAGCAGCGGGAGAAGGTGGCGCGCGCGGTCGCCGCCTGCCCGGTGCAGGCGATCACCGCGGATGGGCTGGACGAGGCGGCCACCGGACACGCCGCTGCCGGGCGGGAGGAGTCCGATGCCCGCTGAGGAGTTCCACGAGTGGCTCAGGCGCGAGGGCCGCATCGTCGTCGTGGGTGCCTCGCTGGCGGGGCTCAGGGCCGCCGAGACGCTGCGCGCCGAGGGCTTCACCGGCTCACTCACCATGATCGGTGACGAGCCGTACGAGCCGTACGATCGTCCGCCGCTGTCCAAGGCGGTGCTGCTGGGCATGGCGTCCCCGGACCACACCGAGTTGCCGCGGCGCCGGGCGATCGACGCGACCTGGCGCCTGGGCGTCGCCGCGACCGGTCTGGACATGGCGGCCAAGCGGGTGCGGCTGGCCGACGGTGACGAGGTGCCCTACGACCGGCTGCTGATCGCCACCGGTGTGCGCGCCCGGCCGTGGCCGAAGGAGGAGGAGGCCCAGCTGGACGGGGTCGTCGTGCTGCGCACCCGGGACGACGCGGTCGCCCTGCACCGGCGGATGACCGCCTCGCCGCGCCGGGTGTTCGTCATCGGCGCCGGGTTCACCGGTTCGGAGATCGCCTCGGCCTGCCGGGACCGGGGCATCGCGGTCACCGTGGCGGAACGCGCGGACGCGCCGCTGGTGGGCGCCCTCGGCGGGGTTGTCGGAGCGGTGGCGGCGGAACTGCACCGTGACAACAAGGTGGATCTGCGCACCGGAGTCATGGTCACCGGCCTGGAGGGCGACTCCACCGGCCGGGTGCGGGCCGTCCATCTGTCCGACGGCAGTGTGGTGGAGACGGACGTCGTGGTCGTCTCACTGGGCGCGACCCGCAACACCGACTGGCTGGCCGGATCCGGGCTGGGCGCGGGCCCGCGCGGCATCGCCTGCGACGCGGGCTGCCGGGCGTTCGACTTCCGGGGGATCGTCACCGACGACATCTACGTCGCCGGTGACGTCGCGCGCTCACCGCACCCGCTGTTCGGCTACCAGTTCCTGTCCCTGGAGCACTGGGGCAACGCCGTCGCGCAGGCCGAGGTCGCGGCGCACAACATGATCAGCGCCAGCTCGGAGCGGCGCCCGCACATGTGGATCCCCGCGTTCTGGTCCTCGCAGTTCGGCGTGAACATCAAGTCGGTCGGGGTGCCCTCCATGGGCGACGAGATCATGATCACGCAGGGCTCGCTCGCCGAGCGGCGGTTCGTCGGGGTGTACGGCTACCAGGGCCGTGTGATCGCCGCCGTGAGCTTCGACAACACGCGGTGGCTGGAGTTCTACCAGCGGCTGATCGAGACGGGCGCGCCGTTCCCACTGGAGTTCCCGACGGTGGACCGCCGGCCCGAGGGCCGCAAGCCGGTCCCGGCCGATTTCCCCGACCCGTCCCTGCCGACGCACGGCCCGACCGTCACCCTGAGCGGTTACTCCCCCGCGGACCGGCGCCTGGTCTTCACCCCGGGCCGTCACTGATCGGCCGCCCGGCCCGTCCCCGACCTCCACGCCCCAAGGAACGCCTCATGACGCAAGCCCAGGCCTCGATCCTGCGCCGCATCACCGACTACGCCAACCGCGCAGACCCGTATCCGCTCTACGCGGAGCTCCGCAAGACGCCGGTGCTGCACGAGGAGGAGGACGGACCCTATGTGATCAGTTCGTACTACGACATCCTGGGCCTGCTCCACGACCCGCGGATCAGCTCCGACGCCGCCAACGTCACCGCCGCGGGCGATGACGAGATCTCGGGACCGGAGGCCACGGGACTGCCGCCGAGCTTCATCCGGCTCGATCCGCCCGAGCACGACCGGCTGCGGCGGATCGCCAACAGCTCCTTCGGCCCGCCGCACCGGCCGCGCCGGATCGACTCCATGCGCGATGATCTGGGCGCGATCGTCTCCGAGCTCATCGACGGCTTCGGCGACGCCCAGCAGATCGACATCGTCGACGAGTTCGCCTACCCCTTCCCGGTGACCGTCATCTGCCGGCTGCTCGGAGTGCCGCGCGAGGACGAGCCGCGCTTCCGCACCTGGGTGGATCCGCTCGTCGCCAGCCTGGACCCGGACACGCGCAAGGGCGCCACCTCCGAGTTCCAGCAGGCCGCGCAGGAGGCGCGGATGCAGCTGGGCATGTACCTGGCCGGGCTGGTCGAGGAGCGCACCAAGGAGCCCCGAGACGACATGCTGTCGGACCTTGCGGCCAGTCACGGCCCGGACGGGTCCATGTCGATGATGGAGGTGCTCAGTACGGCGGTGCTGCTGCTGATCGCCGGCCACGAGACGACGGTCAACCTCATCACCAACGGCATGCTCACCCTGCTGCGCCACCCCGAGGTCCTGCAGCGGCTGCGCACGGACCCGGAGCTGTCCGTCAACATCGTGGAGGAACTGCTGCGCTACGAGCCGCCGGTGCAGCTGGTGCCGCAGCGCACCTGCATCGCGGACATCGAACTGCGCGGGGTCACGATCCCGAAGGGCTCGCGGATCTGGCTCGTCCTCGGCGCGGGCAACCGGGACCCGGAGCGCTTCCACGAGCCGGACCGGTTCGACCCGGACCGCGGGGACATCGAGCACCTCGGATTCGGCAGCGGCATTCACAGCTGCTTCGGCGCCCCCCTGGCCCGTCTGGAGACCCAGATCGCACTCTCCGAACTGGCCCGTCGCCTCGAGAACCCCCGGCTGGTCGAGGACCCGCCGCCGTACCGGCAGAACGCGGTGCTGCGCGGCCCGCGCCATCTGAACGTGGCCATCGACGGGGTGCGTCCCTAGGACCTGTGGCCGGTCCCGCGCCCGCTTGCTGAGCGTACGGCTGCGACTACCTGAAGAAACCTCCTGGACAACTCAGAAAAATCCGACAAAATGGTGTGCACCCCCACCGCGACTTCGAGGAGCCGCTTCCGTATGGCGTACGGAGCCCACCACAGCCCCACCCCGCCTCCGCACCCCGATCTGAGCCTGGCTCGTAACTGCGAGCACTGCCTGGGCTGGGGAACCGTCATCACCCGCGACGGAGAACACGAACTGTGCGACACCTGCCAGCCGGACATGGACGGTGACGACCCGCCACTGGGTGTGCGGGCGCAGCCGTCCGCCCGTTGAGACGCGGCGCTGCTGCGTTCGAGTGGTGCATCGTCTGACGCGGCCGTAGCGTCGTTACAGAGTTCGGACGTCGTCGGCCGGGAGCGGACATGGGCAGACACTCAGTGAGGACAGCGGTGACCCTCGGCGCCGCGGCGTTGCTGACCGCGGGCCTGGGAACGGCCTCCGCCGCTCCCGCGGCGTCACCGGCGGCCACACACACCCCGCCCGCGCACGCCGGGCAGCGGCAGCCCAAGCAGCCCGTGCTGGTGGACTGCCTCTGGCATCCGCAGGCGCGCCCGGACGCGTTCATCCTCGCCTGCGGTGACGGCAACAGCCGACTGTCCGCACTGCACTGGTCGCAGTGGAACGCCCGGTCCGCGGTGGCAAAGGGCGTCAACTTCGTCAACGACTGCAAGCCCTACTGCGCGGCCGGCAAGTTCCACGCGTACCCGGTCGTCGTACGGCTCGAGCACCCCAAGCCCTGGAAGAAGCACCCGCAGGTGCAGCACTTCACGCAGATCACCCTCGTCTTCCCGGGCGCCCGGCCGGACGTGTACGGGCGTGTGGTGAGGCTTCCGCTGTGGGACTGATCAGCCGCTCAGAATCTGTGTGAAGCGCTCGGTGTCGATATTGCCCCCGGAGACGATGACGCCGATCCGCGGCGGAACGCGGTCGATGCGCTGGGACAGCAGGGCGGCGAGCGCGCTCGCCCCGCTGGGTTCGGTGACGAACTTCAGCCGCTCGAAGGCGAATCGCATCGCCTCGCGGATCTGATCGTCGCCGACCAGGGCGATGCCGTCGACCAGCCGCCGGTTGACGGAGAAGGTGAGTTCGCCGGGGACGTCGGCGGCCTGCCCGTCCGCGATGGTGCGCGGAACGGGCACGCAGACGCGCCGGCCCGCTTCGAGGGACCGCTTGGTGTCGTCGCCCTGCTCGGGCTCCACCCCGATGACCCGCACCCCGGGCAGCAGGCCCTTGGCGGCCGTGGCACTGCCGGCGATCAGGCCGCCGCCTCCGACCGGGACGACCAGGGCGTCCAGGTCACCGGCCTCCTCGATCAGCTCGAGGGCCGCGGTGCCCTGCCCGGCGATGACGTGCGGGTGCTCGTACGGGGGTATCAGCGCCAGCCCTCGGTCGGCGGCGAGAGCCTCCCCGATGGCGACGCGGTCGCCGGTGTAGCGGTCGTAGGTGACGACCTCCGCCCCGTAGCCGGCCGTCGCCTCGCGCTTGGAGCGCGGTGTGTCCTCGGGCATGAGGATGACCGCGGTGGTGCCCAGCTCCCGGGCGGCGAGCGCCACGGCCTGGGCGTGATTGCCCGAGGAGTACGCGGCGACGCCCTTGGAGAGCTGGGCCGCGGACAGCCGTGACGCGGCGTTGTAGGCACCGCGGAACTTGAAGGCACCCACGCGCTGGAAGTTCTCGCACCTGACGAAGACCTCCGCGCCGACCAGGGCGTCCAGGGTGCGCGAGCGCAGCACGGGGGTGCGGTGCGCGACACCCTTGATGCGTTCCGCGGCGTCGCGGACGTCCTCCAGGGTGACGGGCGGGGTGTGGGTCATGCCGGTGCTCCATCCTGGTGGGGAGCGGCGGGCTCGCTGCCGGCCGCGTGGGGGGCGTCGGGTGCCTGGGCTGCGTCGGGTGCGTCGGGTGCGGCATCGGATGCGTCGGATGCCGATCTCGCCCTGGCGAGGTAGTTGTAGGCCGACGCCCGCGAGATGCCGAGGCGTTGCGCGACCTGCTGGGCCGCGCCGCGCACGGCGAAGACCCCACGGTCGTCGAGGCCCCGGAACAGCTCAAGGCGTTCGAGCCGGCTGAGGTCGGTCCACTGCTTGTGCGCGCGCAGTTGGTGGGTGTCGACGATCGCGTCCACCACGGCACCGATGTCGTCGCCGAACGTGGTGGTCGGGACCGCGGCGGAGCCGGTGGCCGTACCCGCGAGCCCGCCGATCAGCGCGTGCGCCTGGTCGAGTGCCGTGATGTCGAGGTTGACGCACAGCGCGCCGAAGACCGCGCCCGCGGAGTCGCGCAGCAGCATGGTCGACGACTTCACCAGCGTGCCCTCCTGTGTGCGGGTGAGGTAGTTGAGCTGGTCGGCCGCCTCGTCGCCGCGGGCGAGCAGGCCCATGCCGATCTCGCTCATCGACCCGCCGGCCGTGCGCCCCGTGACCGTGCCGGCGATGGCGACGACCGACCTCTCGGGGCGGCGGAAGTCGTGCAGGACGACCTCGCAGAAGGAGCCCAGCGTCGCGGCGATGCCGTCCACGACGGGTGTCAGCGCCGCCAGCACGGCATCGGCATCGGCCTCGCTCCTCGCCACGCGCCCTCCCGGCACAGCCCACCCCGGCTCCGTCGTTTGTACTGCGAGTCTAGACCACTGGACGAAAAATCCAAGGAGTCCCCAAGTCGCACCGGATCGGGAACCGCTCCGGTACGCGCTCATCCGAGAGCGCAGGGTCATCGGATGTCGCCCAATGCTTGCGAACGTGCCGAACGGGCACTCGGGGGACCGATCCCGGAGCCGTGGCCCCAGCAGGACCCGGACGTGGGCCGGGTGATCACGAGGGCAAGGGGAGAACGTGACGTTGTTGCGCATCGGGGCAGAGGAAGAGTTCCACGTGCTCGACGTGGAGAGCGGCCGGCTCGTGCCACGCGCCCGCGCCGTACTGGACCGGCTGGACAGACCGGGGTTCACGACCGAGCTGCAGCGGTCGGTCGTGGAGAGCAACAGCGGGGTGCACGGCACCCTCGACGACCTCCACGCGGATCTGGCGGGCGCCCGGCGGCGGCTGGACTCGGCGGCCTCCTCCTTCGGCCTCGCGGTGGTGGCGGCCGGCACCGTTCCGCTGGCCCGGCTCTCCTCCCGGGACGTCACCGACGGCCCCCGTTACCGGCACATGGCCGAGGAGTACCGCAGGGTCGCCGACGAACAGCTCATCTGCAGCGCGCAGATACACGTCGACGTGCCGGACCGGGACACGGCCGTACGCGCCATGTGCCTGGTCTCGCCGTGGCTGCCACCGCTGCTGGCGCTGTCCGCGAGTTCGCCCTTCTGGCTCGGTGCGGACACCGGCTACGCGAGCTGGCGCACCATGCTGTGGCAGCGCTGGCCCACCGCCGGGCCGGCCGGCTGCTACCCCGACGCGGCCGCCTACGACGCGGCGCTGGAACAGCTGATCCGCTCGGGCGTGATCAGCGACGCGGGAATGGACTACCACGACGTACGGCCCTCCGCGCACCAGCGCACCCTCGAGCTGCGGATCTGCGACGCGTGCCCGCGCGCGGAGACGGTGGTGCTGGTCGCCGGGCTCTTCCGGGCCCTCGTCCGCGACGCGTGCGACCGGCTGGGCCGTGGCGAGGCCTCCGGGTGCGACGGCCACCACGAGTGGCTGCGGGCCGCAGCCTGGCGCGCCGCCCGGTCCGGTCTCGAAGGGTCCCTGGTCGACCCGGTCACCCGGTGTTCCGTCCCCGCCCGCGTGGCCCTGGACCACCTGCTGGCCCGGCTGCGCCCGGCGCTGGAGGCGTCGGGCGACTGGAAGACCGTCCGCGAGTTGCTGGCGCGGGCGCTGGCCGAGGGCAGCGCCGCGGACCGGCTGCGGCGGGCGGCCGAGGGCGAGGACCTGCTCGCCAGCGTCGACCTGATGGCCGCCGAGACCCGCGGCGCCCCCGCACGTAGGGCCCCGGTGCCGGCCGGCGCCACCCGGGCCCGCCGGCCCCGCCCCGTCGCCGGCGGCACCGCCGCCTGAGGCGCATGGGCCGAGGACCCCGCCGCCGGGTCCCGTTCCCGTCCGGTGTTCCGGCGCGTCGGCGGGTTCCCGCCGACCGCCACGAGGGCCGGCGGCCGGCACGGCGGCCCTCGCCCTCGCCCGCACCGCTTGCAGCGGACCGGCCGTCCCGGCCGGGCATCCGATCCGAATCCCAGGAGAGCGTCAGCGCCATGGCCCACGTCCCCACTTCCACGACAGCCGCCGCCCCGGCCACCACGGCCGCCCCGCGTGCGACCGCCCGCGGACGCCGGTCCGCGACTCCGTCCGGCGAAAGGCCGCCGGGGGCGCACGAGGACTCCGTGGAAGGGAGGTCCGCCTGATGTGCGGGCTCAGCGGTGAGATCCGCTTCGACGGCCGGCAGCCGGACCTGGCCGCGGTCGAGCGCATGACCGACCGGCTCGCCCCGCGCGGCCCCGACGGCCGCGGGCTGTGGTCCCAGGGGCCCATCGCCCTCGGTCACCGCCGGCTGAAGATCATCGACCTGTCCGAGAGCGGCGCCCAGCCGATGGCCGACCCCCGGGCGCGCGTCGTCGGCGTCTTCAACGGGTGCGTCTACAACTACCGCGAACTGCGGGCGGAGCTTACCGCTCGCGGCCACCGGTTCTTCTCGCACTCCGACACCGAGGTGGTGCTCAAGGCGTACCAGGAATGGGGCACCTCCTGCGTCGAGCACTTCCACGGCATGTTCGCCTTCGTGATCGCCGAACAGGACACCGGGCGGGTTGTCCTGGCCCGCGACCGGCTCGGCATCAAGCCGCTGTACCTCACCGGGACCCCCGGCCGGCTCCGGTTCGCCTCCTCGCTGCCCGCGCTGCTCACGGCCGGCGGCGTGGACACCTCGATCGACCCGTTCGCCCTGCACCAGTACCTCAGCTGGCACGCCACCGTGCCCGCGCCCCGGACCATCCTCAACGGCGTACGCAAACTGCCGCCCGCCACCGTCCGGGTGGTCGAGCCGGACGGCACGCACCGCGACCACTGCTACTGGCAGCCGGACTACACCCGCCGGCCCGAGCACGCCGGGCTGGGCGCGCAGGACTGGACGGACGCGGTGCTGGACGCCCTGCGCACCGCCGTTCGCCGCCGGATGGTGGCCGACGTGCCGGTGGGCGTGCTGCTGTCGGGCGGCCTGGACTCCAGCCTCATCGTGGCGCTGCTGGCCGACGAGGGGCAGCACGACCTGGCCACCTTCAGCGTCGGCTTCGAGTCCGAGGGCGGCGAGGAGGGCGACGAGTTCCACTACTCCGACCTGGTGGCGCGGCACTTCGGCACCGACCACCACCAGCTGATGGTGCCCTCCGACCGGGTCTCGCAGGCCCTGGACGGGGCCGTGCACGCCATGAGCGAGCCGATGATCAGCCACGACGTGGTCGCCTTCCACCTGTTGTCCGAACAGGTGGCCAAGGAGGTCAAGGTCGTGCAGAGCGGACAGGGCGCCGACGAGGTCTTCGCCGGCTACCACTGGTACCCGGACATGGCCCGCGTGCCCCGGCGGCAGGCGGCCGACGCCTACGCGGAGACCTACTTCGACCGGCCGCACGCCGACCTCGCCCGCATGCTGGAACCCGGCGTACTGCCCCAGCACGACGTCTCCGGCGACTTCGTGCGCGCGCACATGGCGGCCGAGGGCGCCGAGACGGCCCTTGACGCGGACCTGAGGCTGGACACGCACGTGATGATGGTCGACGACCCGGTCAAGCGGGTCGACAACATGACGATGGACTGGGGCCTGGAGGCCCGGGTGCCGTTCCTCGACCACGAACTGGTCGAGCTGGCCGCCGCCTGCCCGCCCGGCCTCAAACTGGCGGACGGCGGCAAGGGCGTGCTGAAGGCCGCGGGCCGCGAGGTGCTGCCGCGCGAGGTCGTCGACCGGCCCAAGGGCTACTTCCCCGTCCCGGCGATCAAGCACATGGCCGGACCGGTGCTGCAACGGGTCCGCGAGGCCCTCTCGGCGCCGGAGGCCCAAAAGCGCGGTATCTTCCGCCGCAGTTTCGTCGACGAGCTGCTCGCAGCGCCCGACACGCACCGCACCAGGCGCGGCGCGAACGCGTTGTGGCAGGTTGCTTTGCTGGAAATATGGCTGCAGACGCACGAAATCAGCTGAACGGCGAGCGGGCCCCGAAGCCCCAGGCCCAGGACCGGACGGCCGGCCCGGACCGGGAGGACCGGACGGCCCCGGTGGATCGGGCGGGCCGCACGGACCGGGCCGGCCGGGCAGAATCGGCGGGTCGGGAGGACCCGCTTGACGAGGTCGGCCGGGAGGACCCGGTGGACCAGGCAGGCCCGGTGGCCCCGGTGGACCCGGCAGACCCGGTGGACCCTGTGGACCCTGTGGACCAGGCAGACCCGGTGGACCCGGTGGACCAGGCAGATCTGGTGAGCCAGGCGGACCTGGCCCGACGGGTGCCGTACCGGAGCGGGGCCGGCCGTTCCGGGGACGGGCCGGACCCGGGCCGTACGGTCGGCACCGAAGGCGGACGGGGCTGGGGCCGCGCCGCCGGAACCGGAGACCGGGCGGACGAGGGCGCGGACGAGGGCCACACGATCGCCGCCGAGGGCTTGGTGGATCGGATGCCCGCGGTCCGGGCCACCGACGTGGTCGACCGGGCGCGCTCGGTCCTGGCCACCGAGCTGCCCGACGGCGCACGGCCCGTGACCGCGCAGCCCGCGCCCGACCCCGTGTCCCTGCCGGACACGGCCGTCCCCCAGGAAGGGGCGCCACGGCTGCTCGTCTCGCACGGCTGCTGGTACCCCTCGGTGGATCCCGGCGGCCGCAACGCCGCCTTCGTCTGCGACCGGGCCGGCGTGCCCCAGCTGTGGGCGGGACCGGTCGACGGCGATGTGGTCCACCTGCTGGACGCCGACCCGCATCCGGTGACCGAGGTCTCCTGGTCCCCCGACGGCCGCTGGATCGCGTACACCATCGCCCCGGGCGGCGGGGAACACACGCGGGTGCTGTGCGTACGCCCCGACGGCACGGGGCGGCGGATCCTGGCGGGCGGCGAACCGGGCAGTTCCGCGCACCTGGGCTGCTGGACCCACGACGGCTCGGCCGTCGCCGTGACCGTCGCCGAGGCCCCCGCGCAGCACCTGCCCGTGACCGTCGCCGTGGAGCCGGACCTCGGGCTCGCCGATACGGGCGGGATCGGCGTCGCGGGCGTCGCGGGCTTCTCCGGGGCGGCCGGTGCCGCGGCCGCGTCCCATCCGGAGGGCTGGACCACCCGGGACGGCCGCGCGACGCTGCTGGGCACACCGCCCCGCGCGGAACCACGGCCCGGCCGGGTCGCACCCGGCCTGCCCGCGGTGTCCCCGGATGCCCGGCCGGGATCCGGCGAGCCGTCGCCCAGGACGCTGTCGGCGTACCTCGTCGACCCCGACGGTTCGGCCGCCCCCGTCCTGCTGGCGAGCGAGCGTGAGGCCGCGACCCTGCGGGTGTGCGACCTGAGCCGGGACGGGCGGCTGGCGCTGCTGCGCCGGGGGCCGCGGGGCCGTCGCGAGTCCCTCGTCGTCCGCATCCGCGATCTGCGCGTGACATGTTCGGTGCCGGTCGCCGACGGCGATCCGTGGATCGGCGGATTCGCGCCGGACGGCCGTACGCTCTGGCTGCGCAGCGACCACGCCCGGGAGTACGCCGCCCTGTACGCGGTCCGCCTCGGTCCGCGCGGGCAGCGGCTCGGTCTGACGGTGGCCTCGCAACGGGATGGCGGCGGGCTGGAGTTGCTGGCCCTGGACCGCAACGGCCGCAGTGGTGTGCTGTCCTGGAACATGCGCGGGGTCAGCGAACTGGAGGTGGCCCCGCTGGTACCGGCCCGTACGGACGGTACGGACGGTACGGACGGACCGGCCGAGGCCGCGGTCGGACCCGCCCGCGCGGTGCCGCTGCCGCACGAGGTCGTCACCCGGGTGGCCGCCCCCGCCCTCGCGGACGCGCCGTTGCTGGCGCTGTCCGGATCGCAGCGCCGTCCGGGCGTGTGGTGGCTGCCGCCGGGCACCGCACTGCGCACCCCGTGGTCCTCGCGGGACGAGGACGCGGCACCCGGCAGCCATCCGACGGTGCGCCCGGTGCCGATGCGCCCCGTCGCCCGGGACGGGCTGGGCCTCGGCGGCTGGTACTACCGGGCCGCGGGCCGCTCCCTCGCCGAACCCGCGCCCTGCGTCCTCCATCTGCACGGCGGTCCGGAGGAGCAGGAGCGGCCGGTGTTCGAACCACTGTTCCACGAGCTGCTGGGCCGGGGACTGGACGTCTTCGCGCCCGACGTGCGCGGCTCCTCCGGGTACGGCCGTTCGTTCGTGGACGCGGACCTGGGCCGCGGCAGGTTCGCCGCCATCGACGACGTCGCCGACTGTGCGGCCCACGCGGTCCTGGCCGGCCTCGCCGACCCGCGCCGGCTGGCCGTGATCGGCCATTCCTACGGCGGCTATCTGGCGCTGGCCTCCCTGGTGTGGCATCCGGACCTGTTCCGCACCGGGGTGCCGGTCTGCGGGATGTCGGACTTCGCCACCTTCTTCGCGGGCACCGAACCGTGGATCGCGCAGTCGGCCGCGCACAAGTACGGGCACCCGGAGCGCGACCGCGAGCTGCTGCGCTCGCTGTCGCCGATGAGCCGGATCGACGCGCTGCGCGTGCCCGTGCTCGCCGTGCACGGCGAGCACGACACCAACGTGCCGCCGGGCGAGTCGGAGCAGTTCGTCCGGGCGGCCCGGGAGCGCGGGGTGGAGGCCGAACTGCTCGTCCTGCGCGACGAAGGGCACTACTTCCGGCGCGCGGACAACCGCCGTACCTTCCGCAGGGCCACCGCCGACTGGATCCAACGTCACCTGACCGGCTGACGGGCGGCACGGCGGCGTTGCGGGGGCGGCCGCCGCGAGCGTCCCATCGTGGAGAAGGAGCGCTGGGCCGCGGAGATCGACCGTGCCCCGGCCTGTGGTACGCCGGTGCTCACCCTTGAGCAGCTCGGCGGCCGCACCGGTCTGCACGGGCCGGGGATGCCGACCCGCCATCGGCTTCCCGGCACGACGAGCAGCGGCGGCCGTGGAGGCGGCCCCGAGTTCTCCCGGTCAGCCCAGGGCGGCGAGCAGTGTCCGGCACGCCTGTGCGCAGCGGCGGCATGCCTGCGCGCACACCGCGCAGTGCTCGTGCGCCCGGGCGTGCCGCGCGCACTCCTCGCCGCACGCCTCGCAGGCGGCCGCGCAGGCCGCCAGTACATCGCGGACGATGTCCGCGCCGTAGCCCGTGTGCCGGGACAGGATGCGCGCCGTGGCGTCGCAGATGTCGGCGCAGTCGAGATCGGTACGGATGCATCTGCGCAGGCCGGCGACCATGTCGTCGGCCAGGCAGGCACCGGCGCAGGCCGTGCAGGCCTGGACGCAGTCCAGGCACCGGTCGATGCAGTCGGCCAGCGTCTCGCGGTGCACGGCGCCGAGGTCGGCGGGATGGGCCCGGAGCATTTCCACGGTCACGGTCATCGGCTCCTCCTTGATCGGTTCGAGGTGTGACGGGAGTTTCCCGGGCCACGGCGCCGAAACCGCGGGCCGCGCGGTTCACCCGCACGGTTGCTCGTCCCGGCGTCCCGACGGCGTACGAACCGTATGCGGCGGCCCCGCGCCCTGGACCGCCTGCGTGTCCCCGCGCCCGGCGCGGTTTCGGGCGCGCACCACCCGGGCACCCGTGCCAGGCTCGAAACGAGCACAAACGAGCACAGAGGGCGCAGGGCTGAGCGCGCCGGCAGAAAGGCGGGCACGGCGTGGCGGCGTCTGCCGGGCACGCTCCGCCCCGGCCACCGTCCCGCGGCGAACGGGTGGCGGCCGTGCCCGGCGGCCGCCCGCCGCCCGGCACGGCGGGCACGGCGGGCAAGCGGTTCCCGCGCAAGGCGTTCACCGGCCGTCCGTCGTTCCCGACGGGCCCGCCCGTGTCCGCCCCGGTACGGGCCGGCCCCCGAAGGAGCCAGGGGCAGCGCTGGGAGCTGAGCCGAGGAGGTCGGAGCATGACCGAGGGCAACACAGCGGCGGTGAACGGGGCGGGCGGTGTCCCGCCGCCCCCGTCCGGGAACCAGCTGTTCGGGCCGCAGCCGAACGTGGCCCGGGCCGCCGGATACGCCGACGCCCCACCACGGATGGGCTTCTTCACCGACACCTCGGTGTGCATCGGCTGCAAGGCGTGCGAGGTGGCGTGCAAGGAGTGGAACGCCGTGCCGGAGGACGGCCTGGAGCTGACCGGGATGTCCTACGACAACACCCAGGGGCTCGGCGCGGACACCTGGCGGCATGTGGCCTTCATCGAACAGCGCAAGCCGCTGGGCGGCCAGGAGCCAGGGGCCGGCCACCAGGGGTTCGACGTGTTCGAGGCGGCACGCAACCTCGGCAGCTCCGCCTCCTCCCCCGGCCCCGGCGCCACCACGCCCCCTCCGGAGTCGGCACCCGCGGGCGCGCCGGCCGGGGAGATCTCGCCCGTGTCACCCGACGGGCGTACCGAGCTGCGCTGGCTGATGGCCTCCGACGTCTGCAAGCACTGCACGCACGCCGCCTGCCTGGACGTGTGCCCCACCGGAGCGCTGTTCCGCACCGAGTTCGGCACGGTCGTGGTCCAGGAGGACGTGTGCAACGGCTGCGGCTACTGCGTGCCCGCCTGCCCGTACGGGGTGATCGACCAGCGCAAGGAGGACGGCCGGGTCTGGAAGTGCACGCTGTGCTACGACCGGCTCGGCGTCGGCATGGAACCGGCCTGCGCCAAGTCCTGCCCCACCGTCTCCATCCAGTTCGGCCCGCTGGAGGAGCTGCGCGAGCGGGCGGCCGCCCGGGTGGCCCAGCTGCACGCGACCGGTGTCACCGACGCCCGCCTGTACGGCGAGAGCCCGGACGACGGGGTCGGCGGCGACGGCGCGTTCTTCCTGCTGCTGGACGAACCGGAGGTCTACGGTCTGCCGCCGGACCCGGTCGTCACCACCCGGGACCTGCCGGCGATGTGGAAGCACGCGGCGATGGCCGCGGTGTCGCTCGCCGCACTGGGCGCCGCGAGCTTCGTCAGGAGGGCGCGATGAGCGGATCGGACGTCACCCGCGAGGGGGTCGAGGGGGCGCGGCCCGGACGGGACGCCCCTACGGGTGCTCGGGCCGGGCGCCGCAGGCGACGCCGTGGCCGAGGCGAGCAGCCGCTGGTTCCCGACGCCCAGTTCTCGTCGTACTACGGCAAACCGATCCTCAACAGGCCGACCTGGGAGCCCCTGGACATCGCCGGTTACCTCTACCTCGGCGGTCTGGCCGGCGCGTCGTCGCTGCTGGCGGCCGGGGGGCATGCCACCGGGCGGCCGGAGCTGGCACGGGTGGCCAAGCTGGGCTCGGCCAGCGCCATCACTCTGTCGCTGGGCGCACTCGTGCACGATCTGGGCCGGCCCGCGCGCTTCGTCAACATGCTCCGCGTGTTCAAGCCCACCTCCCCGATGAGCGTGGGGTCGTGGCTGCTGGCCGGGTATGTGCCGCTGACGGCGGCCGCCGCGGCCACCGACGTCGCGGGCCGCTTTCGCCTGGTGGGCGCCGGTGCCACGGCGGCCGCGGCCGTCCTCGGCCCGGCGGTCGCCACCTACACCGCCGTACTGCTGTCCGACACCGCGGTGCCCTCCTGGCACGAGGGCTACCGCGAGCTGCCGTTCGCCTTCGCGGGTTCCGGCGCCAGTGCGGCGGCCGGGCTCGCGCTGGCCTGCGTGCCGTGCGCTCAGGCGGGGCCGGCCCACCGCATGGCGGTGCTCGGTGCGGCCCTGGAACTGGGCGCCTTCCAGCTGATGAAGCGCCGGATGGGCCTGGCGGCCGAGCCGTTCGAGCAGGGCAGGCCGCACATGCTGCTGCGCGCCGCGGAGCTGCTCACCGCGGGCGGCGCCGCGCTGGCGGCGGCCGCGGGACGACGGCGCAGCCGGGGTTTGGCAGTGGCCGCCGGGGTGGCCCTGCTGTCCGGCTCCGCCGCGCTGAGGTTCGGTGTGTTCCACGCCGGGGTGGACTCGGCCGAGGACCCCAAGTACACCGTCGTACCGCAGCGGGAGCGGCTCGAGGCCCGCGGCGGCTGACGTCTTCGGAGGCGTTCGGCGCACTGCGGCCGCGAGCCGGTGGGCGAGGTCGGTCGCTCCGGACGCCTCCAGGCCGGCGGCGCGCAGGGCCCGTGGGCCGCCGGTTTCGCCCCGGGGACCGCGGGTACTTCGCAGCAGCCGGAGCCGGACCGGGAGGAGGTGGGCTCCATGCCCGGTGACAGCCAGGTGCGGAGCCTGCCCGCCGACGGATGCCGTGCCGGCGCGGCTGCGCGAGAATCATCCACAGGAGGACTCGTGACACGACGCCGCCCCGGCTGAGGGCACGCACCGCGGAGGGACGGCACCGAGCAGACCCGAGCAGCACCGAAAGGGCTCATGTCATGGGCGTACGTACCTGGATCGACTCCTGGCCGGTCTACCGCCAGCTCAAGGGCACCGATCCCCTGGGCCGCGGGGCCGCCGCCAAGAGCGGGCCCAGCGCGCGGGCTCACCCCCCGGGTCGCGACCGCCGACCGGGTGGTGAAGTCGATCTGCCCGTACTGCGCGGTGGGCTGCGGCCAGAACGTCTACGTCCAGGACGAGCGGGTCACGCAGATCGAGGGCGACCCCGACTCCCCCATCTCCCGCGGCCGGCTGTGCCCCAAGGGAGCGGCCAGCCTCCAGTTGACCACCGGTGACTCCCGCGAGCACCACGTCCTGTACCGGCGCCCGCACGGCACCGAGTGGGAGCGCCTCGTTCTCGGCACGGCGATGGACATGATCGCCGACCGGGTGATCGAGGCCCGCCGCACGGGCTGGCAGTGGGAGGTCGACGGCACCCGCACCCGGCGCACGCTCGGCATCGCGAGCCTGGGCGGGGCGACGCTGGACAACGAGGAGAACTACCTGATCAAGAAGCTGTTCACCGCCCTGGGAGCGATCCAGATCGAGAACCAGGCGCGTGTTTGACACTCCTCCACCGTTCCCAGTCTGGGAACCTCGTTCGGCCGCGGCGGCGCGACCACCTTCCAGCAGGACCTGCAGAACTCCGACTGCATCGTCATCCAGGGCTCGAACATGGCCGAGTGCCATCCGGTCGGGTTCCAGTGGGTGATGGAGGCCAAGGCCCGCGGGGCGAAGGTGATCCACGTCGATCCGCGGTTCACCCGGACCAGCGCGCTGTCCGACGTGCACGTGCCGCTGCGCGCGGGCTCGGACATCGCCTTCCTCGGCGGGATCATCAACTATGTCCTGAGCAACGACAAGTACTTCCGCGACTACGTCGTGGCCTACACCAACGGGCCCGTGGTGCTGCGGGAGGACTTCCGGGACACCGAGGACCTGGACGGAGTCTTCTCCGGTCTGGACACCGACAGCCGCAGCTACGACAACAGCACCTGGCAGTACGAGGGCACGGAGGTCCAGGCGGCCTCGGGGCAGCGCGACGAGGAGTACGACAAGCGCACCGGCGGCGGGAGCTCGGTGGCGGAGGCCGCGCGCGGCGAGGCCCATGGCTCCGGCGGAGCGGCGATTGCCGAGGGCGAGCCCGAGCGCGACGAGACGCTCACCCACCCGCGCTGCGTCTTCCAGGTCCTCAAGCGGCACTACTCCCGTTACACCCCGGAGATGGTGGAGCAGATCTGCGGCGTACCGCAGGACCTGTTCCGCCAGGTGTGCGAACTCGTCACGGAGAACTCCGGACGCGAGCGGACCACCGCCTTCGCCTACGCGGTCGGCTGGACCCAGCACACCGTCGGCGTCCAGTACATCCGCGGGGCCGCCGTGCTGCAGAGCCTGCTCGGCAACATCGGCCGGCCGGGCGGCGGCATCCTCGCCCTGCGCGGGCACGCCTCCATCCAGGGTTCCACGGACATCCCGACCCTGTTCAACCTGCTGCCCGGGTACATCCCGATGCCGCACGCGCACAAGAACGAGGACCTCGACGCCTTCGTCGAGGCCGAGGCGGCGCACAAGGGCTACTGGGGCAACATGCGGGCCTACCTGGTGAGCCTGCTCAAGGCGTACTGGGGCGACGCGGCCACCGCCGACAACGACTTCTGCTTCGACTACCTGCCGCGGCTGACCGGCTCCCACTCCACCTACGAGACGGTGATGGCCCAGCTGGAGGGGACCTGCAAGGGCTACTTCCTCATGGGCGAGAACCCGGCCGTCGGCTCCGCCAACGCCAAGCTGCAGCGCCTGGGCATGGCCCACCTGGACTGGCTCGTCGTGCGGGACTTCTCCCTCATCGAGTCGGCGACCTGGTGGAAGGACGGCCCGGAGATCGAGACCGGGGAGCTGCGCACCGAGGACATCGGCACCGAGGTGTTCTTCCTGCCTGCCGCCGCGCACACCGAGAAGGAGGGCAGCTTCACCAACACCCAGCGGCTGCTGCAGTGGCACCACCAGGCCGTCGAGCCGCCCGGCGAGACGCGCAGCGACCTGTGGTTCGCCTTCCACCTGGGCCGGATCATCCGGCAGAAGCTCACCGGGTCCGGCGACGCGATGGACCGGCCGCTGCTCGACCTGACGTGGGACTACCCGACCAAGGGCCGACTGGCCGAACCCGACGCGGAGGCGGTCCTCACCGAGATCAACGGCCACGACGCCGAGGGCAATCCACTGGCCTCCTACGAGCAGCTCAAGCCCGACGGCTCCACGGTCTGCGGCTGCTGGATCTACTGCGGGGTCCGCGCCGACGGTGTGAACCAGGCGGCGCGCCGCAAGCCGGGCTCCGAGCAGAACTGGGTGGCGGCCGAGTGGGGCTGGGCCTGGCCGGCCAACCGCCGCATCCTGTACAACCGCGCCTCCGCCGACCCGGACGGCAGGCCGTGGAGCGAGCGCAAGGCGCTGGTGTGGTGGGACGCCGGCGAGGGGAAGTGGACCGGGCACGACATCGCCGACTTCAAGAGCGACAAGTCCCCCGGCTACCGGCCCCCGGAGGACGCGACCGGTCCCGAGGCGCTGTCGGGCACCGACGCGTTCGTGATGCAGGCCGACGGCAAGGCCTGGCTGTACGTGCCCTCCGGGCTCACCGACGGACCGCTGCCGGCCCACTACGAGCCGCAGGACTCGCCCTTCCCCAACCTGCTGTACACGCAACAGCGCAATCCGGTAAGGCAGTTGATGCCGCCGATTCCGGACAACCGCTACCAGCCCAGCGGCGGTGAACCGGGCTCGGAGGTGTTCCCGTACGTCGCGACCACCTACCGGCTCACCGAGCATCACACGGCGGGCGGCATGTCGCGCTGGCAGCCCTACCTGGCCGAGCTGCAGCCGGAGTTCTTCTGCGAGGTGTCGCCGGAACTGGCCGCCGAGCGCGGCCTGGAGCACACCGGCTGGGCGACGATCGTCAGTGCCCGGGGTGTGATCGAGGCACGGGTGCTGGTCACCGACCGCGTGGTGCCGCTGACCGTGCACGGCCGTACCCTGCACCAGGTGGGCCTGCCCTACCACTGGGGACCGAACGGCTACAGCACGGGTGACGCGGCCAACGAGCTGGTGCACCTGTCGCTCGACCCCAACACCCACATCCAGGAGACCAAGGCGTTCGCCGTCGACATCCGGCCGGGGCGCCGTCCCCGGGGCCCGGCCGCGCCGGAGCTGGTGCGCTCCTACCGGGCACGGGCGGGCATCGACGAACGGACGGGCACCGAGCCCTGACCGTACGGCGGCAGGAGCCCGGCGTCCGCGCGGGAGCGCACACCGTGCCCCTTGCCCCGTGCCCCTTGCCCCGTGGTCCGTGGTCCGTGGTCCGTGGTCCGTGGTCCGTGGTCCGTGCCCCGTGGTCCGTGGTCCGGGTCGCTGCCGGGGCGCGCCTTCCCGCGCAGCCCCGGAGACCCGCCACGGCCCATCGGTCACCGGGGCGTGGCCTGCGGCCGGGGTCCGGGGTCCCGTCGGCGCGCACGGTCCGGGCGGCACATGAAGTCCCGGCGGCACATGAAGTCCCGGCGGCGCATGGAGTCCCAGCGGGGCCCGGGTCATGGCCGGGGCGCCCGATCGGGTCGGCGTCGGGGTTCGGGGGTCAGCTCAGGACGACCGAGTGCGGTCCGCGTGGGACGAGTTCGCCGATCACCGGGGCTCCGGGGACCTCCCCGGCGACCAGCAGTCCGCCGGAGGTCTGGGCGTCGGCCAGGAGCAGACGGGTGTCGGCGCCCGTGCCGCCGAAGTCGGTGAACGGCGCCACCCACTCCAGGTTCCGCCGGGTGCCGCCGCTGACGTACCCGTCCCGCACGGCCTCCCGGGCCCCGTCCAGATAGGGTACGGCCGCGGTGTCGAGCACCGCGGTCACGCCCGACGCCCGCGCCAGCTTGTGCAGATGGCCGAGGAGGCCGAAGCCGGTCACGTCGGTCGCGCAGGAGGCGCCGCCGGCCAGGGCGGCGGCGGCCGCGTCCCGGTTGAGTTCCACCATGGTGGCCACCGCCTGCTCGAACCGCTCCCCGGTGGCCTTGTGACGGTTGTTCAGCACACCCAGGCCGAGCGGCTTGGTCAGCGACAGGGGCAGACCGGGCCGGCCGGCGTCGTTGCGCAACAGCCGCGCCGGGTCCGCGAGACCGGTGACGGCCATGCCGTACTTGGGTTCGGGGTCGTCGACGCTGTGCCCGCCACCCACGTGGCAGCCGGCCTCGGTGGCGATCTCGAGGCCGCCGCGCAGGACCTCGCGGGCCAGGTCGAACGGCAGCACGTCACGCGGCCAGGCCAGCAGGTTCACCGCCAGGACGGGACGGCCGCCCATCGCGTACACGTCGGACAGGGCGTTGGCCGCGGCGATGCGTCCCCAGTCGTAGGGGTCGTCGACGACCGGGGTGAAGAAGTCGGCGGTGGCCACCATCGCCTGCGCGGCGGCACCGCCCGGCCCGGGCAGCGCGACGACGGCCGCGTCGTCGCCGGTGGCCAGGCCGACCAGCAGCGGGGTGTCGCTCGGGGCCGGGAGCGTCGCCGCCAGCCCGCCGAGCACGTCCTCCAGCTCGCCGGGCGGGATCTTGCAGGCGCAGCCGCCGCCGTGGGCGAACTGGGTGAGCCGTACGGGCGTTTCGCGGGCGGCGGTCATGCCGGGTCTCCTGGGTGGGTGGTCGGCCGTGGCCGGTGCCGGGGGTGGCGCCGGAGCCGGCGCTGCCGGGTGGTTCCGGTAGCCTGACGGGCGGTGGAGGCGTGTGGGTGCCTGGTGGCCCTCCCGGTCTTCAAAACCGAGGTGTCCGAGGATCTCGGGCAGGCGGGTTCGATTCCCGTCCGCCTCCGCTTGCCGCCGCATCCGGCCGGCAGCGTCTGCGCCGGTCGTCCACCCACTCGGTGCGGCCGTGGCGGTCGAGGAACTCCAGCAGCGGCACGGCGACCCTGCGGGTGGTGTCGAGTGCCTGGCGCGCCTCGCTGAGCGTGAAGGGCTGCGGCAGGCCGCACAGCACCGCGGCGGCCCGGGCGTCCGCGCCCGGGAGCAGCACGATGCCGTCGCCGATCCGCAGCAGCGCGCCCGCCGAGACGGCCGCGGCAACGGCCTTGCGGTTCAGGCCCAGTTCGGCGAGACGATCGGCCTCCGGCGCCCGGAACGGTGCCCGTTCCAGTTCGCGGCGCACGGCGTCGACGGCCGCCTGAACGGGCGGCGGAAGGGTGGGCCGGAGGCTCCCGGGGCCGTACAGGCGGCCGTCTCTCCGCCGCAGTCCGGGCTCACCCGGAGTCTGGGCGAGGGCGTCCACCAGCGCCCGGTCCGGCAGTCCCAGCAGACGCCGGGCCGCCTCGGTGGGCAGGCCCGGCTCCATGGGGTGCTGCCCCGCGTACCGCTCGACCTCGGCGGCCAGCCGCCCGCGCAGGGCGGCCCAGTGCGCCTGGTCGGCGAGCCAGTCCCCGGTGACCGGAGCGGCGGGCGGCGGTACCCCCATGGCCAGGAGTTCGGCGCGGGAGATCAGCCTGCGCCGCCGTAGTTCGGCCGCCCCGTCCGGGTGGCCGGTCATGGTCGCAAGTTCGGCGGCCCTGGTCCTCGCCGCGCCGCGCCGGGTCAGCTGCGGCGGGCGGACGTCCAGCACGGTCACCCCGCAGGGCGGGCGCCCGCCGCCCGGTTCGCGCAGGACCGCCCGATCGCCGATCCGCAGGGGCAGCGGGCGGCGCAGGGTGAGTCTGGCGGTGTCCTCGCCCAGCGGCCGGACGGTCACGGGCACCGCGGTCGTGCCGATGTGCAGGGTGACCGTCCGGGGCAGGTCGCCGACCGGCTCGCCGGTGACGCGTACGTCGATCAGGTCGGTGAGCAGCCAGCGGTCCGGGGCGAGCAGTACCTGCCCACGCCCCAGGGGACGGTTCAGGGGGCCGTGGACGTTGACCGCCACCCGCGCCACTCCGCTGACGGCGGTCCGCTCCTGCCGCAGACACTGCAGCCCGCGCACCCTGAGCGCGGTGGAGCCGTCCCCGGTCACCAGCCGGTCGCCGACGCGCAGGGTGCCCGAGCCGAGCGTGCCCGTCACCACCGTGCCGTGCCCGCGCACCGTGAAGGCGCGGTCCAGCCACAGCCGCAGGTCCGCCTCGGCGGACGGCACGGGCAGCGCGCGGGCCAGCCGCGCCAGCTCGGTGCGCAGTTCGTCCAGCCCGGCACCGGTCACGGCACTCACCGCCACGGACGGCACGGCACCGAGCGAGGTCTCGGCCAGCCGCTTCACGGCGTCGGCGCGCACCGGTCCGGGGTCGGCGAGGTCGCTGCGGGTCACCGCGAGCACGGCGTGCCGTACGCCGAGCGCGTCGAGGATCGCCAGGTGCTCCTGCGTCTGGGCCTGCCAGCCCTGGTCGGCGGCCACCACGAACAGCACGGCGGGCACGGGCCCGACCCCGGCGAGCATGGTGGACACGAACCGTTCGTGACCGGGGACGTCCACGAAGGCGAGATGGTCGTCCTCGGCGTCGAGGCGGGTCCACACGAAGCCGAGGTCCAGGGTGAGTCCGCGACGCCGCTCCTCCTCGAAGCGGTCGGGTTCCATTCCGGTGAGCGCCCGGACCAGGGCGGACTTGCCGTGGTCGACGTGGCCCGCGGTGGCCAGCACCCGCATGGCGTCCTCCTACCTCTTCGCGGCCGACCGCACGGCCTCGGCCAGCCGTTCGTCGTCCGGTGCCGGCACCGCCCGCAGATCCAGCAGGCACCGGCCCGCCTCCAGGCGCCCCACCACCGGGACCGCACCGGTGCGCAGCACTTCGGCGTACCACTCCGGCAGGGACAGGGCGGCGCTCGGCAGTGTCACGCCGGGTGCTCCGCCGCCGCCCACGGTGGCGGAACAGGCGACGGCCCGGACGTCGAGCCCGGCGCCACTCAGCGCGGTGGCGAGCCGGTCGGCGCGGCGCATGAGCTCCTGCGGGCCGGCGGCCAGGAAGGCGGCGGTCGGCGTCTCGGGGCCGGTGAGGGTGGCCTCCAACGCGGCCAGGGTGAGCTTGTCCACCCGCAGGGCACGGGCCAGCGGGTGCCGGGCCAGGGCACGGACGAGGTGTTCGTCCCCCAGGAGCAGTCCGCACTGGGGGCCGCCGAGCAGCTTGTCCCCGCTCGCCGTGACCAGCGCCGCGCCGGCCCTCAACTGGGTCTGCGCGTCCGGCTCTTCGGGCAGCAGCGGATGGGGGGCGAGCAGCCCGGAGCCGATGTCGACGACCACGGGCACGCCCAGCGCCGACAGTTCACCGGCGTCGGCGGCCCGGGTGAAGCCGGTGATGCGGAAGTTGGAGGGATGCACCTTCAGCACGAAGGCGGTCTCGGGGCCGATCGCCTCGGCGTAGTCGGCGACGCCCGTCCGGTTGGTGGTCCCCACCTCACGGAGCCGGGCTCCGGTGGACACCAGCAGGTCCGGCAGCCGGAAGCCGTCGCCGATCTCGACCATCTCCCCACGGCTGATGACGATCTCCCGCCCGGCGGCGAGCGCGGTGGCGGCGAGGACGAGGGCGGCGGCGCCGTTGTTGACCACGTGTGCCGCGGCGGCTGACGGCACCCGGCCGCGCAGCGCGCTCAGGGCGGAGCGGCCGCGGCGGGCCCGGACTCCGGTCGCCAGGTCCAGTTCGACGTCGGTGGGCCCGGCGGCCTCCTGCACCGCCTGCCGGGCCGCCGCCGACAGCGAGGCCCGGCCGAGGTTCGTGTGCAGCAGTACGCCGGTTGCGTTGATCACCGGCCGCAGTCCGCCGACCGCGCGCGGCAGCAGCGCGACCGCGGTGTCCGCGACCTCCTCGGGGGCGATGGCGCCGTGGCGTGCCTGCTGCTGCGCCTGCCGGACGGCGTCCTTGACCGGGCCCGGTCCGAGGCGTCCCAGCGCGTCCACCAGGCGGGGGTCCCGCAGGACCACGTCGGTGCGGGGAATCCGCCGCCGCACGTCGCTCCCGGCCCGGTCCCGGCCGGGGCCGTGGACATCCGTCCCCTCACCCGCCCACCGCCCCGTGACCCGCTGGTCCACCGCAGCCCCTCCTCCATTCCAGGCCCGGCCTCGTGGCTGTCAAGGCACCTCATCGTCCCTCAGCGCCCGCGGCCGTCCGTACGACACGCCGGTGCGGCCCTTCGGCCCACGTCAGGTGGTCGATGCACCGCCACCGCACCATGCGCTGCGGGTGCCGCACGTGTACCCGGACAGCGGCGGCCGATACGTCCGGACGCGGGAGCCGCCGTTTCGCGGTGCCGGCAGCGGGAACCCGCCCGGGCGCCGTGAACTCCGGAGCGCCGGAGCGCCGTGAACGCCGCCGACACGGGCGGCGCCGTCCGCCCCGTCAGCCGCGCACCCGCGCGGGACGGTCCGGGTGGATCCGGGTAGATTCGGGTGGATCCGGGTGGATCCGGGTGGATCCGAGCGAATCCGAGTGCATCGAGTGCATCGAGTGAAGAGGTGTCGGGTGAACGGCGGTCCGCGCAGTGTCCGTCGCCGGCGGGGCGGCGCCGGTGGACGTCCGTCCGGGCGTACACGCTGGGTGTTCGACGGCTTCATCGCGGGAATCGGCACCGCCTCCGGTACGCGGCTGGCGCTGGGCCACTGGGCGCGCTCGCCCTTCGGGCCGTTCAGTGACGTCATGCTGGAGCGGAACGACGGTCACCGAATCCTGCTGGCCCCCGGACGCGAGACGGCACGCTTCATCGCGGACACCTACTCCTTCGACGAAGTGCGGATCGAACCGGTCGGCGTGACGGTCACGAGCAACTCCTGGACCGTCGGCACACCGTCGCTGACCCTGGGCTTCACCACCGGACCGCGCGGCCCGCTGGGGCTCGCACTCAGGACGGTGCCGCGCGCGCTGGCCGCCAGTCCCCGCTGGATCCAGGCCCTCGACCGGCCGGCACGCCTGCTGCGGGGTGTGCGCACCTGCGGCAGCGCCGGCGGCGGACGGTACGAGTGGTACGGCGCGCAGGACCTCCGCCCGGTCGGACGGGCCACCGCCGCCTTCGAGGGCGAGGATCTCGGGCCGCTGGCGGCGGTCACGCCTCCCGTGCGGTTCGGTTTCGGCTCCACTCCACGCGAGCCGTGCGTCGTACGGGTCACCACCACGGTGGCCGGGTGACCGCCGAAGGCCGTCAGTTGCTGAGCAGACGGTTGAAGAACGAGCGGTAGCGGCGCAGCGCCTTGCGCAGGTCCTCCGTGTCCACCCGCTCACCCTGGCTCCACTGGCCCTCCAGCTCCTGCTTGTGCCGGGCGAAGGTGGCGGCCAGGGTCTGCATGACGTCGGCGACCAGGGTGTCGGCGGTGTGCACGGCCTCGCGCGGGTCGTCCACGAACCGGCCCTGGACCTCCTGCCAACGGTCACGGAAATCCTGCTCCTCGTCGGCGGTCAGCAGCCGCGGGGTCTCCTCGCCGGTGGTGTCCGTGGTCTCGGACCCGGTGGTCGCGGGCCGCTCTCCCGTGGCTTCCGGGGTGGGCTGCCCGGCGGTCTGCCCGGGTGCCGCCTCCCCCGTGCTCTCGCCGGGGAAGACCGGGGCCCGGGAACCCCTGCCTTCCTGTACCGGTCCGCCCCTGCCTTCCTGTACCGGTCCGCCCTGTACCGGGGCGTCGCCCTCGGCCGGGCTGCCGGGAGGCTGGGCCAGATCCTCTGTGGACAGTCCGCCGCCGGCGCGGCGCCGTTCCTCATTGCTGTGCATGGGGTGTTCCTCCCTGCGGGCCGCCGTCACGGGCGGCCGGCGTTCGGGGTGGAGTCCGGTCTCAGGACGGGGCGTGCTGGGTGCGCCCTCCGTCGGAGAGCAGTTCGTCGAAGAGTGCGCGGTAGTGCACCATGGCGCCCCGCAGCTGCTCGGTCGTGGCCCTGCTGCTCGTGCTGAGCGTCTCGATCTCATGAGCGGCGCGGTAGTGCTCGAGGGTGCGGCCGTGCTCCACCGAGAGGACCTCCGCCTGCTGCTGGAATCCCTCGGTCGGGTAGCCGCGCTCGCGCATCAGGGACGTGACCAGCCGGTCCGCGTCGTGCACCGCGTCCTCGGGCCGGTCGACGAACTCCTGCTGGACGCTGCTCCACTCCCGTGAGTAGCGGTCGCGTGTGACGTCGGGCAGCGGTTTGATGTCCAGGGCGTCGTGCCGCTTCTCCCGGGCCTTGAGCTCACGCTCGCCGGCCCGCCGGCTCTCGGCGCCCTCGACCGTCCGCTCGTACTCCGGGCCGAAGCGCTCACGAAGGCGCCGGCGCCGCATCAGCAGTGAGGCTGCCACGGCGATCAGGGCGAGTACGACGACTGCAATGATGATCGCGAGAAGTGTTCCCGTGGACATGTGACGCACCCCCTTGTGCATCTTCCGGGTGCCCGGCGACGGGCGTCTTATGCGCATTCGCCCACCTTTGACCAACTACTCCGAAAGGGTGATGCGCGGGTCCCGCCACACGGCGTTCCGCCACCGCGGACAGCGGCGTTGACCCGCGCTTCCGCTCGGGATGCCGACCCGCGAACGGGCGACTAGCGTCTACCGGAGAGAGCCGCAACCGTGGCCCGCCCCGTCCGGCGAGGCCTCCACAACGGGGCCCGCTGCCGCAGGGCCCGCCCGCGGAACGTCACAGGGGCGGCACGGCGGCGTCGGGACCAGGACGTGCTCCTCCCCGTTCGGCGACGGCCGGCCCACCGCGCCGTACATCTCAGGCCGGCGGCCGCGGCCATCACTCCCGCGCCGCGCCTTTTGCGCGAGACGACGGGGATGACGGCCGGTCAGCAGCCGTTCGCACGCGCCGGGTTCGAGACGGAGAGGCTTCCCATGGAACAGCAGGTGGCGACGGAGGCACCGCCGCGCAGGCCGGTCGGCAACGCCGGTGTCTTCTACTCCTTCGCCCCTTGGATCGTCTTCGGGGTCGTCGCGAGCCCCAGTACGTGGAAGTACGCCGCGCTGGCCGCGCTCATCGCCGCGATCGGACTCTCCGCCAGGGACATCGCCCGGGGCCGGCTGTACATCCTCGACATGACGGCCATCGTGTTCTTCGCCGTCGTCACCGTTCTGGCGCTCGCCCTGAACCGGCAGCAGCTGATCTGGCTGGAGACGTACGCCCAGGTGATCTCCAACGGAGCCGTGGCGGTGGTCGCCTACGCGTCCCTGCTGTTCGATCCCTTCACGGCGCCGTACGCGCGGCAGGTCACCCCGCCCCAGTTCTGGGGGTCACCCGTCTTCAAGCACATCAACGTGGTGCTGACCACGGTGTGGGCGACGGTGTTCGCCGTCATGGCCGTCTCCACCTGGCTGGCCGTACGGGCGCCCACCGCGAGCGACTGGCTCAACTGGGTCGTCCCGGTCGTCCTTCTGGTCTGGGCGGTCAAGTTCACCGACCGGTATCCGGAGTCCTACCGCAGCCGGGTGGCGTGAGGGCCGGCCGCGGTCCACGGTCCGCCGGCCGCGGTCCACGGTCAGCCGGCCGTGTTGTCGACCCGCAGCCTCACCTGCTCCTCCAGCCGCCGCAGGCTGCTGTCCAGGGCGTCGCGGACGGCATGTTCGCCCGGGTCGTGGCTGTCCTCGAAGAACGACAGGTGGACGGTCACCTCGCTGGCCCCGCTGCTCAGCCCGGCGACCTGCAGCCAGCCCGCGTAACCACCCTGTTCGCGGGTGCCCCACTCGATCCGCATCCGGTCGCGTTCGGCGCGCAGCACGGCGGCGGTGTCCTGGTCGGTGTGGTCCTCGTGGACGGTGACGGCAGGGGGTTCCTCGGCGTGCACGTGCAGATCGTCCGGCAGCCAGGCGCCGAGCTGGGCGACGTTGGCCGCCTGGTCGAAGACGTGCTCGGGCTGCGCGGGCATGGTGCGTGAACGTTCGTACTCGGCCATCGCGGCACCGTTCCTCCGATCGGGGGCGTACCACCTACGCGTGCCCCTTTCGGCAGTGGCCGAAAAGCCCGGCGCCCGGCGCGGGCGGGCCGCCACTGCCGGTTTCCGCCCCGCGCGCCGCGCCGGTCGCCCGTGGCACCGGGTACGGGCGACCGGCGCGGCGCGCGGGGTCCTACGACGGCGCGGGCCGCAGCGCGGAGAGCACGGCCCAGACGACCGAGACGAACGGGACGGCGACAACGGCGCCGATCACGCCCCCGACGATGCTGCCCGCGATCACGGAGATGGCGATCACGAGCGGATGGAGGCGGACCGCCCAGCTCATCACCAGCGGATGCAGCAGGTGCCCTTCGATCTGGCCGATGACGACGATGAGCGCGAGCACGGCCGCCGCCGTGAGCGGACCGCGTCCCGCGAGGGCGACCACCGTGGCCACGCCGAGCGCGACCGGTGACCCCACCAGGGGCACGAAGGCGGCGAAGAACTCCAGCAGCGTCAGCGGCAGCGCGAGCGGTACCCGCAGGATCAACAGGGCGACGCCGACGAGTACGGCGTTGGTGGCGGCCACGATGATGATGCCTCGTGTGTAGCCGGCAAACGTCCGCCAGGCGGCGTGGCCGGCCCGGTCCCACACCTGCCGGGCCCCGCTGGGCAGCAACTGGTCCCGGCCCCAGCGCCAGAGGTTCTCCCCGGAGTGGATGAAGAAGACGGACGAGAAGAGGGCGAGCACGCCCGCGGCGGCCCATTCGACGACCTGCCCGATGCCGCTCAGGGCCCGGCTGAGCAGGCCGGCCCGGTGCGCCGACAGGTAGGACAGGATCTGCTTCTGCAGGTCGGAGAGCTTGCCCGGACCGAGCCGGAACGGGGGCCGCTGGAGCCACTGTTCGATCCGCTGGATGCCGCCGCCGAACTCACCCGCGAGTGTCCCCCATGCTCCCGCCACCGCGTTGCCGACCAGGGCCAGCAGGGCGAGCAGCAGGAGCAGGCTGCCGACCAGGGCGACGGCCACGCACAGCGGCCTGGGGAAGAGGCGGTTCAGCAGGTCGGTGGGGGGGCGCAGGAGCGAGGTGAGGACCAGGGCGAGGAACAGGGCCACCGCGATGAGACGGAAACGGCCGAGGACGGTGAAGACGCCGTAGACGACGATGCCGACGAGGATGAGCCGCCAGGAGTAGGCGGCGGCGATCCGCAGCCAGGGCACCGGGTGCCCGGTGGGCGGGGGCGCGGAGCGGGGGCGCGGTGGAAGCCGTCCGGGGCGCGCCGGCCGGCTGCCCAGCACCACGCCGCCCGCGCGGCGCGCATGGCCCCGCCCGGCCGCCGGACCGCCCGTATCCGCCACCACGCCTCCCGTTCCCGACCGACGGTCACCTTGAGAGCACGGTAAGCGCCGACCCGGCTGAGGCCCGGGCGCAACGCCCGGACGGCCGGTCGGCGGGGGTGACGGATGCTCGTCCGGAGCAGGTGCGGGGATGCCCGGGCGCGTTACGGCGCCGTCTCCTCCAGAAGCTGGGGTCCGTTGTTGCGGACGCTGTTGACGGCCGGGGACACGGGCCGCGCGTCCAGGTGGCCGCCCGCCGGGGGGCTCAGCAGTTCCCTCAGCTCGCCGGGGTCCTGGTGGCGGGGGTCGAGCCAGTCGTCGTAGTGGTCCTCGGTCAGCGCGAGCGGCATGCGGGGGTGCACTCGGCCGGCCGCGTCGGTGGCCTCGGTGGTGATGATGGTACAGGTCGTCAGCCAGGCGGCGGGGTCGTCGTCCCGCGTCACCGCCGGGTCGCGCCAGTACTCGTACAGCCCGGCGAGCGCCATGATCCCGCCGTCCTCGGGGTGGATGAAGTACGGCTGCTTACGGGTCCGGCCGGTGTCCGCGGCCTTGACCTCCTGCCACTCGTAGAAGCCGTCGGCGGGCAGCAGACAGCGGCGCCTGACGAAGGCTCGGCGGAAGGCCGGCTTCTCGTGCACGGTCTCGACCCGGGCGTTGATCATGCGGGCGCCGGTCCGCACGTCCTTCGCCCAGGACGGAACCAGCCCCCAGCGCAGTGGCCGCAGTTCCCTGCGTACGGCGCCCGCGTCGCCGTCCTCGCGCGGGACGCGCTCCAGTACGGCCCACACCTCGTCGGTCGGGGCGACGTTCCAGCTCGGCTCCAGTGCCTGCTCGGGACGCCACTCGGTCACCCTGAAGTGCTGGACCAGGTCCTCGGCACCACGGGCGGAGACATAGCGACCGCACATGGGGCCAGGGTGCCACGCTGCTCGTCCGACGTCCGGTCTCACACCGTCTTACGGAGTGGTGACGTGGCGGGCGGGTCGCACGGTCCGGCGCGCCCGCGGGCCTAGCGTGGGCGCATGCGCGTACTGGTCACCGGCGGTGCCGGGTTCATCGGGTCCCATGTCGTAGAGACGCTCGCGGAGCGCGGGCACGAGCCCGTGGTCTTCGACGTGCGCACGGACGCGGGTGCGGACGTACGGGACCGTGCTGCGGTCGGCCGCGCCCTCGTGGGGGCGGACGCGGTGTGCCATCAGGCGGCGATGGTCGGTCTCGGCAACGGGATCGCGGACGCGGCCGAGTACGTCTCCCGCAACGACCTGGGCACCGCCGTACTGCTCACCGCGATGGCCGACGCGGGTGTACGGCACCTGGTGCTGGCCGGCTCGATGGTCGTCTACGGCGAAGGGCGTTACGAGTGCCGGGAGCACGGGCCGGTGCGGCCCGGGCCGCGGGCCGTACCCGACCTGGACGCGGGCCGGTTCGAGCCGGCCTGCCCGGTGTGCGGCGCGGAGCTGTTCCCCGGGCTGGTCGGCGAGGACGCCGCCGCCGATCCGCGGAACGTGTACGCCACCACCAAGCTGGCCCAGGAGCACCTGGCGGCCGCGTGGGCACGGTCGACGAGAGGGTCGGCGGTGTCCCTGCGCTACCACAACGTCTACGGGCCCCGGATGCCGCGCGACACCCCGTACGCCGGCGTCGCCTCCTTCTTCCGCTCCGCCCTGGCCCGTGGTGAGGCCCCGCGCGTCTTCGAGGACGGCCGGCAGCGACGGGACTTCGTGCACGTGCGGGACGTGGCCGCGGCCAACGTCGCGGCGCTGGAGGCGGACGCGGCCCGGGGCGCCCTCACCGCCTACAACACCGGCAGCGGCGAACCGCACACGGTCGGCGAGATGGCACGGACGCTCGCCGCCGCGTACGGCGGCCCCGAACCCGTCGTCACCGGCGAGTACCGCCTGGGCGACGTACGGCACATCACCGCGGACTCCTCACGACTGCGCTCCGAGTTGGGCTGGAAGGCCGAAGTCGGCTTCGATGAGGGGATGCGGGAGTTCGCCCGGGCGGGACTCCGGGGGGACGAGACGGGCGGGAGCGCGACGCGCCGGCGGGGGTGTCGGTAGGAACCCTGTCACCAGCCGCAAACGGCGGTGATCTCGGCACGTGGAGAAGAAGTCCCTGGCCATCCGCTCCCAGCTCATCAACTGCACTGCCTCCGAGGCCGCCCCGATGGTCGAGGCGCGATGCGGCACCGCACCACCATGGACATCGAGGCCAACTACACCGATTCGCACGCCAGTCGGTCGGGTTCGGCATCACCCGGCTGCCGAACTTCGACCTGCTGCCGCGCATCTCCGACGGCCGCCGGGCACGCGGCGCGGCGGCCACCTCGCGCCGTCAGGACGTGGCGCGCCCCAAGGTCAGCAAGCGTGACCGATCCTCGACTGCAGCCCCACTCTGCGCCGCGCCTGGAACCGCAGGGCGGTGAGATGGCATCGTCATCGATGCCCGCCCAAGTGTCAGCCGACACAAGATGAGTCGGCTGGGACGGCAAGGCACACTTCGTCGTCAGTGGGGGGGGCTGCCGCACAAGCGAACTCTCGCCACAGCAGCAGATCCGCCGCGGGGAGGAACATTGGGCGTCAGTTGTTACAGCACTCTCGCTGGTGCGGGGGGACCCAAGCTCACCGATGTGATCCCCGCACCAGGCTACGTCCTCGGAATCTTGACGGCATGGGTCATACAGATCCCCGTGCCGCCCAGGACCCTCTTCCATGCGCCGCCCAGGGCCCCCTTCCGACCGGGCCGCAGTCTGCGGTTTCCCGTCACTTTCTTATTCTTCGCCGCTCTGGGTGTTGCCCACAGTTACTTCTATGGTCTTCTGATAGGACACGCGCTGGTGGCGTTCCTGGCGCACTACAAGACCCGTTTCCAGTTGGCCGGCGTGCTGCTGCGGGTACTCGTGCCCGTCCTGCTGGTCGCTCTGGCCATCCGCATCCTGCTGTCCCTGTCCGGAAAAATCAGCGAAGATCCTGGGGGGTGGTGGTCGATCCTCCTGACACTCTCGCTCTCTACGGCAGGCATCTTCTGGGCTCTACCGTACGGCAAAAGGCTGTCCTGGCAGGGCTCCTGGAGTTTCCCCTACCCTCTCACCACACCGCCGGAGCCATCACAAGTTGTCGCGAATTCAGCCGTAAGTCTGCACGCCGACTCAGGCCAGCCGGTCCCGCAGAGCCGCCGCCACGCCGGCGAGAGCAGAACGCGCGCCCGGGCACGGACCTTGGGGACCAAGGACGACACGCAGCAGGGCCCTCGTTACGCCCTCCTTCCCGGTCAGTCCCCGTTCAGGGGGGTCGTGATGTGGCTGGCCGGTTGGCTGTTCTGCCTGGCAGCTCTCGGAATATCGCTCTGGGGAGCTCACCACCTCCTGGCTACTCCTGTCTCGTCGACGAGCGGCTTCTTCCTCATACTGGCGATGATGGGCGTGTCCGCGCTCAATCAGAGTCGGAAGCTGTTCCTGAGAGGCCGCAGGCATCTCAAACTGCCCATTGCCTCACCGAATGTTCTCCGCCCCGGCTCCTACGTGCTGTACCTGAGATCATTCGAGGACGACAAAGCGCGTACCGCACTGCAGAAGCAACTCTTCGATCACCTTGGTACGGGGCCCGATGCTACGGGCGGCTTGATCGGCCTGGTCACGTCCAGCCGCGATGAGGAAGAACACATCGCTGACGCACTGCGCCCCGTCGGGCCGATGGTCGCCGTCGGCGCCCCTGGCGAAATCCTTCCCTTTGCAGGAGCAGTGCGCATGTATCTGCCGAAAACATCCTGGCATCAACCAGTAAGGCAACTCATGGAGCGGGCCCGCCTGGTCACCCTCACGCTGGGCTCAAGCGCCGGAACAATGTGGGAACTCTCCGAAGCCGTGCGTATTCTCCCGCCCCAGCGCCTGCTCCTGTTTGTGCCCGGGATGATGCACGAGGAAGAGTACGAGACGATCCGAAAAAAGCATGAAACGGCTCTACGGGCTCTTCCAGAATCCAGAAGGAACCAGACGTGGAAGGGCAAAACCCCGCCCTCCCTCCCTGACTGCGCGTCCCATCGACGATTCGTCGATCCAGTGATCGGTGTCATCCACTTCTCCGCGGACTGGGAGCCCACCTTCACCCGGACGCCCGGCACCAGCCTCCCCTGGGAGAACCTGGGCAACTTCCCGTGGGAGAACCTGTGCACCAGTCTCATCCGCGGGCTGCGCCCGGCCTTCGAACAACTGGTCGCACATGAGGAAGAGACCGGCTGGCACTGCGGCTGATGCAGCCTTGGGAGGGTCGGCCGAGTGACAGCCGAAAGAGATGGCAGGGCCTCTTGAGCCCGGCCCCGTACGACCGGCAGGCCCCGTACGACCGGCAGGCCCCGTGGGACCGGCAGGCCCGCGGAGCCGGCCGTCTGTGCGGCTCGGCCCCGGGGGCTTCCGGCTCCGGCTCCGTGGGGCGCCGGTCTCGCTTCGGCCGCGCGGGCTATCCCGAACAGCCTCCGACGGCTTCACGACTCCATGGCTTCACGGCGTCGCGGCTTCATGGCGCCGCGGCGCCGGATCCCGGGCACCCCTCTCTTCCAGCCCGCTTCCTTCCTGTGCGCGCCGGTGCGCGCCTCGGCCAGGGCTCGTCGCCGCCGTGCGGTTCACCGCTCCGCGGTGGGCAGCGTCACCTCGAAGCGGCAGCCGCCGGGGATGTTGCGTACGACGGCGTGTCCCTGGTGCGCCTCTACGATGCCCCGGACGATGGCGAGGCCGAGGCCCGCCCCCGCCGGGGGTGTGCGGGCATGGGTGCCGCGCCAGCCGGTGTCGAACACCCGGGGCAGATCCTCCTCCGGGATGCCGCCGCAGCCGTCGCTGACGGAGAGCACGACGCCCTCGGGCGAGCGCTCGGCGGCGATGGCGACCGTGCCGTCGGCCGGTGTGCGGCGGATCGCGTTGACCAGCAGATTGCCGAGTACCCGGCTCATCTCCTTGCCGTCCACCTCGACCGGCACCGGCTCCACTCGGTCGCCGACGAGACGCACTCCGTGCTCCTTCGCCAGCGGGTCCGCGCCCGCGAGGGCGTCGCCGACCAGGTCGTACAGCGACATGCGGGAGCGGGTGAGGGCGAGGCTGCCGGCGTGGATGCGGGAGAGCTCGAACAGATCGCCGACCATGTCGTTCAGGCGCTCCACCTCGGTGCGGATCTGCTTGAGGTAGCGGTCCGGGTCCGGGGCCACCCCGTCCTCCAGCGCCTCGGACATGGCGCGCAGTCCGGCGAGCGGGGTGCGCAGATCGTGCGAGATCCAGGCGACGAGTTCACGTCGGGAGGACTCCAGGGCGCGCTCGCGCTCCCGCGACTCGGCGAGCCGGGCGCTGGTCGCCGCCAACTCACGGCTCAGCGACTCCAGTTCGGCGGTCGCCGGAACGGGCGGCACGGCGAAGTCGCCGCCGTCGCCGAACGAGCGGGCGGCACGGGCGAGTTCCCGGCTGCGCGCCACGACCCACCGACCCAGCAGCATTGCGGTCGCCAGCGACACCACCGCCGCCATCGCCACCACCGTGGTGACCACGGACAGGTCGTGCGCGGACAGGAACATCGCCTCGGCCACGGCCAGCGTGCCGGCCAGCATCGCGCCCACCGCCACGGCCGCCACCACGGTGAGCGACGCGGTCAGCGAGCGCCGCCGGATCAGCCGCAGCACGCCCGCCCCGACCAGGCCGGTCGCGGCGGCCCCGAGGAAGGCGTACAGAGCGATCAGCAGGGTGTCGCGCACGGTCAACTCCCTTCCTGGCCGACCGGGTCGAACCGGTACCCGACGCCCCACACGGTCTGGATGAGGCGGGGCCGCGCCGGATCGTCCTCGACCTTGCCGCGCAGCCGCCTGACGTGGACGGTGACGGTGGACAGGTCACCGAAGTCCCAGCCCCACACCTCACGCATCAGGTCCTCTCGGCTGAAGGCCCGGCCGGGATGGCGGAGGAAGAAGGCGAGTAGGTCGAACTCGCGGAGGGTCAGGGCGAGTTCGGTACCGTTCCTGGTGGCGCGCCGGGCGGCCGGGTCGACGGCGAGACCGGCTGTGGCCAGTGGCTGCGGCGCGGCGGCGGGCCGGGTGCGGCGCAGCACCGACTCCACGCGCAGCACGAGTTCACGGGGGCTGAACGGCTTGGTGACGTAGTCGTCGGCACCGACCTCAAGCCCCAGGATGCGGTCGTCCTCGTCACCTCGGGCGGTGAGCATGATGACCGGCACGGGCCCTTGTCCGCGCATCCGGCGGCACACCTCCAGGCCGTCCATGCCCGGCAGCATCAGGTCGAGCACCACCAGGTCCGGCCAGTTGGCGGCGGCCCGGGCGAGCGCCGCCGGCCCGTCCCCGGCCCGGTCCACGACATGACCGGCCCGGTCGAGGTAGCCGGCTACCACCTCGGCGACGGTGGGGTCGTCCTCGACGACCAGGACACGGGCGGCCGGACCGGACCGCCGATCGGTGGGGCCGGCCTCGATGGGCTCGTACGGCTGCTGCATGCGTCCAGCCTGGCACCACGCCCCCGGCCCTGCCGCCTCCGGACCCCACCCGGCCCCCGACGTCCGCGTTTCGTAAGGAGCCCATGCCCGAAATGCCTGGTTTGCGTTCGTAGGGTGAAACCCGTGACGACCTCTCCCACACCATCGGACGTCGACGTGGTGCTCCCGTGTCTGAACGAGGCCGGCGCCCTGCCCTGGGTGCTCGCCCGGATCCCGGCGGGCTGGCGCGCCCTCGTCGTGGACAACGGCTCCACCGACGGCTCGGCCGAGCTTGCGCGTGAGCTGGGCGCGACCGTCGTGCACGAGCCGCGCCGCGGGTTCGGCGCCGCCTGCCACGCCGGGCTGACCACCGCCACCGCCGGCATCGTCTGCTTCTGCGACTGCGACGCCTCCCTCGATCCGGCGTTGCTGGTGCCCTTCGTCGACGAGGTGCACGCCGGCGCGGCCGACCTGGTGCTCGGCCGGCGCCGTCCCGAGCGCCGGGGCGCCTGGCCGGCGCACGCCCGGGCCGGGAACCTCGCACTGGCCCGGATGCTGCGCCGCCGCACCGGCCTGCGCCTGCACGACCTCGGTCCCCTGCGCGCCGCCCGCCGCGCGCCGCTGCTCGCCCTGGGGCTCACCGACCGCCGCAGCGGCTACCCCCTGCAGATGGTGGTACGGGCCGCCGACGCGGGCTGGCGCATCACCGAGCACGACGTGCCGTACCTGCCCCGCACCGGAGCCTCGAAGGTGACCGGCACCTGGCGCGGGACCTGGCAGGCGGTCCGGGACATGAGCCGGGTACTGGCCGAACCGCCCTCGCAGAGCGGGGTCCCGCACAACGGGGACCCGCACACCGAGGGCCCTGACACCCCGGTCCCGCACGGCACGGCCCCGCACGGCACGGCCCCGCACGGCACAGGAGGAGTCCCACGGTGACCACGCTGCTCGTCATCGCCAAGGAACCACGGCCGGGAAAGGTGAAGACCCGGCTGACCCCGCCGTTCACCCCACGGGAGGCGGCCGCGCTCGCCGAGGCGGCCCTGGCGGACACCCTGCATGCCGTGGCCGCGGCCCCGGCCGCCCGGCGCGTCCTCGTCCTGGACGGCTCGCCCGGCCCCTGGCTGCCGCCCGGCTTCGACGTCGTACCGCAGTGCGAGGGCGGCCTGGACGAACGGCTGGCCGCCGCGTTCGCGGGCTGCTCCGGCCCGGCGCTGCTGATCGGGATGGACACTCCGCAGGTGACCCCGGAGCTGCTCACCGTGGACTTCGCCGCCTGCGACGCGTACTTCGGACCGGCCGAGGACGGTGGCTTCTGGGCCCTGGGCCTGGCCTCACCCGACCCCACGCTGCTGCGCGGCGTGCCCATGTCGACGGCCGCCACCGGCGCCGTGCAGCGGGAGCGGCTGGTGGCCGCGGGCCTGCGCGTGCGCGATCTGCCGTGCCTGCGTGACGTCGACACCGCCGCCGACGCCAAGGCCGTCGCCGAGCGCGCTCCGCGCAGCCGGTTCGCCGCGCGGCTCGCCCGCCTCGGAGCGGTCGTGGGCCGATGAGCACCGCACCCGGGACCGTCCCCGTGAGCACCGCAGACAAGACCCGCCCTTTGAGCACCGGCCACGAGACCGGCCCGATGACCACCCCGCACGAGATCGCGCCGGTGCATTCCCCGGCGGCGTCCGCACCGCCGTCCGTGCCCGCCTGGGCCGCCGACGAGCCCTACTCGGCCGCCCTGCGCACCGGCCGGGGCCCGCTGTTCCTGCGGCGCACCGACGGCTGGCTGCTGCCACTGGAGGTCGAACGGTGGTGCGCCGAGCCGGACCCTGTGGACCTGGAGGTGCTGGGCCGCTGCGAGGGCGCGGTCCTCGACGTGGGGTGCGGGCCGGGCCGGCTGGTCGCGGCACTCGCCTCCCGGGGCCGGCACGTCCTGGGCATCGATGTGAGTGAGGCCGCCATCGGCCGGACGACCCGGATCGGCGGCCCCGCGCTGCGCCGCTCGGTCTTCGAACCGCTCCCCGGCGAGGGCCGTTGGGACACCGCGCTCCTGATGGACGGCAACGTCGGCATCGGCGGCGATCCGCGCGCCCTGCTCCGCAGGCTCGCCCGGCTGCTGCGCCCGGGCGGTCTGCTGATCGCCGAGACCGCGCCGGTGGACGTGGACGAGCGCGTCGACGTCCAGGTCGTCCACACGGGCGACGCCGGCGGCGGCGCGGGCAGCCCCTTCCCGTGGGCGCGGGTCGGCACTCCCGCCCTGCTGCGCCACGCCGCCCGGGCGGGCTGGCGGCCCGGCGATCAGTGGACGGCGGGCGGCCGGTGCTTCGTCGCCCTGCGCAGCCGCAGCACGAGGACCAGCGCCGAACCTCCGAAGAGCACGGCCGTGATCAGCAGCCAGCGGGCGAGGAAGCCGTCCGCCGACAGCCCGGTGGCGAGCCGGTAACGCTGGTCCACCTGTCCGCTGATCAGCGGGAACCACACCAGGAGCAGCAACCCCGACAGGGCCGCCGGGACGCGGACGTACACCGCCCACTCCCGGCGGCCGGCCGCGCCCCAGGCCCGTACCACGGCGCGGTCGGCCGACGCGTACAGCGGCAGCAGCACCAGGTCGTGCAGCAGCGCGGCGCCGACGATCCACAGGACCACCGGGAGCCAGTCGCCCGCGAGCAGCCGCACCCCCGCGTATCCGGCCAGCGCGAACGAGCACACGAGCAGGAGCAGTTGCAGGGGGCTGCCGACCGGAAGACGGGGCAGGCGGGGCCTGCGGGGCCGGTGAGGCGGACGGGGTCGGCCGGGCAGGCCGGCCGGTCGCGGCGTGCGAGGCGTCATCACAGGTCTCCGAAGGTCATCCGGGCCACCCACTTGGTGTTCAGCACGCCGGGCGCCGCGGGCACGATGACGCGGGCGGGGTAGCCGTGGTCCGGTGTCAGGTCCTCGCCGTTGACGTACAGGGCGAGCAGGGAGAGCGGGTCGCGGACCTGGTTGGCGCGCAGGGCGGCCCGGCGGAAGGCGCCGTGCCGCTGGAGCGACTCCACCAGGACGTCGGGCGCGTCGTCGTGGCCGACCAGCGCCGCGAGGTCGCGCAGTCGCACGCCGCGCCACCACTGGTCGGAGGTCGACCAGCCCTCCACGCAGGCGATGGGCAGCGCCGAGCTGTGCAGCGGCAGCCGCAGCAGGTCGGCGCGGCTGAGCCGGACGGTGCCGGTGCGGCCGGTGACGACCAGTCGCCACGCCTCCTCACCGGTCTCGGCCGCGTCGATCCCCGCGTACTCGGCGGTCTTGTTGATCTGGAAGCCGCCGGGCCCGCTGCCCGGCTCGGCCCCGCCGTGCGGGGCGAGCAGGGCGGTTCGCCGCAGTGGTCCGTCGAAGCCGCGGCCGGCGGTGGTGACGAACAGCAGCAGCGAGCCGCCGCCGACCAGCCAGAGCGCCCCGCGACGCGACACGGTGGGCGGGTCGGGCCTCGGGGAGACCAGGTCTCCCGTCTCCCGCACCGTCGCCGGCTCCGCCTTCGCCCGCGTCCGCCGCACGTTGCGCACAGCCGCGGGCAGCTTCAGGGCGGCGTGTACGACGAAGGCGGCGAAGAACACCCATGCGCCGTAGAAGTGCAGCGGGTAGAAGGAACCGGGGAAGACGTAGTCCAACTGGACGTTCAGCACCCCGGTGGTGAACTCGAACAGGCCGCCCCCGACGAGCAGCAGCAGCGAGATCCGCTCCAGGGCGTGGGCCAGCGAGCGGGCCGGGGGCAGCGCGAACAGTCTGGGCACCACTGACCACAGCTTGGCCAGCAGGACGGGGATCAGCGTGATCCCGAGCGTGACGTGGACGTTCTGGGTGAGCCGGTACAGCCAGACCGGACGCGTCGGCCACGTGAAGAGGTAGAAGCCGAGGAGGCCCTTGCCGGGAGTCTGGTCGTTCACCGCGGACAGGCCCGGGTTGTAGGCGGCGTAGGAGACCAGCCCCGTCACGAACAGCACGGTGATGCCGACGAGCAGGACGAGGCCCAGCACCGAGGTGAACCAGGGGCCGCGCAGGGGGCTGCGCCAGAAGCCGGGGGAGGTGGGGAGCCGTTGATCGCTCATGTCCCGACCGTAGGACGGGACGGGGCCGAAGAGGGTCCGCAACCCATGACGAAACGCTGACATCCGGGCCGTGCGACCGGCGGTTCGCCGTCCGCCGACCTAGCGTTCCGATGTGACCCGCCGTCCTCACCCTCTGCTTCGCGACATGTCCGCCGCCCTGGCCGCCGCCGTGCTCGTCCTGGCGGCCGTCCTCGTCGGCCGCCGCATCCAGTCCGCCCACCACACCCTGTTCGTGCGCTGGCCTCCGCTGTTCGCCGTGTGGGACCCGCACCTGGGACCGGGCACACCTGCCGCCGTGCTGCTGGCGGTCGCCGTGGTGGCCCTCGGGCCACCACTCGCCCGGCGGCTGCCGTGGCGCCCTCTGCTCGCCGCCACCTGGGTCACGGCGATGGCCTGGACCTGGTCGCTCGCGCTGGTCGACGGCTGGAACCGAGGGGTGGCCACCCGGCTCACCGCCACCAACGAGTACCTCCGGGTGATCGGCCGCTTCCACGACATCCCGGCCACGCTCCGCGACTTCACCCACCACATCGTGGAGGGCTCCCCAGCCCCCTGGCCCGCCCACATCGCCGGCCATCCCCCGGCCGCGACGCTCACCTTCGTCCTGCTCGACCGCGCCGGACTGCGCGGCGGCGGCTGGGCCGGCGCCTGGTGCATCACCCTGGGAGCCACGGCGTGCGTGGCCGTACTGGTGGCCGTGCGTACGCTGGCCGGGGAGGACCTGGCGCGCCGGGCCGCGCCCTTCCTGGTGGCGGCACCGGCCGCGGTGTGGGTGGGCGCGTCGGCCGACGGCTGGTTCGCGGCCGCGGCCGCCTGGTCCGTCGCGCTGCTCGCCCTGGCGGTGGCGGGGCGGTCGCGCCCGGGAACCCGGGCGGCGGCCGCTTTCGGATCAGGGCTGCTGTTCGGCCTGACCTGCTATCTGTCGTACGGCCTCACGCTGTTCGCGGTGATCGGGGCGGGCGTGGTGCTGCTGGGGCGCGTGCGGGCAGGGGCGCTGTTGCGGGGGCTGCCGCTGCTCCTCGCCGGGCTGGCCGTCGTGCCGGTGCTGTTCTCGCTCGCCGGTTTCAACTGGTGGGAGGCCTACCGGCTGCTGGTCACGCGGTACTACCAGGGGATCGGTGGCATCCGGCCCTACGGCTACTGGGTGTGGGCGAACCTGGCCTGCACCGTGCTGATCACGGGGCCGGCCACGGCGGCCGGCCTGTTCCGGGCAGGCACCGCGACGGTCCGCCACCGCAGGGGAGTCCTGGCCTGGAACACCGGCCCGCGCCCGATCCCCGCGAGCCCGGATGCCGGAGCGAGCCCAAGCCCCACGAGCCCGGATGCATGCCCCAAGACCAACCCCACGACCCCGGATGCAGGCCCGAAGACCAACCCCACGACCCCGGATGCAGGACGGAGGACGAAGCCGGGGCCGAGCCCGGCCGGCGGTCCGGCGACCGCCGAGGCCCGCCTCGGCCTGCTCGTGCTCTGCGCCCTGCTCGCGCTCCTCGCCGCCGACGTTTCCGGCATGAGCAAGGCGGAGACGGAACGCATCTGGCTCCCCTTCGCGATGTGGCTGCTTCCGGCCTGCGCCCTGCTCACCCGCCCCCGGGGCTGGCTGGCCGCCCAGACCCTGCTTGCGCTGCTGCTCAACCACCTGCTGCTGACGGGCTGGTGACACCCGACCCGGAAAGGTCACGAAAACGTATCGGACATTTCGCCCTTCAACCTTCACACGAGGCACACACGTTCGCTAAGTTGACGTCCAGGCCGCACGATTGCCTCCGGCGAGTCCCGTCGGATCGTGCGACCTCCGCCGAGTCCGGTCCGCCCAGCGGCCGGCCGGAGCCGGGGACCCGACCGACATTGGGGTGAATCGGCCCAACCGCCCATCGGCGCAAGGGACGTAGGGCACGCCTTCCGAAGCACCACCCGCCCGAACCCGACAGCTGACCCGGTAGGCGGGCTACGGAAGGAGTGCGTCTTCATTGGCGCCGGAACGACCCTCGCCCGAGGTTGAGCGGCGGATCAACAGCCTCTACGACCAGGCCGAGACCGCCACGGGGAACTACAACGCCACCCGCGCGATGAGCAAGGGCGGGCGTACGAGGCCCGACTCGGCGCTCGGGGGCGCCGCCAGGCGGGCCGATCCGACCCTGGAGAGCGTGGCCAAGCAGTGGTTCGACGTGGCACGTGCCCAGTTGGGGCCGAGCGTGCCCGCCGCACTGCCGCCCGGCCGCCGGCCGAACCCCGCCAACTCCCGGGGTGCGGGGCCGCGGAGGCGCCCCGTGGAGGGTCCGCGGACACCTGGACCGGAGGGGACCGGCCCGTCCCTGCTGGAACTGACCGCCGGCCCCGCGGCTTCGGCTCCCGCCAGACCGGTACCGGAGTTGACCGCCGGAGTGACGGACACGACGGCCACGGCACGGCCCGTACCGGAGTTGACCGCCGGGCCCGCCGCCACCGCGGTGGCCGCCGGGCCGGTCGCGGAACTGCCCGCCGCGCCCCTGGCGGCGCTGCCCGCCGTGCCCGAGCCGCGGACGGAGGCCGCCGGCGCCGCGTCGTCCGCGTCCGCCGCCCGGCCCTGGCAGCCCGCGTTGCGGTCCTCCAAGGACCAGCTGCAGAGCAAGCTCACCCGGGCCCGCGAGCTGCTGTCCGGGCAGGCCGCACCGCACGCCACGCAGCCGCTCGCCGTGGCCGGGGCCCGGCCGGCCGAGCAGGAGTCCTGGCTAGCCTCGGTGAGGGGGCTCCGGCCCGCCGCCGAGGAATCCTGGTCCACCGCCGAGGAATCCTGGACCGCTCCTTCCGAGGGACCGGCGCAGGGGCCGCCGCAGCCCGTCGCATCCCTCGACACGGCCGCCCGCCCGGACGCGACCGCGCTCATGGACACGCCGTCGTCACCGGGCACGTATGCGTCAGCCGGCTCGTACGCCGCACCCGGCGCGTCTCCGGCTTTCGGCACGCCGCTGGCCCTGGGCACGTCACCGTCTCCCGGGACGGCCCCCTCGTTCGACGCCGCCCCCTCCTTCGACGCCGCCCCCTCCTTCGACGCCGCCGCTTCCTTCGCCCCCTCCTACGACGCCGTCCCGTCACTCGGCGCCACCGCGCTGTTCGACTCCGGCCCGACGGGCGGCCGGGGACCGGCCGCGGACGCCGGTGTTCCCCTCGGTGTCCCTGCCGTCGCAACCCCCACCGCGCCCACCGCCCCCGCCCCAGCCGTGGACCTCGGCGCAACAGCCGCCTCGGCCTACGAGAGGAAGGCCGTCAAGGCGCTCGCCTTCGCCCGTGCGCAGATCGGCCGGCCGTGTGTCTGGGGCGCCACCGGACCGGACTCGTACGACTGTTCCAGCCTGGTCCAGACCGCCTGGCGGGTCGCCGGGGTGGCACTGCCACGTACCGCCTACGAGCAGTCCGGCTCCGGCGCCCCGATCCAGCTGGCCGAGCTGCGGCCCGGGGATCTGGTCTTCTTCCACGGCGACGTCAGCCACGTCGGCCTCTACGGCGGCAACGGCACGATGGTCCACGCCCCGAGTCCGGGGGCACCGATACGCGAGGAGTCGATCTTCTTCGCGGGCCCCCAGGCCATCCACAGCGCGATCCGGCCCGCCTGAGGCCCCGTGACCGAAGATTTCGGGGCGGGCACTCGGGCCCGGCACGCCGGCCCGGGTGCCGCGGCCGGCACCCGCCGCGGGCTGGTCGGTGCCGTGCGCCGGGCGCGGGCTGGTCGGTGCCGTGCGCCCAGTGCTGTGGCCGGAAGGGTTTGCCGGAAAGCTCGCGGCGTCCGGTGCGGTGCATCGCAAGGCGGAGCATCGCCCGCGTACTGGACGTACCCGGGTGCTGCGACAACGCGGCGAGGTGCCGTGCCGGGCGTCGCAAGCCGGTGAACCCTTCCGATCGCAGCACCGGCGCACGGCCCGCCCGCGCGGCGAGCTAGGCGCTCTTGCGGCCCACTCCGGCGTACACCCAGTACTGGGAGGGGTTCTCGGGGATCTCCTCCGCCCGGTCCGGGCGCCACAGCGGGACGTAGACCAGGCCGGGGTCCACCAGGTCGAAGCCGTCGAAGAGGGCCCCGATCTGGTCGTGGGAGCGGGCCGTCACCGGAGAGGTGGCCCGGTCGCGGTACAACTGCCCGACGGCGGCCGCCGTGTCCGGGCGGTCCTCGTCCGTGGCGTGGGTCAGGGCCAGCCAGCTGCCCGCAGGCAGTGCGTCCCGGAAGGCGGCCACGATGCCGGCCGGATCCTCCTCGGGCGTGACGAAGTGCAGAATCGTGATCATCAGGACGGCGACCGGCTGCCCGAAGTCGATGAGCGCCCGCACCCGGGGCGAGGAGAGGATCTCGGCAGGTCTGCGGATGTCGGCGGCCACGATCGCCGCGTCCGGATTGTCGGCGAGCAGCGCCTCGCTGTGCGCGACCGCGACCGGGTCGTTGTCCACGTACACCACCTTGGCGCCGGGGCCGGCGGCCTGGGCGACCTCGTGCACGTTGCCCTGGGTGGGGATGCCGGAGCCGAGGTCGACGAACTGGCGCACGCCGGAGTCGACCAGGAAGCGCACGGCACGGCCCAGGAAGGCGCGGTTGGCGCGGGCCAGGGTGCGGACCTGGGGGTCGATCGCGGTGAACGCGGCCACCGCCTCCCGGTCGATGGCGAAGTTGTGCTCGCCGCCCAGCATGGCATCGTACATACGGGCCACACTGGCCTTGCCCGGATCCACGCCCCGTGGCAGCCCGTCCCCGTCCGGCATGACCAACTCCCCCTGCTGCTCGGTGACCTTGACTGGGCATCATATAGTTGCCCCCGGCATACGACGACGCACCGCCCGACGGCCCGCAACAGCCGGACGCCCCCACCGCTACCGGCCCCACCCGGAAGGCAACGACCCTGCGGAACACAGAACGCAGTCAGCCCGACGACGCTCCTTCCCCAGCGCCGCTGCGCCGCCGGTCGTACTTCTCCCCCGCGGCCGACGCCATCGGTTCCGAGCTCGATCTGCACCTGACCGGCCGGCACGTCGCGCACGCCCTCGCACCGGGCTTCTGCGACGCCGCCTCGGTGTACCTGCTCCAGCGCTGGCTGCTGGAGGAGCAGGGGCGCAGGGCGGCCGATCCACCGCAGATCGAGGCCCGCCGACTCGCCCTGCGCATAGGGTCGGACACCTCGGAGGACTGGGAGCACCTGCTGCCGGTCGGCGAGGTCCTGGTCTTCCCCCGCGAGACGCCGTACGCGCGCGCCCTCGCCACCGGCCAGACGCAGTTGCTCGACGGCGTCGACGGGCACACCTTCGAACGGCTGCGCAGGACCGGCCGGGGCGACGCGGGGGTGGACGCCCTGCTGCGCAGTGCCTCCTTCCTGATCGTCCCGCTGCGGCTGCGCGGCACGGCCGTGGGCTTCATCGCCTGCACACGCGGGCCGGACAAGGAGCCGTTCGCGCGCACCGAGGCGGTGGCCGTGGAGTCGCTCGGCGCGCGGGCCTGCGTGGCGCTCGACAACGCCCGGCGCTACGAACGCGAGCGCCGCACCGCGCTCGCCATCCGCCGCAGCCTGCTCCCGGACACCGGGCAGGCCTTCGAGAGCTGCCGGGTCGCCCACGGTTACCGGCCGGCCGGGCAGGACGACGTGATCGGCGGGGACTGGTACGACGTCCTTCCCCGGGCGGGCCGGCGGCTCGCCATGATCGTGGGTGACGCGATGGGGCACGGGCCGGAGTCCGCCGTGGCGATGATCCAGCTGCGGACGGCCGTCCGCACCCTGGCGGCGCTCGACATCGGCCCGGCCGAGCTCATGGACCGGCTGGACGCGGTGGCCGGCGACACCCCCGGCGCCTCGTTCGCCACCTGCATGTACGCGGAGTGGGACGCGGATGCGCACACCTGCACCTTCGTCGGCGCCGGGCACCCGCCGCCGCTGCTCCGCGGGCCCGGCAACCCGGCCGAGCGGGTCGACCTGGCCAGCGCCGGACTGCCGCTCGGGCTCGGCACGGGCCGCTACGAGCCGACCGTGCTGCACCTGTCCGAACCTACCCTGCTGCTGCTCTACAGCGACGGGCTGGTCGAGTCCCGCACCCATGACATCGACGAGGGCATCACCCGGCTCGCCCGCGCCCTGGACGCAGGTGCCGCCGGCCTGCCGGACATCACGCGCCCGGACGCCCTGCCGGCGCTGTGCCGCCGGCTGCTCGACGTCTCGGCGTCCGACGACGTCAGGGACGATCGGACGCTGCTGCTGGCCGAGCTGACACCTGGGAAGAACTGAACGACCGGGGGATCGGGGAAGAACTGGCCGACCCAACCGGCCACCGGCTACCGGCTACCGGCTACCGGTCGCCGGCCACGGGCCACCGGCCGCCGCCCTCCGGCCCGCGGGCACTCCCACCGCGCTCCCGACGGGAAAGTCTCAGCCGCTCAGCCGGACTCCCGCGGTGACGCCGTGGCCTCCGGGTGTGCCGCGGCGGGCGGGCGCAGGACCGGACCGACGCCCCCGGCACCGACAGCCGGCCGCGCCTCACCACGGCCGGGCACCCGGCGACCGGGGTGTCCCCGAACTCGTCCCGGAACCAAGGCTCACGACGGCTCGCGGCCGCCGCGCGTGGACGACCCGCGGCTGCGCGGCGATCGAGCGCATGGCCGCTCACGCACTGCCTGGAGCAGCCCACCAGCCCGGCCCCCGGGGGCGGCCCGGCCGAGGTCGTCCTCGGCACCGGCTGCCCCCCGGCCGCCTTGCGGCACCGCGCGGACGTGCTCGGCGGCCTCGCCACGGCGGCGGCCGCCGGACGCCGGACGCACACCGGGCCTGCTACCGGGCGAGTGCGACTCGCTGCGCCGGTACGGCGCCCACGCCCCGGTGACACCCTCCCGGACCTGGTACGACAGTGGTCTCTCCGTGGGCGGGGCGGTCACCGGGGGAATCAGCCCGCCTTCCGGGCGGTCCGTCCGCGCGGATCGTCCGCGCGGATCGTCCGCGCGGTCCGTCCGGGCTGCTTGTCGCATGAGCGTAAGCGGCCGTTCGAGGGGTGTTCTCACCTGATGCGGTGAGCGGCCGGGGCACGACGCGTACGGACCGGGCGCAAGAGCCGTTTGCTCCGGTATGGAGAGCACTTCTCGGGCCCTGCCGCGCTCCCCCGGCCGCCCCCCGGTGGACCGGCCCCGCACGGAGGCGGCCGGCGGTCCCGGCAACCAGTCACCGTCCCAAGCCGCCGCGCCCGCGGCCGTGGCGACACCCCAGGGGCAGACCACGGGGCGCGTGGGACCCGAACCGTCCCGGATGCCGTGGGTGCCCTTCGCATACGCCGAGCCGACCGCGCCCCGCGCCCCCGCCGATCAGCAACCCCGCACGCCGCTGCTGCGGCCGTGGGGCACCGGGGCGGGCGCGGACCGGTGGGGACCGACGGCTGGGGCGGTGCCCGCCGTGCCCGTGCCCCGTGGGATCTGGGGCCTGTGAGGCCGGCCGGGGAAGCCGCCGGGCCGGGCCCGGAGCGCCGCTCGGGGCTGCGCGGATCGCCCTGGGCACCGTCCGCTCACGGTCTGGTGCCGACGGCATCACGGTGGTGGGCGTGGGCGTTGCCCGCGCCGGGACGGGTCGTTGAGCGCGGCATGGAAGCGTGGATGGAAGCTTGGGAGGACGGCGACTGTCCCTGGTGCCGCTCGCTGCTCGGGCCCGGCCGCGCCCTCGGCGAGCCGGATACCGGGCGCCGAATCGGTCGGCCCGGCACCGGCGGCGGGAGTCTGCCGGGCTGGGTGCACCGCGCGCGCCTGGTCATGGTGCCCGTGGCGACGCTCACCGTGGTGGCCGCACTGGTGATGGCGCTGGCGTGATCGACACCGGACGGCCGCGGGAGCAACGCCCCGCGGAGCGGACGTGGGGCAGAGAGGGCGTGCTTGCTCCTGCACGGTTCCGTATCCCGGCGTACGGTCCGGGTAGAAGTGACCTGTTCCCGGTGCGGCGCGGCCGCCGCGCCCGTGCCCCGTGCAGCGGATCGCCGCCCGCCACGACACCGGACAGGAGGACGCCATGTCCGGGACGGACAAGCCACCGGACGCCACCGGGCCGGTGGACGACGCGCTCGGCACGGCCCTGGCCGAGACGGTGCGCGGCACCGGCGCCTCCATCGGCGGCCTGTTCCTGACGGAGGAGGCGAGGCCGGTGCTGCGGCTGGTGACGGTGTGCGGACTGCCGGTGGAGTTCACCGCCCCCTGGCAGCACATGCCGATCGGCGCGCCGCTGCCTTTGTCCGAGGCCGTGCGGGAGAACCGGTTGGTATGGGTCGGCAGCCATGCCGAGATGGCCCGCCGCTACCCACGGGTGTCCGCCGTGCTGCCCTACCCGTTCGCGCTCGCCGCCCTGCCGCTGGCCGGGGTCCGGCGCTGCTGGGGCGGGCTGGTCCTGATGTGGCCCACCGACCGGACGCGGGAGCCTTCCGCCCGCGAACGTGGCCACCTGATCTCCCACGCCCGCCGCCTGGCGCGGATCCTGGACGACGCGCCCCGGCCGCCGGCGCCGCCCGCCCAGCCGCGCGTGGTCACCATCGACACCCCGCGGCACCCCGCGCAGACCGGTCTGGCCGCCGCCGACTACGCCGAACGCCTCCCCGAAGGCGCCCTGGCGCTCGATCTGGAGGGCCGGATCACCTTCCTCACCTCCACCGCGGCCCGGCTGCTCGGCCGGGACGCCGGACTGCTGCTGGGCACCCGGCCCTGGCGGGCCCTCAGCTGGCTGGACGACCCGGTCTACGAGGACCACTACCGCACTGCGGTCGTCAGCCGCGCGCCCCTGTCCTTCTCCGCACTGCGCCCGCCCGGCCAATGGCTGACCTTCGAGCTCCACCCGGACGCCAGCGGCATCAGCGTGCGGATCCTGCCCGGCGCGCAGCAGTCGGCCGCCGTCGCGCCGCACCCTGCCGGGCAGCGTCCCGAGATCGCCGCGACCGGCCGTCTGTACCAGTTGGTCCATCTGGCCACCGCGCTCACGGAGGCCGTGGGCGTGGACGACCTGGTCGATCTGATGGCCGACCAGGTCCTGCCGGCCTTCGGCGCCCAGGGCCTGGTGCTGTCCGCCGCGGACGCGGGCCGTTTGAAGATCACCGGATCCTGCGGCTACCCGGCCGACGTCATCGAACGCCTCGACGGGCTGCCTCTGGACACCGAACTCACCCCGGCCGGTCAGGTCCTGACCAGCGGCATCCCGGCCTTCTTCGCCGACCCGGCGGAGCTGGCCCGCGGATATCCGCGGGCGCCCCGGATCAGCGGGAAGCATGCCTGGGCCTTCCTGCCGCTGGTCGTCATGGGACGGCCGGTGGGCTGCTGCGTCCTCTCCTTCGAGGGGCCGCACGCCTTCACCGCCGACGAGCGGGCCGTCCTGACCTCCCTGTCCGGCCTGATCGCCCAGGCCCTGGACCGGGCCCGGCTCTACGACAGTGAGCACCATCTGGCGCATGAACTCCAGCGGGCGCTGCTCCCGCGCACCCTGCCCGCCCTGCCCGGCCTGGACGTCGCGGCCCGCTACCTGCCCGCCGGTCACGGCCTGCAGATCGGCGGCGACTTCTACGATCTGCTGCGTCTGGACGACACCACCGCGGCGGCTGTCATCGGCGACGTCGAAGGCCACAACATCGCCGCGGCGGCCCTCATGGGCCAGGTGCGCACCGCCATCCACTCGCACGCCACCGCCGGCGCGCCGCCCGACCAGGTGCTGGCCCGCACCAACCGGCTGCTCGCCGACCTGGAGTCCGATCTGCTGGTCTCCTGTCTGTACGTCCACCTCGACCTGGCCCGGCACCACGTCACGCTCGCCAGCGCCGGTCACATGCCCCCGCTGCTGCGCCTGCCGCCGCACCGGGCGAGTGTGGTGCACGTCGACCCCGGTCCGCTGCTCGGCGTCGACATCGGGGCCCGCTACCCGGTGACCGGCGCCGCCCTGCCCCCGGACGCGATCCTGGCCCTCTACACCGACGGCCTGGTGGAGGTCCGCGGCACCGACGCCGGGGAGACGGTCGACGACCTCGCCCGGCTCCTGGCCGGCAGCGGCGAACGCGACCTGGACAAGCTCGTCGACACCCTCATCGACCGCACCTGGCCGACGGGCCGCTACACCGACGACATCGCCGTACTCCTGCTGCGCGCGAACGACGCCCGCGCGCGAGCCGCCACCGGCAGCCTCCGGGGGCATGGCCGGCTTGCGTGTGCGACCGCTCCAGGCGTGCCGTGACGGCGAGGGGGCGCGGCGCGGTGGATCTCAGCCGCGGAAGCCCAGGTGCACGTGGTCGTGGTGGGTGGCGTCGCTGAAGAACTGGTCCGGGGTGCTGCCGCCGGACAGTGGGACCGGGCCGCCGACGTTGTAGGAGCCGGTGGCCGCCGCGTCCCGCATGAAGCGCTCGACGAGGGTGCGGGGCGTGGCCGGGTCGACGACCGCGTGGCCGTCGACCTGCCAGACGTCGAAGGCCCGCCCGGGCGGATGGTCGCTGGGCCGGCTGGTGCCGAAGACGTCCAGGGGATGCCCCGAGCGGACCACGCTCACGTACATCCGGTACCTCCCCGCCAGGTGCAGCATCGCGGTGAGCACGCTGTCGTGCACCCGGCCGCTGCGCAGATCGGCCCGTGCCGCGGGCGGCAGCACGATCCGGGAATCGGCCAGCACCCTGCGCACCCGGGCCGGCGGTGCGGCCGCCGGGGCGCCGGGCCGGGCCGGGTGCAGGTCGGTGACCGTCCATCCGGTCCCGGTCCGGGCCAGTCGTACGTCCACCGTCGTGCCGCCCGCCCGGACCGCGCCGCCGCGCCGGGTCCACTGCCGGCACACCACGAGCACGCTGGCCGAGTCGGCGAGGATCCCGCCGTACTGGGCGTCCACCACCTGGAGCACCGCCTCGTCGGCGGCCGGCAGCAGCGGTCCGGCCTGTGCCACCAGGGCGGCCGGCAGACGCAGGGCGGTCACCCGGGCCCGGGCGGCCGGGGCACCACCCCGGCCGTCCGGCCAGGCGCCGATCGCCTCGACGAGGGCGACGGCCCGCCGTTTCACCTCCGGGTGGACCTCGGCGGACGTGACCTGCCAGGGCGCGGTGCGGGGCAGGGCCGGGGTCGCGGTGGGCGAGGGCGTCCCGGGGCCCGAGAGGTTCGAGGGAGCCGGGGACGAGCCGGGTGCCGGGGCCGTCGGCGTGGCTGCGGTGTTCGGGCGCCCCCTCGTGCCGCCGGCGCAGCCCGCCGCGCCGAGCAGGGCTCCGGCCGTGCCCAGGAGCACGGCACGGCGCCCGATCGGTGGCACGGCGGGCTCGGGCCGACGGGTCATGCCCTCCAGTGTCGGGCCTCCGTGCGGCGCGTGCCCAGGGGTTACGACGTCCCGTCACGCGGCAGAGGGTTGTTATGACCGCCGTCATGACGCATCCTGCTCCTGACCGTGGTCCCACCAACCCGATCGCGGTCACACCAAGACGGGAGGAGCCGGCGTGGGTGACGTCCTGGCACGGGCGCTGTGGGAGCGGTACGAGCCGGTGCACGATCTGGTCTACTTCGCGCCGGAGGCCCGTCGGGCTGCGGACGAGGTCGGCCTCCGGGGTTTCTGGATGGGCTACTTCGCGCTGCGCGCGGCCCCACTCGGCCCGGTCGCGGCGCCGGTGGTCACCAGTTGCTTCTACGTCTTCCATCCGGACCGGGTGGCGCGGGCCCTGCCGGACGCCTGGCGGTACGCCGCCCCGGACGAGGTCCTCGCGGCCCGGCAGCGGGCGATGGACGCCGCGCTGACCCGGGTGCTCGGACCGGACGCCGTCACGGGTTGGCGCATGACCGAGGCGGCCGACCTGGCGTGGCGGGCGGCGACGGCCGCCGACACGGCGGGCCGTGTGCTCGGCGCCGCCAACCAGGCTCTCGACCGCCCCAAGGAGCCGCATGTCCGGCTCTGGCAGGCCCTGACCACACTGCGCGAGCACCGCGGCGACGGGCATGTGGCCGTCCTGGTCGCCCAGGGCCTCGGACCGGTCGCCGCGATGGTGCTGAAGGCCGCCGCCGGCGAGTCGGACGCGGCGCTGCTGCGCGAGGGCCGCAAGTGGGACCTGCCGGCGTGGCGGGCGGCCGAGGCCGGGCTGCGCGAGCGCGGGTGGCTGGGCGAGGACGGCACCCTGACCGCGGCCGGAGCAGCGGTCCACGCCGACGTGGAGGCCCGGCCGGACGCGGCCGCCGAACGGCCGTGGACCGCCCTGGGCAGGGACGGCACCACACGTCTGGCCGCTCTTCTGGAGCCGCTGGCCAGGGCGGTGCTGGACTCCGGGCTGATCCCCTCCGGCAACCCGGTCGGCCTCACCGGCGACCTGTGGGCCTCCTCCCCCGCCGTCGCCGCCCCGGCGGGAGTCACGGACACGGGCACGGGCGAGGGCACCGAGTGAGCGGGGGCGGCCCCGGCTCCTCAGGGCCGGGGCCGCAGACGGGCCGCGAGCGCGGCGACGTCGTCGCCCGCCTGCTCGGCGCCCAGCCGGTCCAGGATCTCGTCCAGCAGGGCCGAGACTTCCAGCCCCGGCCGTACCCGCAGTGCGGACAGCCGGGCGAGCGAGGTGTCGATGTCCTCGCCGCGCCGCTCGACCAGCCCGTCGGTGAACATCATCAGCGTGTCGTCCGGGGCGAGGGGCAGCGCTGACACCTCGTAGGTGCCCAGGCCCGTGCCGAGCGGGGGCCCCACGGGCAGCGGGACCAGGCCGGCGCTGCCGTCGCGGTGGAAGACGACCGGCGGCAGGTGCCCCGCGCTCGCGAAGGCAACCGTGGCGCGTGCCGGGTCCACCAGGGCCAGCAGACAGGTCGCCGGGCGCCGGCCGCTCTCCTCGGACATGGCGGCGTCCACCCGGCGCAGGATGCGGTGCGGGGGCAGATCGGTGGAGGCGACGTAGCGCAGCATCGAGCGGTAGGCGTTCATGTCGACCGCCGCGTCCAGGCCGTGCCCCATGACGTCGCCGATGACCAGCAGGGTCCGGCCGAAGTGCAGGCGCACGGTCTCGCACCAGTCTCCGCCCACCAGCGTGCCCCTGCCCACGGGCAGGTAGCGGGTCGCCAGGTCCACGTTGGGGTGCGGGCGCCCCGGGTCGGTCAGCAGCACCCGCTGCAGGTCCCACACCCGCGCGCCGACCTCCCGGTGCTCGTCGGCGTGCCGCAGGTGCACGGCGGCCAGCCGTGCCGCGAAGTGGGCCGCCGCCGTCTCGTCGTCCTCGAAGGGGCGGCCGGTACGCAGGGCGAGAGCCACTCCGTAGACCCGGCCCCAGGCCGGCAGCGGCACCGAGAGGGCGACCAGGTCCGCGCCGTCCTGGGGCGTGAAGGAGGCGGTGATCGGGTGACCCTCGTCCAGGGCGCGGACCGAGACGTCCGCGCGCGGGATCTTCTCCAGTGCGTCCAGGAGCTCGCGGCGGCCGGCCGTGGCGGCGGAGTGCAGGGACCCGCCCGCGTGGCGCCCCGCCTGCACGGCGGCGCCGTCCTGCGGGCGGAAGAGATCCACGGTCGCGCAGTCGCAGAGCTCCTCGACCAGGAACGCGGCCAGTTCGGCCGCGGTCCGGCGGGCGCCGAGGGTCGTTCCGATCGCGGCGACCGCCCGCTCGGCCCGTCCGAAGCGGTCCGCGGCGGCCCTGCCTGACCCGGACGCGAGGTCGCCTTCCACCACCACCCCTTTCTGCCGTCTCCATCCCAGCATCGGCCGGGAGCGTCGGCGGGGAGCGACCCGCGGTGCCGGGGGGTGCAAGGGGCGGGGGAACCACCGGCCCGTGTCACGTGCTGCGCGCTCGCCGAACGGCCCGTCGCGGGCTTCACAAACCCCTGACATCATGTCCAGCGACCCACTGGCCATGGCCAGGCATTCACGAGAAGTGTGAGGGAAGTGTGGCAGAGACCGAGGGAGCGTCGGCGCCCGAGCGGCTGCTGATCACCCGTACCACGGCCGGCGACGGCACCAGCGTCGTGACCCTGGCTGGCGAGGTCGACCTCGACGGCAGCGCGCGGCTCCGCGAGGCGCTGCTGTCCTGCCCGGGGACCGGACCGGGCACGGTGGTCGACCTGGCCGACGTGACCTTCATGGACTCCAGCGGCATCAACGCCCTCATCACCGCCCACCAGGCGGCACAGGCGGACGGGACCCGGCTGTGTCTCGCCGCCCCGCAGCACGCGGTGCTGAGGGTGCTTCAACTCGTCGGTGTCGACACGCTCATACCCTGCTACCCGACTCTCGAGGAGGCGCTCAGCGCCTCCTGACGCCGCGGAGCCGGCCGTTTGCCGTGGTGGCCGCCGCCGGTGCCGGCCGTTTGCCTTGGTGGCCGCCGCCGGTGCCGGGCGTTGCCGCCGTCGCCGTGGTCGCCGCCGCCGGTGCCGGGCGCCTAACGCGTTCGTGCCGAGCGGGGCTCATCCCGTCCGGTACAGCTCCTGTGTGTTGGGGCGGGGCAGCGGGCGGTGCCGGGCGGCGGGCCCCTCGGCGAAGGCGCGCAGCAGGTTCTCCGTGGTGCGGGTGACGAAGGCCCGCGTACGGGCGTCCATACCGTGGTCGCGGCCCAGTTCGCCGGTCCCGGCCAGCAGCGCCTCCACCCAGCGCATGGTCCCGGTGGCGAAGACGCCCGCCCCGCCGGGAACGGTGTAGTACGCCGAGTCGCTGTGGCTGCGGTTGCCGGCGCACACCAGCGGGGAGTGCGCGGTGATCTCCAGTGGCCCGGGGACGGGCGCGCCGGGGGTGACCCGGTCGTACTCCACGCCGACCAGGTGGCCGAAGCTCTCTCCGGGGCGGGCTCCGGTGCCCTCGTGCAGCCAGTGGTCCGCCGCGTGGACGACGTAGGGAGCGTCCACCGGATACCCCTCGTAGAGCACCCCGGTGAGCGAGGACTCGGGGTCGGCGCCCGGGGCCTGCCGGAAGTCGGTTGTGACCAGGGCCGGGCGGGACGGATAGCAGGGGTCGGTGCGGTAGGCGGACTTGTAGCAGACCACCGTACGGTCGGCCGCGGCCCCGCCCGCCTCCAGCCGGACCCGGCGGAAGCAGGTGTTGGCGCCGAGGAAGGCCACGTTGGTGCCCGTGTCCCGGGCCTCGGTGACCGCCCGGCGCTGCTCGGGCGTCCAGTACTCGTCGTGGCCCAGGCAGATCAGCGCGGTGGCACCGTGCAGTACACCGGGGTCGCGGTGCAGGTCGGTGCCGGTGGTGTAGGCCAGGGGTATGCCCAGGCGTTCGGCCAGCACCACGGCCGCCCACTCGTACACGAGGAACTTCTCGGCGCCCTCGGCGTCGTAGGGCCGGTCGAAGCTGACGGCGAGGGAGCGGGTCTGGTACGCCCCGGACGCACCGGCGTAGAGGCTGTAGCCGCCCCACCTGTTGTACGCCTGCCAGGTGGCCGGGGCGTGCAGCAGGACGGTGCGGCCCGCACCGTGGGTCGAACGCACGATCAGCGGGACGTACCGCTGGTGGCCGTGGTCCGCGTCGAGGCGTATCAGATAGGCGCCTTCGGGCCAGTCCCCGGTGCCGAGGGCGAGCGTGCGCGGCCAGTCCGCCCGGACCGTGCGCGTGCCGGACAGCAGCCGGGCGGCAGGCTGCGCGCGGCCGGGGACCGGTCCGGAGCGCCACACAAGACGGGCGAACGACCCGCCGTACCAGCCGACGCGGAAGACCGAGACACGGAAGAACGACGCCGTCGTCGACACGTGCAGACCGCACTCCTCGCCCGGGGTGACGCTCACCCGGTCGGTGTAGCCGGCCACCGCGTCCGCCGGGCCGAGGGAGCTGATCCGCCAGTCCCGCGTGCCCGGGCGGTCCCGCTCGGACTCCGGCCGGTGACGGTCCGCCGCGTGGGGCCGGTGCACCGTGACGCCGTCGCAGGCTGCCGCGGCGCCCAGTCCGGCCGCCCCCGCGCACAGCCCGAGGAAGCGCCTGCGGCCCGGTCCGCGTCCGTCCCCCGGAGGCGCGGTGTGATGCCGTCCCTCATGTACCTCATGTGCCTGATGTGCCTGGTGTGCCTGGTGTGCCTGGTGTGGCTGGTGTGCCTGGTGGCTCACTTGGCCTCCCTGCGCGTGGCCCTCGCCCTGCCCGCGGGTGCCCGACGCACCTTCGACGAAGGTAGCCGCTGCGGTGACGGTCCGCACGGCAGTCATTCACCGAACGTGACCACGATCCGCCCGGTGCCCCGCGTGCGCCCAGCTGGCGCTACCTGCCCGCCGACGCGGGCCCGCGGCCCCGGCACGGCCGCGGGGCCGCCGGGCCGCTGCGGTCCCGACGGCCCCACGGGGCGACGTCACCGGTGCGCTGCCGGTCCTGGCACGGACGTCAGCCGGTCTTCCCTCGGCCGGACAGCGCGTCCCTGATCCGGTCCACCATTCCGGCGCCGGGGGCCAGGAGTTTGTTCGCGGGCGGGGTGTCCGGGGCGGAGGGGTGCGGTCGTGTCGGCGCCGTCTTCTTCGCCGAACGGATCTTCTCACCGAGCTTCTCGAGGTCCTCCGGGCTCGCGGCCTGCCGCAGCCGGGGGAAGAGGTTCTGCTCCTCGTCCGTGACGTGTTCCCGGATCTCCCCCATCAGCCGGCCCATGAGCTGGTCGAACTGCGGGTCGTCGGCCCGGCAGCCCTCCAGGTCCTTCATGGTCCGCTCGGCCTCCGAGTGGTCCTGGATCTCGCGGTCGGCGATCGCGTCACCGTCCGGAAGGTACTTCCGGACCGCGGGATACAGGTGCATCTCCTCGGCGACGGAGTGGCGGACGAGTTCGACGGTGGCCTGATCGGCGAGGTCCTTGCGCCGCTTGTCCCCCGTCGGGAGAGCCTCGATCTGCGCGAAGATCTCATCCACCTCGCGGTGGTCGGTGGTCAGTTCGTGGATGACGTCTCCGCCGTGTCCCATGGCAGCGCTCCTTGCTGTTCGAAGATGTGGCCGTAGCGGTCGGCCGCCCGCCGGGTTCCCGCCGCGGGCGGCCGCACACCGGCGAACTCGGCCGTGCGTCGAGGGGCGTGGGGGGCACACAGCCGCCGCCAGGGCGGGGGCGACGCTCGGGTCGTGGTGCCCGCGCAACACGCAGGGAACCCGCCCACGGCATTCGCCCTGTCCAGGGAGCGGGAGCCGCTCGATTGCATTCGCCCCGTCCGGGAACCCGGCGAACGCCGTACACATCCACACCCCTGGAGAGGACCATGAGTCTGCTGCGCGTGGTCGGTCGCCCCCTGCTCGCTTCCATGTTCGTCGCCGGAGGCGTGAACTCCGTGCGCAGCCCCAAGGACGTGGCATCCATCGCCGAGCCCGTCGTACGGCCGATCACGGAACGCGTGCCGGTGCTGCCGGACAGCACCGAACAGGTCGTACGGCTCAGCGGGGGCGTGCAGGTCGCCGCGGGACTCCTGCTGGGCATGGGGCGGCTGCCCCGGCTGTCGGCCCTGGCCCTCGCGGCCACGCTGGTGCCCACCACCTTGGCCGGCCACCGCTACTGGGAGGCGCAGGACGCCTCCGACCGCGCACAGCAGCGCATCCACTTCCTGAAGAACCTCTCCATGCTGGGCGGTCTGCTGATCGCGGCGGACGACACCGGCGGCGCGCCGTCGCTGTTGTGGCGCGGCCGCCACACGGCCCGCGATCTGCGGCGCGAGGCCGGCCTGGTACGCCGCACCGTGCGCGCCACCGCCTGCCCGGCCGCCGCGGTCGGCGGTGTCAGGGCCAAGCTCCCCGTCTGAACTGGCGGCCGGGCCTCCGGCCGGCCGGCCGCCCCGTCCCTGCGCGCCATTGCCGTGCCGCCGGTGCAGACGCCCGGCCGGCGCCCGCCCGGCCTGCCACCCGCCGCCCGCCGCCCGCCGCCCACGAGCACGACCACGACCACGACCACGACCACGACCACGACCACGACCACGACCACGACCACGATGAGGGAACGCAATGAACGATCAAGGACGTTCCGGGACGTGGCTGCCGGGATTCGCCGGGCAGAGCGGTCACAACCTGCTCGGGATCTACCTCAACGACCCACTGGCGGGCGCCACCGCGGGGACGGAGAGGTCCCGCCGCCTCGCGACGGCGTGCCAGGGATCCTGGATCGGTGACGCGATGGCCCCGATCGCCACGGAGATCGCCGAGGACCGCCGGACCCTGATCGCCCTCATGCGGCGGCTCGGCATTCCGGTGAGGCGCTACAAGGTGTACGCCGGGCGGCTGGGCGAACGGGCGGGGCGCCTGAAGAGCAACGGCAGTCTGGTGCGGCGCTCCCCCTTGAGTTCCCTGCTGGAGCTGGAGCTGCTTCAGGCCGGTGTGCAGGGCAAGGCCAGTGCGTGGGAGTCGCTGCGCCGGCTCGCCGAGCACGACGCGCGTCTGGACCGGGAGCAGCTCGATCACCTGCTCGAACGGGCCCACCGGCAGTTGCGCACCATCGAGGAGCTGCGCCGACGGCAGACGGAGGAGACGTTCCGCGACCGGTGACCCGGACACGCCGCGGGATCCCCGCTGCGCCGAAGTTCGGCGAACGGGAATCCCGCTGGAACCGCTGCTGTCCTTGCTGTCCTCGCTCCGGTCCGTCAGGGCTTGAAGGCGTCCTTGGCCTTCTCCTTGGCCTGCCGGGCGTCGCCCTTGGACTTCTCGGCCTGTCCCTCGGCCGTCATCCTCTCGTTGCCCACCGCGCGGCCGACGGTCTCCTTGGCCTTGCCCTTCATCTGTTCCTTCTTGGCCTTGCCCTTCTGGTCACCAGCCACTGTCACTCACTCCAAGCCACTCTCGACTGCGGTGTTTTCCCGCTCCGGGTGTCCGGCCGGCAGACGGACAAACCTGCCCGGGGGCCGGTGCAGCGACGACGGGTGATGTCTGGACCTCCGCACCTGTCCGGGTCACCCCCGGTTCGCGGAAGTGTGCTCGTGGGGGGCCTTGTGCGGACGCCGCCGGCCCCGGCCGCGCAGGTCGCGGTGCCAGTCGAGGACCGCGACCACCAGGGACGCCAGCAGGGCCACCAGCGCGCACCCGACCGAGAGCGCCACGGCGCTGCGGTAGTCCTTCCCGGTCGCCTCGAGCACCAGGTAGAACAGCCCCGGCAGGGCCGCCGTGCCCACGGCGCCGCCCAGCCGCTGGCCCGTCTGGAGGGCGCCGCCGGCCGCCCCGGCCATGCGCACCGGCACGTCGCGCAGCGTCATCGTGACGTTCGGGGAGATGACGCAGCCGCTGCCCAGCCCGCCGACGAACAGGGCGGGCGCGGCGAGCCACGCCACGACGTCCGAGGGGGCCGAGCGCAGGATCAGTGCCGTCGCGCCGAGCCCCGCCATGACCGTGACCAGCCCGCAGACGGTCAGCAGCCGCCCCAGCCGCTCCACCAGCCGACCGGCCACCACCGCGGCGCCGGCGGAGCCGATGGCGAACGGCGTCACCGCGAGCCCGGACCGCAGCGGCTCGAACCCCAGGCCGTTCTGGAAGAACAGGGCGAACACGAGCCACACCCCGCTGAACCCCACGAAGTACAGCGCGCCCAGTGCCGCGCCCGGAGCGTAGCCGCGAATGCTGGTGAGCAGCCGGGGATCCAGCAGCGGCCGGCCGTCGCGCGCCGCGAGGCGCTGCTCCCAGCGGGCGAAGACGGCCAGCAGCGCCAGACCGGCCAGGAACAGCCACCACAGCCGGTGCAGTCCCCCGGTCTCGGCGAACACCAGCGGCAGCATCAGGCTCAGCACCCCCGCCCCCAGCAGGGCGACGCCCGGGAGGTCGAGCCGTTCCCGCCGGCCGGGCGCCACCCGCGGCAGCAGCCGGATGCCGAGCAGGAGCGCGACCGCGCCGACGGGCACGTTGACGTAGAAGATCCAGCGCCAGCCCTGGGCGCCGTGGGCCAGTGCCAGGATCAGGCCGCCGACCACGGGGCCCACCGCGCTGGAGACGCCCACCGTGGCACCGAAGAGGCCGAAGGCGCGGCCTCGTTCGGCCCCGCGGAACATCTGCTGGATCAGCGCCGAGTTCTGCGGGGCGAGGCACCCCGCACAGGCGCCCTGCACGAGCCGGGCCACGACGAGCCAGGCGACCGTGGGGGCAGCGCCCGCTGCGGCACTGCAGGCCACGAAGGCGGCAAGGGCCCACAGAAAGATCCGGCGTCTGCCCATGGCGTCGCCCAGCCGGCCCGCCGGTACGAGCACGAGCGCGAACGTCAGGGCGTAGCCGGAGACGACCCACTGGACCGAGGCCGCCGAGGCGCCGAGGTCCCGCTGCATCGACGGCAGCGCCACGGCCACGATCGTCACGTCGAGCAGGCTCATGAATCCGGTCGCCAGGGTGACCCAGAGGGCCTTCCAGCGCCTCGCGTCGGCAGCGTCCGCCGGGCCACCGGTGCCTTCGCCCGCCCGCGCATCCGTGTCCACGAGGCTCCCTCCGGTCGCCGCCCGGGGCCGCACCGGCCGGCCGGGCCCTGCGCGCAGAAGTGCCGCGTTCCCCCGTGACGCGCGGCGCAACCCCCGGGCCCCGCACCATCAACGGTTCACGTGGCGAGGGCCACTTCAGCGGCTTCAGACCGCGAACGCCGGGTAGCCGTAGCCACGGCAGAGACCACGAACCGCAAAACCGACCGCAGCACCCAACGGTACTCCTATGATCATCCCGCTTAGGAAGCAGGCATCGGATGAGCAGGAGCGGAGCCGTCCCGCTGCCGCGTTGCGCTGTGGCGTCACCTGGGTCACCGGTGCCGCCCGCACCGCCGACGCGCGGCGAGCCGTCCACGCCTTCCTCACCCGCGCTGCCAGAACCTCCCACACCCGTGTCACCACACGTGCCGAACAGGACGCCCAGCTCGTCGTCAGCGAGCTGGTCACCAACGCCGTGCGCCACGCTCCGGGCCCCTGCGGCCTGGTGCTGGAGCTCTCCGCCGACCGTGCGCGACTGGGCATCACCGTCTGGGACACCTCGCCCGCACTGCCTTCGATCCACGAGCGCGACGGGGCGCGCGTCGGCGGCCACGGCCTGTACCTGGTGCAAGCCTGCAGCCGCGGGCTGACGGCCACCGCCCGGCCGGGCGGCAAGCAGATCACCGCCGAAGTCGCCCTGGGGGTGGCGTGATCCGTATGCGCGTCCGCGCCGGTTGATCGTGTACGACGGGATCGACGGGATCGACGGGATCGCCCACCGCTTCCCGGGCGCCGATCCGGCCGTCCCGCACCTCGGCGGAACCCGCCTTCCCGAACGGGTTGCCGGCCACCATGGACGGCGCACAGGGCGCCGGGTTCGCCCGTCCGGGTGGTCCACTGCGCTCGCGGACGGCACGCGCGTGTGGTCCCGCAGGGTGACCGGCCCACGGTCGGCCGGCCCTTGCCGCGGCCGGGCGGTGGCTGCCGGAGGCCGGGAAGGTGTTTTCCTCGTGGGGTGGCGGCAACTCGGCCCGCACATCGCGCGGAGTTGTCTCCGCAGCCACCCCCTGCCACGGAACGGGAGTTCCGGATGACGTCCTCACAGCATCGGCTGCCCCGCTCGCGGGGGCTGCGCATCGGCCTGCTGGGCTCCTACGGCGGCTTCAACATCGGCGACGAAGCCATCCTCCAGTGCGTCCTGAGCTGTCTTCGGTCCCACCGGCCCCGAGCCGAGCTGGTCGTCTTCAGCCGCGACGCCGAGCACACCCGAGCGCACCAGCCGATGGCCGACGAGGTGGTGGACTGGGAGGGCGTCCCGCAAAAGCGCGTCACCGACGTGCTGTCCGGCCTGGACCTGCTGGTCCTCGGCGGGGGCGGCATCCTCTACGACGGCGAGGCGCGCCGCTATCTGAAACTGGTGCGCGCCGCCCAGGTCCGGGGCGTGCGCACGTTCGCCTACGCGATCGGCGCCGGGCCGCTGCGCGAGGGCGACGACCGGGAGGCCGTACGGACCGTGCTGGCGGACATGGACGAGGTGGTGGTGCGGGACGAGGAGTCGCGGCTGGTCCTGGAGGAGGTCGGGGTCGAACGGGACCTCGTGGTCACCGCCGACCCCGCTCTGCTGCTGCCGCCGGAACCCTTCACGGCCGAGATGATGCGGCAGGAGGGCGTGCCCGCGGAGGCCCGGCTGGTGGGAATGTCGGTGCGGGAGCCCGGCCGGGCGGCGGAGAAACTGGACGAGGGCGACTACCACGCGCTGCTCGCCGATGTGGCCGACTTCCTGGTGCGCCGGCTGGACGCCCAGGTGGTCTTCATGCCGATGGAACGCCACGACGTCCGCCACGCCCACGCCGTCCTGTCCCGCATGACCGCCCCGGACCGGGGCCGGATCCTGCACAGCGCCTACACGCCCGGGCAGGTACTGGGCCTCATGGGCCACTTGGACCTCGTGGTCGGCATGCGGCTGCACTTCCTGATGTTCGCGGCCGTCTCCGGACTGCCCGTGCTGCCGCTGCCGTACGCCGGGAAGGTGTTCGACTTCGCCCGCCGGCTGGGGGCTCCGGCGCTGGTGGGGGTGGCCCGCGAGCAGGTGGGGCTGCTGCTGGCCGAGGTGGACCGGCTTTGGGACGAGTTCCCGCAGCGCCGGGCGGACCTGGGCGAGCGCGTCCGCACCCTGCGGGAGCTGGCCGCCGAGACCTGCGCGCGGTGCGGGGCCCTGCTCGACGGCATGGACGGCGCGGCCCCCTGCGAGGCCGGCGGTGCCGCCGGCGCCAGGGCGCCGGCGCCGCACGGTCTGCACCTGCTGGACGCGGGCCCCGAGGACGGCGCGGTGCGCAGCACCAGCGCCGGGCAGGAGGCGTGATGCCTGTTCTACGCCGCCCCGAGCAGCCGCACACCGTCACCCTGCCACCGCGTACGGCACACCACGCCGGGCGCACGAACGTCCTCGTCGTGGGCGGCGGACCCGCGGGAACCGCGGCCGCGTACGCCGCCGCCGACGCCGGGGCCGACGTGGTGCTCGTCGAGCGGTACGCCTTTCTGGGCGGCAACGCCACCGTCGCGCTCGTGATGCCGCTGATGTCCTTCCACAACGAGCACAAGCAGGCGGTGTTCGGCGCGGACGGCCCCGGGGACCGGCTGCTGCCCTCCGACCACGGCGAGGGCGAGGCCGTGGTGGCCGGCTTCCTGTGGCGGCTGCTGGGCCGGCTCACCGAGCGCGGCGGCTGCATCCCGCCGTCGCTGGAGACCGGCTACACCGTGCCGTTCGACCCGGAGATCTTCAAGCTCGTCCTGCTGGACATGCTGGACGAGGCCGGGGTGCACCTGCTCTTCCACTCCTTCGCGTCGGCCGCGCTGCCCCTGGAGGACGGCTGGCGGGTGGTCTTCGAGACCAAGTCCGGCCCGGTGGCGATCGACGCGGACGTCGTGGTGGACGGCACCGGCGACGGGGACGTGGCCGCCTCCTGCGGGGCCCCGTTCGAGGTGGGGCGCCCGGAGGACGGGCGGGTGCAGCCGATGACGCTGATGTTCCGGATGGCGGACTTCGCCCGGCCCCGGTTCGCCGAGTACGTCCGGGCCCACCCCGACCAGTGGCGCGGCGTCCACGGGCTGTGGGACCTGGTCCAGGAGGCCACGGCGGCGGGCGAGCTGCGGCTGCCGCGCGAGGACATCCTGTTCTTCGGCACCCCGCACCCGCGGGAGATCGCCGTCAACAGCACCCGCGTCACCGGCGCGCTCGGCATCGACGTGTGGGACCTCAGCCGCGCCGAGTGGACGGCCCGCCGCCAGCTGGCCCAGATCGACCACTTCCTGCGCTCGCGCGTGCCGGGGTTCGAGGAGGCGTACGCGGTGCAGAGCGGCACCCAGATCGGCGTGCGCGAGACCCGCCGGGTCATGGGCGACTACCGGCTGACCGGCTACGACATCCTCGACGCGCGGAGCTTCCCGGACGTCGTCGCGCACGGCGCCTACCCGATCGACATCCACAACCCGGAGGGCAGCGGAACGGTGATCAGGCGCGTGCCCCGGGGCCGCTTCTACGACATCCCGCTGCGCTGCCTGCTGCCCCGGGAGACCGACCGGCTGCTCGTCGCCGGCCGCTGCATCTCCGGTTCGCACGTGGCGCACTCGTCCTACCGGGTCATGCCGATCGCGATGGCCACCGGCCAGGCGGCGGGCATCTGCGCCGCGCTCGCCACCCGGGTGGGACGCAGCCCCCGGGAGGTGCCCTACGCCCTGGTCCAGCAGGAGCTGCTGCGCCAGGGTGCCCGGCTGCGCGTGCCCGACGACGGCCACGCACCGGGGCGGGGCGACCTCGCGGGCCGGGCTCCGGGGTCAGCGGCCGCTCCCTGACCCTGCGTGTCGAGGAGGGCCGGGAACCCGCCGCCGGCGTGTCGCGGGCTGGCGATTCGGCGGTCACGTGTCGCGGGGCGCGAGTCTCGGGCCGCGGGCCGCGGGGCACGGGCCGCGGGCCGCGGGGCACGGGCCGCGGGGCACCGTGAACCGCGAACTTCGTCCGGGGGTCCTCAGGCGAGGCGTCGAAGGTGCGGCCCTCGGCCTTCGTCCACCTGGTGATCTTCTGCGGGGCGCCGGGCCGGTGTGCACCCCGGTGACGGCCCGCACGGGCGCCCGCTCAGACCGTGTAGGCGTCCGTGTCCAGGTCGTGGCGTCCGCCCCGCAGCTCGAACCGCACGCGCAGCGCCGCGGCGGCCTGCTCGCGCGAGGCGGTGCCGAGGCCGAAGTGCTGCCGGGCGTACTCCATGACGTCGTCGACGGTCACCCGCCCCCGCAGGACGCGCTCGCCGGGCTCGTGCGTGCCCGCGGTCAGCCGTTCGGTCAGCATCCGCCGCTGGGCCGTGAGGGCGATGTCCGCCGCCACTCCCAGCTGCGCCCGTACGTGCCGGGCCTGCCGCGCCGCGCGCTCGCGCGGCGACCGCTCGCCGCGTCGCTGAACCAGACGCCTCATCCCAACCCCTTGTCCGTCTGCGTCGGCGCCGCGCACAGGTCAGGGCGCGGCGGTGTCGATCACGTGATGGGTCCCGGTTACCCCTGAGCCCGCGGTTCAGGCGCCGCGGATCGCGGTCCGGCCGGTTCCCGGCTTCGCGGAGCGCGTCCCTGCCGAGCGCGAAACAAGCCGGGTGCGAAACAATGGGTGTGAGGTTTGAGGACGGGGGTACACGCTTCGGCGCCGCCCTTGATCACCAAGGCGGTCGGGCAGGACCAGGCATGGCAACGGCTGACAGGGAGGGCCGCACGATGGCGGTGACCACAGAGGTGAAGGCGACTGGGGCTCGCACGGAGCTTCCGGAGGTGGCCGACCCCTCCCAGGTCGCGCCGACCGACGCGCGGGCCCTGTCGCGGGTGTTCTTCGACCGGCTGACGACGCTGGAGGAGGGCACGCCCGAGTACAGCTACGCGCGCAACACGCTGATCGAGATGAACATGTCCCTCGTCCGCTACGCGGCCGGCCGCTTCCGCAGCCGGGGTCCGCAGGAGATGGAGGACATCGTCCAGGTCGGCATGATCGGCCTGATCAAGGCGATCGACCGGTTCGAGCTGAGCCGCGAGGTGGAGTTCACGTCCTTCGCGGTGCCGTACATCGTCGGCGAGATCAAGCGGTTCTTCCGCGACACGTCCTGGGCCGTGCACGTCCCGCGCCGGCTGCAGGAGGCCCGCGTCGAGCTGGCCAAGGCGACCGAGGAGCTCAGCAGCCGGCTGGGGCGCAAGCCCACGACCAGGGAGCTTGCGGAGCTGATGAACCTCCCCGAGCAGGAGGTCGTCGACGCCATGGTGGCCTCCAACGGGTACACCTCCGCATCCCTTGACGCCGCCGTCAGCGGCAGCGAGGACGGCGAGAGCGTCCTGGCCAACTTCATCGGCGCCGAGGACACGAGCATGGAACTGGTGGAGGACATCCACAGCCTCGCTCCACTCCTGGCCGAACTCGACGAGCGGGACCGGCAGATCATCCACATGCGGTTCGTCGAGGAGCTCACGCAGGCGCAGATCGGCGAGCGGCTCGGCATCTCCCAGATGCATGTGTCCCGCCTGCTCAACCGGCTGCTGGCCCGGCTGCGGCAGGGGCTGCTGACCACGCGCTGAGCGGCCGTGCGCCGAACGATCATGCGCCATGATCGTCACCGGGCCGGGCACCCCATGCAAACACATGCAGGGGCCGGACGCCGCCGTCCTGGGGAGGTGGGCGGCATCCGGCCCCGTTCGTGTCGCTCTGAGGGTCGTGGACGGGACGGTCCTGCCGGGGAAAGGACAGGTACAGGTACAGGATCAGCGCCGGTCCTGCCGCGGCAGCTCCTCGACGACCGCCGTGGCCATCGCCCCCAGACACAGGGCCGGCGTAGGCATCCAGCGCACCATGGCCGCCAGGCCGGTGGCCCCGGACGGGGCGGCCGAGACCAGGACGAGGGCGAGACCGCCGACCACGCCGACCACGCCGGCCACGGCCCACCAGCCGGCGCGCGGCAGCAGACGGTGCATCAAGGGGGTGGCGACGAGCAGGGCGAAGGGCAGTTCCATGATGAACAGCGGCTGCACCAGCGCCATGCGCCCGTTCACAGTGCCGGCGCCTGGAACAGTGCGGAGGCCAGCACCCCGCAGATGCCCGCCAGCCACACGGGGCGCCGCGCCAGGTCGAGCAGCAGACGTGGTCCGCCGTCCCGCGCGACGCCGGAGGCCGCCTTGCGCTGGAAGGCGGTGCCCGTGGCGTTGGCGGCAGCGCCCATGACGGCGAAGCACGCGGCCGGCAGGATCACAGCTCCACCATGCCCGAAGCGAGTCGTTGCGTCCTACCACCCCCCTGCCGGGCTTTGAGATCCCATAAGCAAGCCTTATGACCTCATAGACCGGACCCCCGTACCAACTTAGGCTTGCCTTAGTTTAGGGTTGCCGTCGAGTCGTTCCATCACCGCTCGAAGGGAACCCGAACATGTCCCGCCCCCTGCGGGTAGCCATCGTCGGAGCCGGCCCCGCCGGGATCTACGCCGCCGACGCCCTGCTCAAGTCCGACGTGGCCGCCGAGCCGGGCGTGGCCATCGACCTCTTCGAGCGGATGCCGGCCCCGTTCGGCCTGATCCGCTACGGCGTCGCGCCCGACCACCCTAGGATCAAGGGCATCGTCACCGCGCTCCACCAGGTGCTCGACAAGCCGCAGATCCGCCTCTTCGGCAACGTCGACTACCCCACCGACATCAGCCTCGACGACCTGCGCGCGTTCTACGACGCCGTGATCTTCTCCACCGGCGCGACGGCCGACCGGGCGCTGCCCATACCCGGCATCGAACTCGACGGCTCCTACGGCGCCGCGGACTTCGTGTCCTGGTACGACGGGCACCCGGACGTGCCGCGCACCTGGCCGCTTCAGGCGGAGAAGGTCGCCGTCCTCGGCGTGGGCAACGTCGCCCTCGACGTGGCCCGCATCCTGGCGAAGACGGCGGACGAGCTGCTGCCGACGGAGATCCCGCCGAACGTCCACGAGGGCCTGAAGGCAAACAGGGCGCTGGAGGTCCACGTCTTCGGCCGCCGTGGTCCGGCGCAGGCGAAGTTCAGCCCGATGGAGCTCAGGGAGCTGGACCACTCCCCCAGCATCGAGGTCGTCGTCGACCCCGAGGACATCGACTACGACGAGGGCTCGATCGCCACCCGGCGCGGCAACAAGCAGGCCGACATGGTCGCCAAAACCCTGGAGAACTGGGCCATCCGCGACACCGGCGACCGGCCGCACAAGCTGTTCCTGCACTTCTTCGAGTCCCCGGCCGAGATCCTCGGCGAGGACGGCAGGGTCGTCGGCCTGCGCACGGAGCGCACCGAGCTCGACGGCACCGGCAACGTCAAGGGCACCGGCGAGTTCAAGGACTGGGACGTCACCGCCGTCTACCGGGCCGTGGGCTACCTCTCCGACAAGCTGCCCAAGCTGCCGTGGGACCTCGAGACCGGCACCGTGCCGGACGAGGGCGGCCGGATCATCGGCGAGACCGGGGAGCACGTGCAGTCCACGTACGTCACCGGCTGGATCCGCCGCGGGCCGGTGGGCCTGATCGGCCACACCAAGGGGGATGCCAACGAGACCGTCGCCAACCTGCTGGACGACTACGCGGGCGGGCGGCTGCACACCCCGGCGTCGCCCGAACCGGAGGCCGTCGACGCCTTCCTCACCGAGCACGGCGTCCGCTTCACCACCTGGGAGGGCTGGTACCGCCTGGACGCGGCGGAGAAGGCGCTGGGCGAGCCGCAGGGCCGGGAGCGCGTGAAGATCGTCGAGCGCGAGGACATGCTCCGGGAGAGCGGCGCCTAGGCCCGGCAGGACCGGCAAATCCGGCAGCACCGGCAGCACCGGCAGTACTGGAGGGACGCCCGATCCGCCGGGATGGCGCTGGGGAGACTCAAGTGCGTGGCGAACGGGGCCACGCCCCGATGCGGATGGTGGGCGGGCCCCGTCCGGCAACCATTGTGGAAGCCGCCGCCGGGGCCGCGACACGGGTGTGCAGGGGCCGCCGGGGGCGCGCGCCGCGCACACCGTGTGAGCCTCGTGCGTCCCGTGCGCCGCACAGGCCATCTCGCGGCGCGCCTTGGCAGGCCGAGGGCCGGGCGGAGGAGAACGCCAGGCGTGTTTGCGGCCGCCGGGGACAACCGAACACCATGAACCGTCTGCACCTTCCCGGCCACCGGGACCACTCCACCGGCAAGGACGCCCGGCCGCACACCGAGGAAGCGGCTCGGGAGGACGGCCGAGGCGAGGCGTCCGGGGCGCATGCCTCCGCCCCGGACGCCTCCGCCGAACGCGACGCCCCCGACTCGCCGGCCGACCTGCCCGGCCGCTCGTGGCTCGCGGTGCTCCGGCGGGTCGTCGCGGAGTTCCGGAACGACGAGCTGACCGACCGCGCCGCCGCCCTGACGTACTACGGCGTGCTGTCGCTGTTCCCGGCGCTGCTCGTCCTGGTCTCGATGCTCGGCGTCGCCGGGAAGTCGGCCACCCAGCAGGTGCTGGACAACCTGCGGAAGCTGACGCCCGGCTCCGCGCGGGACATCATCTCCCACGCGGTGACTCAGCTGCAGAGCAACGCGGGCATCGGCTCCCTGCTGGCGGTGGTGGGGCTGCTGGGTGCGCTGTGGTCGGCGTCGGGGTACGTCGCCGCGTTCATCCGCGCCGCCAACGCGGTCTACGACATCCCGGAGGGGCGCCCCGTGTGGAAGGTGCTGCCGCTGCGGGTGGCACTGACCGTGACCCTGATGGTGCTCGCCGTGGCCAGCGCCCTGATCGTCGTCTTCACCGGCTCCCTGGCCCGGCAGGCGGGCACCGCACTCGGCATCGGGCACGCGGCGCTGACCGCGTGGTCCATCGCGAAGTGGCCCGTCCTCGTCGTGCTGGTCACGATGATGATCGCGCTGCAGTACTGGGCCACGCCCAACGCCAGGATCCGCGGCTTCCGGTGGATCACCCCCGGCAGCCTGCTCGCGCTGCTGATCTGGCTGGCCGCCTCGGCGGGCTTCGCCTTCTACGTGGCGAACTTCGGCTCCTACAACAAGACCTACGGCACTCTGGCCGGTGTCATCGTCTTCCTCGTATGGCTGTGGGTCACCAATCTCGCCATTCTGCTGGGCCTGGAGTTCGACGCCGAGATGGCGCGGCAGCGCGTGATCGACGGCGGGCACCCGGCGGACGACGAGCCCTACGTGGAACCCCGGGACACCCGCGCCTGGGACGAGGAGGACCAGCGGCGCATGGACGAGGGCTGCTGAGCCGAAGGGCCGGGCAGAGCGAAGTGGACCGGAGAGGAGCGGAGTGGGCAGACCTGCCCACTCCGCTCGGGCGAAGGAGCCGTGCCCCCGTGGGGGCACGGCTCCTTCGCCCGAGCGGGACCGCGGTGCGGGATGCGCACCGGGCCGCCGGGAGGCGCCTTACGCGTTCCCGCACGCGTTCCCGGACGCCGGGTTGAGCAGGCCGGCCAGGTTGAGCGAGTTGCCGCACAGGTTCAGGCCGAGGTCGAGGGGGACCTGGATGACATTGCCGGAGAGGAGCCCGGGGCTGTTGGTGGCGGTGCCCTGCGCCCCGGAGTCGGCGGCTGCCGTCCCCGCACACGTCATCAGCGCCGCACCCGCCAGGACGGCGGCAGCCGTCATTCGGATCCTCATGGAGAACTCCTGTCGCTCGATGTGACACGTGACTTCCACGGTGAGCACGTCCGCCGCCGAAGAACATCTTTCGAGGGCCGATCGGAGTAGCACTGTCAGCCTTTCCGGGCTTGGCATGGACCGAACGGGGAAGCCGGGAAGCCGTCACGCCACCCGCGAAGAGCAGCCCGATGTGCACAAGCCACCGGCGTCAACGTGACGCCGCCGCCCGCCACGGACACCACGGACGTCACCGACCGACTGATCGGGAGCGGCCGATCCACCGCACCGCCCCGCTGACCTCGGGGAAGGCACCGGGCGCACGGAACCGCGGGCGGTGCGCGCCCGCCGCACGCGCCACGCCGGCGCGGGCCCCGCCCGAGGGGGCATGATCCCCCTCGGCGATACTGGAAGGCACACTCCGCCCCCGCCCGCAGATTGGCCCATGTCGAACTCCGCCCCCCTTCCCGTGACCCCGCCCACGGCGTGGCCGGCCCGCGGCCGCCACGCCGGACCGGACGCCGATGACGTCGTACGACGTCACCTGGCCGAGCTCCAGGCCGGCGGCGTCCTCCACAGTCATGCCGAACCGGACGACGTCGACCCGGCCGAGGGGCATGTGTTCGAGGCCCGCTGGCTGGTGGCCGAGGAGGTGACCGTACGGGCCCGGCTCGCCCTGCTGCCCCACCGCGGCGCCGGGGAGGGGCAGGAGTGGGTGCTGATGGCGGAGGCGGAGCGGCCCTGGGACCCGCGATGGCCGTCGCCCGCCGCCATGTTCTGGCCGCAGGAGCCGGACGCCGGCTGGGAGCGTGAGGCAGTCACGGGGCTGCGTCTGGGAGACCTCAACCCGCTGCCGGACGACGACAAGGAGCTCCGCCGCGTCCTTCGGCACGCGGTGCGGGACACCTGGGCCGTCCACGTCGTCGTCCACGAGGCGATGACCCCCGACGAACACGGCCGCGCGGCCCTGGTGCGGCTGCTGCCGGACAGCCTGCGGCACCGGGTCGTGGAGCACCGCGCCGCACCGCACCGCCTCCGGGCCGTCAACTGGGTGCTGGACGACTTCGGCACCCGGGTGCCCCGCGGTGGCGCGGTGGTCCTTCCGGGCAGCCCGGCGCCAACCGGCTACGACGCGCGGGAGTTCTCCGTGCGCAGTGTCTTCCTCGACGGCACCGAGCCGGCCGAACTCCTCGACGCGGTCACGCGCTGCGCCGCGCTGCCGCGGCCGCTGCCGGAGGGTGCCGAGGAGGCGCTCACCGCGCTGCGCGAGCGGTGGCATCTGCGGACCGTCGAGGAGGAACTCGCCCGTGCGCGCGAGCTCGTGGCCATGTACGCCGAGGCCCTGGACGCCATGACGAAGTCCCGGGACCTGTACCGGGACGCGGCCGAACGGGCGCACGAGGCGCTCGCCGTGTACCGCGAGGCCGGGAGCACCCTGCCCGGGAGGAAACCGGCCCGTACGTCGGCGGGGTCGCCCTTCCAGCACCTCGCACGCGGCATCGAACGGCTCAGGGGCACCGCCCTGTCGCTGCGCCCGGGTGCCGCTGCGGTCCCGGCGGCCAGGGACGGCGGAAGGCCCGGGGAGAGCACCGCTTCGTCGCAGGAGGCCGCCTCCGGCGAAGGCGGCGCCATCACTGCGCCGCAGGCCTCCTCCGCCGCCGCCTCCGCGCCCGACCCCGCCGCTCCCCCGGCGGACGGACGGCCGGCCGGCCCCGGCGGGGACTGACCGGCGGCGCGCCCGGGGGCCGGCACGTGTCAGGTGCCGCAGCCTGGATACGCGGTGTGCACAGCACCACGGTCCGTCCGGAAGGTCATCCACGCCATGGGCAGCGACATTCACGACCACGGACGCGGCGGCCCGGCCACCGCTGTGCCGGCCGGGCACCGTTCCGAAACGACGCTCCGGGTCGACGGCAAGCCGCACACCCTCCTTCTCGACCACCGGCGCGTCCTGCTGGACGTACTCCGGGAGGATCTGGACCTCACCGGGGCGAAGAAGGGCTGCGACCACGGCCAGTGCGGAGCCTGCACCGTCCTGGTCGACGGCCGCCGGATGAACAGCTGCCTGTTGCTCGCGGTCGCCCTGGAGGGCTGCGAGGTGACGACCGTCGAGGGCCTCGCGGGCGACGGCGAGGAGCTGCACCCGCTGCAGCGTGCCTTCCTCGACCGCGACGCCTTCCAGTGCGGCTACTGCACGCCGGGGCAGATCTGCTCCGCCGTCGGTGCCCTGGCCGAGGCCGCGGCCGGCCATCCCTCCCATGTCACCGACCCCGCCGCCCCCTCCGGCCGGCCCGTGCGGCTGGACGCGGACGAGATCCGTGAGCGGCTCAGCGGCAATCTGTGCCGTTGCGGCGCCTATCCGCGCATCGTCGAGGCCGTCGAGGACGTGGCCCCGTGAGGTCCTTCGGCTATGTGCGGGCCGCGAGCGTCGAGGAGGCGGCCGAGGCGTTCGCCGCGCGGCCCGGCGCCCGTTACCTCGGCGGCGGCACCAACCTCGTCGACCTGATGAAGCTGGGTGTGGAGCGGCCGGCCGTCCTCGTCGACGTCAGCCGACTGCCCCTGGACACCGTGGAGCAACTGCCCGACGGCTCGCTGCGGGTGGGCGCCACGGTCCGCAACAGCGACCTGGCGGCGCATCCGCTGGTGCGCGACCGTTATCCGGCGCTGTCCCAGGCGCTGCTCGCGGGCGCCTCCGGGCAGCTGCGCAACGCCGCCACCACGGGCGGCAACCTGCTGCAGCGCACCCGCTGCCCCTACTTCCAGGACGTGTCCAAGCCCTGCAACAAGCGCGAGCCCGGCAGCGGCTGCGGGGCCCGGGACGGTGTGCACCGCGACCACGCGGTGCTGGGGTACTCCGAGCGGTGCATCGCCACCCACCCCTCCGACATGGCCGTGGCGCTGGCCGCGCTGGACGCGCGCGTGGAGCTGTACGGCGACCAGGGCGTCCGCAGCGTCCCGGCCACCGAGTTCCACCGCCTGCCCGGGGACCGCCCGGAGCGCGACACCGAGATCCGTCCCGGCGAGCTGATCACCGGCGTGGTGCTGCCGGCCGCCACGGCGGGACTGCCCTCGGCGTACCGCAAGGCCCGCGACCGGGCCTCGTACACATTCGCCCTCGCGTCCGTTGCGGTGGTGCTGAAGGTCGCGGACGGCACCGTCGCACAGGCGGGGATCGCCTTCGGGGCTCTGGCCCACCGGCCCTGGCGGGCGGTGCGGGCCGAGCAGGAACTGCTGGGCGGGCCCGCCACCGTGGCCGCGTACGGGCACGCCCTCGACGCGGAGCTCGCCGCGGCCCGGCCCCTGCGGGACAACGGGTACAAGGTGCCGCTCGCCCGCAACCTCGCCGTGGACGTCCTGGCCCGGCTCGCGCGGGCCGCCGCGGCCTGAACCCGCCCGAACCGGCCTGAACCCGCCAGGACCCGCCAGGACCCGCCAGGACCCGCCAGGACCCGCCAGGACCCGCCAGGACCCGACCGGTATGTCACAGGAGGAGATCCTCATGGCCCGCACCGGTACCGCGCTGGGCGCCCCCGCCGCGCGCCGCGAGGGGCGCCAGAAGGTCACCGGCGCTGCCCGCTACGCCGCCGAGCACCCGCTGCCGGGCCGCGCCCACGCCTGGCCCGTGCCCGCCACCGTCGCCCGGGGCCGGGTGACCGCGATCGACGCGGCGGCCGCGTCGGACCTTCCCGGCGTCCTGGCCGTGCTCACCCATGAGAACGCTCCCCGGCTCGCCGAGCCGGAGGACCCCACCCTGGCCGTCCTGCAGGGCCCCGCAGTTCCGCACCGCGGCTGGTTCGTCGCCCTGGTCGTGGCCGAGTCCCCGGAGGCGGCCCGCGCCGGAGCCGCGGCGGTCCGCGTGGAGTACGCGACGCGGGAACACGACGTCACCCTCACGACGGATCACCCCGGGGCGTACCGGCCCGAAAGCGCCAACGGCGGCTACCCGGCCCTGCGCGAACACGGCCACCCCGAGAGCGCCTTCGGTTCCGCCGCCGTCCGTGTCGACGTCGCCTACCAGGTGCCGCCGCTGCACAACCACCCCATGGAACCGCACACCAGTACGGCACACTGGGACGGCGGCCGCCTGACCGTGTACAGCTCCAGCCAGGGCAGTACCGCCGTGCGCGACACTCTCGCCGCGCTGTTCGAACTGCCCGCGGACCGGATCACCGTCGTGGCCGACCACGTCGGCGGGGGCTTCGGCTCCAAGGGCACACCGCGCCCCGACGTGGTGCTCGCCGTGATGGCGGCACGGCAGACCGGCCGACCGGTGACCGTGGCCCTGCCCCGCCGCTTCCTGCCCGCCGTCGTGGGCCACCGCGCCCCCACCCTGCACCGGATCCGGCTGGGCGCCGGGGCCGACGGCCGCCTGACCTCCCTCACCCACGAGGTCACCACGCACACCTCGCGCGTCAAGGAGTTCGTGGAGCAGGCCGCGGTTCCCGCGCGCGTCATGTACGCCGCGCCGCACAGCCGTACCTCCCACCGTGTGGTGCGGCTCGACGTGCCCACTCCCTCCTGGATGCGCGCACCCGGTGAGGCGCCCGGCATGTACGCGCTGGAGTCCGCCATGGACGAACTCGCCACCGAGCTCGGCATGGACCCCGTGGAGCTGCGTGTCGTCAACGAGCCGGAGACCGAACCCGACAGCGGCAAGCCGTTCAGCAGCCGGCACCTCATCGAGTGCCTGCGGGAGGGCGCGGCCCGGTTCGACTGGTCGCGGCGCGACCTTCGGCCCAGGTCCCGGGCGGAGGGCCCCCTGCTGGTGGGCACCGGCGTGGCCGCGGCCACCTACCCGGTGTTGCTGTGGCCGTCCACCGCCGAGGCACAGGCACTGCCCGACGGCACGTTCGTGGTGCGCGTCAACGCCACCGACATCGGCACCGGGGCCCGTACCGTGCTCGCCCAGGTGGCGGCGGACGCCCTCGGCGTGCCGCTCGACCGGGTCCGGACCGAGGTGGGCTGCAGCGATCTGCCGGCGGCTCCGCTGGCCGGCGGGTCGTCCGGGACCGGCTCCTGGGGGTGGTCCGTGCACGAGGCGTGCGCCCGGCTGGCGGCGCGGCTCGCCGACCACGCCGGGCCACCGCCCGGTAAGGGGCTCAGCGCCCGCGCGGACACCGCGGGTCAGGCCGACGCGGAGAGTTCCTACGCACGCCACGCCTTCGGGGCGCACTTCGCGGAGGTCGCCGTCGACACGGTCAGTGGCGAGGTCCGGGTGCGCCGGCTGCTCGGTGTCTACGCCGCGGGCCGGATCCTCAACGCCCGTACCGCCCGCTCCCAGTTCGTCGGCGGCATGACGATGGGGCTGGGTATGGCGCTGACCGAGAACAGCACGATGGACGCCGCGTTCGGCGACTTCACGGAGTCGGACCTGGCGTCGTACCACGTGCCGGCCCACGCCGACGTGCCCGCGATCGAGGCGCACTGGATCGACGAGTCCGACACCCGTCTCAACCCGATGGGGAGCAAGGGGATCGGCGAGATCGGCATCGTCGGCATCGCGGCCGCCATCGGCAACGCCGTCCACCACGCCACCGGGGTCCGCTTGCGCGAACTGCCGCTGACACCGGACAAGATCCTGACGGGGTGGGCGGGCTGACGGCTTGCCCGGCGTGAACGGCCGGGCTCAGTCCGTGGGCGTGGGCCGTGGTGCCGGGTGTCTTTCGGCGACCTGCACCATCAGCAGCAGGGAAAGCGCGGCCAGCGATGCCAGGGAGGCGCACACCGCGGTCAGCCCGGCGCTCCAGGGCGGGGCCACCGTGATCGCCAGGTTCCGGGACAACTCCGCCGAGGCGAACCGGCCTTCGAAGTAGCCGACGCCCGCCAGCACGGCCGGCACCACCGCTCCCGCGACCAGTAGGGCCACTCCGGCGCGCAGCACCAGGGCGAGGGCCAGTACGCCGCACAGCCCCGACACGGCGAGGGTGACCCCGTAGACGGGGATCGAGGCGCCCTCCCGCCGCAGCGGGAAATAGGCCGCGCCGCACACCACCAGCGCCGCCGCGGCGAGCCAGCTGGGCCAGAACACCGGCCTCCGCAGCCGCTTGCGGCGCGGGGCGGCGGGGACCGGATCGAAGTGGCCCTCAAAGTGGCCCTCGAGGCAGAGGCCGGAGCGGCCGGCCGCCACGTCCCGGGCCGCGGCCACTGGAACCTCCGGGGTTTCCGGGGCCGCCGGGGCATGCGCCCTGCCGTCGGCCTCGACGACGTGCCGTCCGTCGTCCCGTTCCCGGGCCAGCCGCCCTATCAGCTCCACGAGTTCCTCGACGGGCCGTCCCGTGGCGGCGGCCTTGACGGCCTCCCGGCCGCAGTGCGGCAGTTGCGGCGCCCGGTGCAGCAGTTCCACCAGCCGGGTCACGTCCGCCACGCAGCGGCCCGCGACCGCGGCGCGGATCGCGTCGTCGGCGCTGTCGGCCGCGCGCGGCGGCCTGGTCAGTTCGGCGACCAGGCGGGCGACGTCCTCCACGGGGCGCTCCAGCGCCACCGCGCGCAGGACGTGGCCGGCGGCGCCCGGGTACTCGGGCGAGGCCTCCAGGAGGGTGACGAGGCGGACCACCTCCTCCAGGGGGCGGTCGCCGACGGCGGCCCGCACCAGACGGCTCACCGGATCGCCGTCCGGGCGCCCGGCCTCACCCCCGCCCACGAGCCCTCCGGGCGGCTCCGCCCAGTGGAGCTCCTCGGTGAAGGCGATCACGGACTGGTTCGACTGGGGTGGTGAAGAGCGGGTGGTCATCTGGGCTCCATGGCAGGGGTGCGGCCGCTCCTGCGCCCCCGAAGCGCGACACGCCTTTTACCCTGACCATTACTAAGGTTCCCGCGAACGCCTCGCCACTCAGGTGAGGCAGCGGGGTGACGGGGAATCCGACAGGGGCCGGGCGCCGTGGCGCAGCAGCAAGAGAAGGGCGCGAACAGTGGACTCCACCGCGAAGGTGCTCCTCGTCGCCGCGGTCGCCGCGGCCGTGGTGCTGACCGTGGCCGCCGGTCTGCTCGTGCGGCTGGTACGGGCCCGGCGGGACCTGCGCCGCGCCGGGCTTCCGACGGGGCCGCGCTGGGTCTTCTGGGGCGCCGTCCTCTACTTCGTCCTGCCGGTGGACCTGTTGCCCGACCCGGTGTACCTCGACGACATCGGCGTCCTGCTTCTGGCGCTGCGCACGCTGCACACTGCCGCCGGCGACCGGCTGCCCCTGCCGGTGCACCGATTGGGACGTTCCAGGCATCTCGGCCACTCGGACGTCAATGACTACGCTCCGTAAGGAAACCAATCACCCGTTCGATTCGTATAAGTCTCGGGAACCCGAAAAAAGTCAGCGGGCCAAGCGACACCGCAAGGATGACCACCGCTTGATCGCGGCTGCACCGAATGGGGAGAGACGATGCAACCGTTCGCGCTCAATTACGCACGTCCGGCCGTGGAAGGACAGGCCGGATCTCCGTACGCCTACGACTCCGGACTTCAGTTGAACGTGCTCCACGACGGACGGATCGCCGCGTCCGACCGGGCGCTGCTGCGGGAACTGGGCACCACCACCTCCACCGCGGGCTCCAAGACGCACTTCGACGACTGAACACGGCCGGCGACGATGACCGTACTGATCCTCACCGGCGAGGAGGACGTGACGGCGGACATGGTGGTGGTGCACCTGAACGCCTCCTCGGTGCCGGTGGTCCGGCTCGACCCTGCCGACCTGACCGCGGGCGTGGCGCTCTCGGGCGAGTACGTGCACGGCTCCTTCCGCGGCCATCTGTCCTCCGGGGGACGGCTGGTGAGCGTGAGCGGCCTGCGCTCGGTCTGGGTGCGCAGGCCCGGAGTTCCGGCGGCCCGGGCGGCCCAGCCCTCGCCGTGGCTGACCGAGGAGGCCGCGCAGGCCCTCTACGGCATGCTGCGGGGTTCCGGGGCACGCTGGATGAACCATCCGGACGCGGCGCAGCGCGCCCGGCACAAGCCCTGGCAGCTGCGGCTCGCCCAGCGCAGCGGCCTCCCGGTACCCGCCACCTTGATCACGACCTTTCCGCAGGCCGCCCGGGAGTTCGCCGAGCGGTTTCCCGACCTGGTGGTCAAGCCGGTCTCCGGAGCGCATCCGCAGGAACCGCCGAGGACCGTGCCGACCAGCCGCGTCGCGCCGGACACGGACTTCGCCGCGGTCGCCTACGGCCCCACCCTGCTGCAACGGCGCGTCGCCAAGCGCGCCGACGTCCGGCTGACAGTCGTCGGTGACACGCTGCTGGCCGCCCGCAAGGCGACCGAGGCGGACGCCGATCCCGACGAGGTGGACGTCCGTTTCGCCTCGTCCGCCGCGCCCTGGCAGCCGGCCGAGGTCCCGCCGCGCGTCGCCACGGCCGTGCGCACCTATCTGAGGGAGGCCGAACTGGCCTACGGGGCCTTCGACTTCGCCGAGGACGCGGACGGGACCTGGTGGTTCCTGGAGTGCAACCAGTCGGGCCAGTTCGGGTTCATCGAGGTCGAGACCGGCCAGCCGATCGCCCGCACCATCGCCGAGTGGCTGGCCCGGCCCGCCGCTGCGCGGGCGGCGGAGGGCGTCAACGGCGGGCGCACCATGACTCCTTGATGTCCAGGCCGGGCGGAGAAGCTCGTGGCCGAATCGTGACCTATTGCGGTCCGCCGCTTCGGCACGCCGTGCCACGGAAGCTCCCCACCCGGCCGTGAGGATTCAGACGGCCAGCGACAGGCCGTTGTCCCCGTCGGTGTCCGGCGCGACGTCCGCCGTGCGTCCGGGGGCGAGCAGCAGGGCGTCCGCCCGGGCGATCGCGTCGTGGATGCTGGTGGTCCCCATCATGACGCACAAGGTGTAACTGACGTCCTCCAGTTCCCGAGCCGCCTCGGCCCTCTCCCTCTCCGCCTGAGCGATCTTCAGCGATGCGTACCGAGTCAGCAACGTCCTGACGACCTTCGGGTCCGGAACCAGCACGGAGCGCCCCTCTCTCGATTTTTGCTCCGTATGCCCCAGGCACGCCGTGCCATGCATGCCGGGCGCCTCGCGGCACACGATTGACGAAATTCAGTCGATTTACGGTCCGATCAGCCACTGACCGGCACCAGGGGCCCGTCGGCTCTCACCGACCGCGGTCCTCGGATCTCCTGCGCGCCGCGGCGCGGCGCTCCCCCGCGGTCATACCGCCCCAGACACCGTCGTACTCGCTGTTGCGCAGGGCGAAGGCCCGGCACTCGCGCAGCACGGGGCACCGGTGGCACACCGCGCGGGCCCGTGCTATCTGCCGCAACGACAGGCCGCCCTCCCCGAGCGGGAAGAACAGCTCCGGGTCCTCGGAACGGCATGCCCCGCGCTCACGCCAGTTCATGGCCGGGTCCCGGCCGGTGCGGGCTGGTGGATCGCCGTACGGCCCAGCCACCCGCCGTACTCGCTCCGTTGGGTAACGCTCACCGGGTCCTCCGCAAAACTCGGCCCGCATGTCCGGGCAGCTCCCGTCCGCGGCGACAGGGCGCCGCACGACCCGGCAGAGGTATCCCGCAATATAGGTGCTTTGGGGTTCTTCGGCCAAGATTGGGTGAGCGGCACGCAGGATGCGCACAGGAGAACGAAGCGCCCCGAGCAGCCGCGGGCGGACACCCTACGGCCGCGGGGGCGGTACGGCGGCGAACTTCCCGTGGGCGGAGCGGATCCGGACGGCCGGATCCGGACGGCCGGATCCGGACGCACCGCGCACGGCCGCACCGGGCCCGTCACAACTGCCTCCGGTCCCCGGGGGGGGCATGCCGACTCGGTCGAGCGGCGGCCGGCCCGGGGTGGTACGGATGAAGCCGGCGCCGGGGTTCGGGCACGATGTGCCTGACGGCACCCGAAGGCGCCCACGAGGGCGCGATGGTCGCCGCGGCGCGACGAGCGGGCGGACCCGAGCGGACAGACCCGGGCAGACGGACCCGAGCAGACCGAGCCGACCGGACGGACCCCGGGCCGAGGCCGTCGGCCCGGCGGGTTCACACGCCGAGGGCGTCGGCGAGCTCCGTCGTGGCCCGGGCGATCTCGCCGTCCCGGTCCGCCAGCAGCGTCCGCAGCGCCCCCGGCCGGGCGCGGACGGCCTGCCGCGCCCGCCGCTCCCACACCACCGGGTTCTCGCGGTGGTTGAGGAGCTTGGGGTAGACGGCGGCGACGCTCTCCCACTGCCGGGCGTCGGCGATGTTCTTGAGCAACTGGATGATCTGCGGCCGGCAGGTCACGTACGGCAGCTGAACGAGTTCCCACAGGAACGGGACCGTGGCGGCGGTCGCCTGCTCCACGACGAAGCCGTACTGGCAGATGCGCCGGCGCAGGTCGTCCAGCGCGGTCCGGGCGGTGTCGGCGTCACCCGAGGCCACCCTGCCGAGCAGCCGGGGAATCGCGGCGGCCGAGCCGGTGGAGTCCCTGATGTCGCTCCAGGGCACCTGTCCCAGTGCCGACAGGGGCGTGGTCGTGGCCACGCCGGTCGATGGAGTCACGCGGTCGGTGCGCTGTGTGCTCGGCTGCTCCGTCGGTGCGGTGCGCATGGCATAGGGCCTTTCCGCGGTGGTCGTATGGGGGGAGTGCGGTTCAGCGGGGCGGACGGGTCGGGAGCTTCGCCCAGACCGTCTTGCCGGCCGGAGGTCTCGGGGCCCAGCCCCACTGCTCCGCCAGGGCGTCGACGATGCACAGGCCCCGGCCGTGTTCCGGCAGACCGGGGCCGGTGGCGGGCGCCGGAACGGGCCGGCTGTCACAGGGATCGGAGACGGTGAGCACCAGATGGGTGGTGTCGAGGACGAGCCCGAGCCATACGTCCGCGTCGCCCACCGGGGCGAACGGCACCGCGTGCGTCGCGGCGTTGGCGGCGAGCTCGGTGACGACGAGGGCGGCGTCGTCACCGCAGTGGTCGAGCGACCAGCCGCGCAGTGTCCGGCGCGTGAACTCCCTGGCCCGGGCGAAGCCCTCCCGGCCGCAGTCGATTCGCAGCGCGGCGGCCGCGAGTGCGCCGGTGACCACGTCCGGCTCCCGGAAGGACGCGGCGCCGACGGCCCGGGCTCCTGGCATCAACCCGTCGGCGACGACGGCCTCGTCCACCCACGGTGCCACCGTGGCGGCTGCGCTGGACGATCCGAACTCAGGGCTCGCAAGTGGGGGCACGGCATCTCCCTGATGCAACGTCACCGAGTAGCGCCCACCGAAGGGTTGACGCCCCCGCTAGTATCCACGCTGACAGCGTCCGCGTGCAATTGCACGAGAAATTTCTCGTGAAAGTGCGTGGAAGTGGGAGAGTCGACGGGACGCGGTCGGCCGGCCCGGAAGGCCGCGCACAGCGCACGACGGAACGTGAACAGCAAGGAGACTGCGGTGCCACAAGTGCGGAACGGAGTGCGGGCGAGCTCGTTGGGCGCCCGCTGGATCAAGAGCCGGCACAGCAACGCCGAGGGCAACTGCGTCGAGGTCGCCGCCCTGGTCGACGGAGTCATCGCGATGCGCAACTCCCGTGATCCCGACGGCCCGGCCCTGGTCTACACCCCGGCGGAGGTCGCCGCGTTCCTGGCGGGCGCCAAGGACGGCGAGTTCGACCATCTGCTGTGAAGCGGAAGCCAACTTGCCCACTTGTCCGGGCGGATGCGCTCCGCAGCCGAGCGGTGCGATAGTGTAACCCTCAAGTCTGCCGGTCTACTGGGAGTCAGGATGTCCGCCGAGTCGCATCGCATCTCCCGCCTCGAACCCTACCTGGACCGGCCGGAGCCGGCACCGACTCTGCTGAAGCTGCTGGTCGGCGTCCAGCTGACGGGCTTCCGCGAGGACGCCCGCATGTCCCAGGAACAGGCGGCACGCGAACTCGGGTTCAGCGCCGCCAAGCTCTCGCGCATCGAGTCGGGCAAGGGACGTCGCCCTCCGGCCGAGGGCGACGTCCTCGCCCTGCTGCGGCTGTACGGAACGGACGAGTACGAGTCGTCGGTCCTGCTCAGGCTGCTGCGGCGCGCGGGCGAGCCCGGCTGGTGGCAGCGCTACGACAAGCGGTTGATGCCCGAGTGGTTCGACCGCCTGGTCGGGCTGCAGGAGGCGGCCGCCGCGATCCGCACCTTCGAGATCCAGTACGTCCCCGGTCTTCTGCAGACCGCGGCGTACACCAGGGCCGTGGTGGAGCGCGGCCTGCCCACCGCCTCCGCGACCGAGGTGCAGCGGCGCGTGGAACTGCGCATGCGACGCGCCCAGTTGCTGCTGCGCCAGGACGCCCCGCAGCTGTGGGCGGTCATCGACGAGTCGGTACTGCTCCGGGTGCTCGGCAGCCGCGAGGTCATGCGGGAGCAGCTCGCCCACCTCGTCGACATGAGCGAGCGTCCCAACGTGACCGTGCAGATCATCCCGCTGGACGTGACCAACGCGTCCGCGCCCGCCATCCCGATCACGTATCTCCGCTTCGGTGGGCTCGATCTGCCCGACGTCGTCTACCTCGAGCACATCAGGAGCGCCAACTTCCTCGAGGACCGCGACGAGACCGAGGAGTACCGGATCGCCCTGGACCGACTGGCCGACGAGGCGCTGACCCCGCAGGAGTCCCTGGCGCTGCTGCGCAAGACCATGGAAGCCCGCTACTCGGCGCCCTGAGTCGATGATCCCCTTCCCCGGAACCACCGTCGGCGGTTCCGAAAAGGGCATCATCCGCCTCCGGCCGCGCTAGCGGACCAGGCCCACGCCGCCGAACTCGACCCACTCGTGGGTGAGCTGACGGGGCGCCACCTCGGTGTCCGGTCGCCAGGTGGACACCTCCACCAGGCCGGGTTCGAGTATCTCCAGCCCCTCGAACCACTCGGCGACGTCCTTCTCCTCACGCACCCGGCCCCAGTGACCCTGCGTGGCCTGGTCCATGAAGTTGGTGACGAAAGCGCGGATCCCCGGGTCGTCGCTGACCAGTTGGCACATCAGCATGATGCTGCCGGGCGCGAGCCGGGCGCGTACGCGGTTGGCCACCGCGAGCGGTCCGTCCGTTTCACTGTCCGGGATGCAGTGGAAGACCGAGTTGAACAGCACGGCGACCGGCTGCGAGAAGTCGATCAGCCGCCGGGTCTCCGGGTGCGCGAAGATCTCGTCGGTCCGCCGCATGTCGGCGTGGATGACGGCGGTGCGCTCGTCCTGCTGCAGCAGGGCCCGGCCGTGGACCAGGACCATCGGGTCGTTGTCCACGTAGACCACGTGCGTCTTGGGGTCGATGCGCTGGGCGACCTGGTGGACGTTGTCCTGGGTGGGCAGGCCGGAGCCGTGGTCGAGGAACTGCCGGATCCCGTAGTCCTCGGCGATCGTCCGGACGGCGCGCTGGAGGAAGCGCCGGTTGTTCAGGGCGAGCCGGCGGGTGCTCGGGACGACCTTGTCGAGTTCCTCGCACGCGGCGCGGTCCGCCGCGTAGTTGTCCTTGCCGCCCAGGTAGTGGTCGTACATGCGCGCGGCGGTCGGCACGTTCTCGTCGATCTTCGTGGACAGCTGGTTCTCCGCAGGCATCGTTCCCCCAGAATCGCCGACTCCACCGCGCCAACCGGGCCGGTTTCACTGAGAGTACAGCCTGCGGAGCCCGCGTTTGCCCAAACCGGTCCACAAACGGACGACAGCGGCCGGCCGGCTCGCCGACCTGCCCGATCGTCACGATTTCTTCACTAACGGGAACTCTTCGACCCCGCGGTTCTGAGCACTCGGACCTCGTGTCGGCCGAGGAGGCCCGGTGGTCCTTGTCGCTGTTCTGTTGCTGCCACTCATGTCCGTCCTGCTGCTGGTGATGGACCGGCTGGAGGACCGTGTGTCCGATCCGGCTCGGGTGCGGGGCCGGCACGCCGGGCACCGCAGGCATCTGCGGCTGATCCCGGGCAGCCGCCGGAACGCCGGGGCCGATGCGGGTCCGTTCGAGTCCGGCCAGGTCGAAGGCTCCTCGGTCGAAGGCTCCTCGCAGGAGCGGCGCCGGGCCGCCTGACCCGCGTCGCCCGCGACGCGCGGTGTGCGGCGTCGCCCGGCCCCGGCGACGCCCTTCGTCCGCGGACCTGCCCACCCTGCCCGGTTTTCGCCGCAAGCCGCTCATCCCACCCGGTTTCTGTGGCACGCTCGGCCGCGATCGGCCGCGGGACGCGGCCCTCGACCTGATCGGCACAGCGGAGAGGCAGCGGTATGCGCATCGGACTGCTCGGCACCGGCCCCTGGGCTCGAATGGTCCACGCTCCCGCCCTGAGCGGGCACGGCGAGCTGGACTTCGCCGGCGTGTGGGGGCGCCGTACGGCCGCCGCCAAGGAACTGGCCGAATGCCACGGCGTCCGCGCCCACGACGACGTCGACACCCTGCTGGCCGACGTGGATGCGGTCGCCGTCGCCCTCCCGCCGCAGGTCCAGGCGGATCTGGCGGTCCGCGCCGCGCGGGCCCGGTGTCACCTGCTGCTCGACAAGCCCCTCGCCACCACCGTGGCCGAGGGCCGCGCCGTGGCCGAGGCCGTCCGGGAGGCCGGTGTCGCCTCGGTGGTCTTCTTCACCACCCGCTTCCAGCCCGGGCCGGAGGCCTGGATCGCCGAACAGGCGGGCCGGGAGGACTGGTTCACCGCTCGGGCGCAGTGGCTCGGCGCGGTGTTCACCGGAGACAGTCCGTTCGCGGCCTCGCCGTGGCGCCGGGAGAAGGGCGCGCTGTGGGACGTCGGTCCGCACGCGCTGTCGGTGCTGCTGCCGGTCCTGGGGGACGTGCGGCGCGTGACGGCCGCCGCCCACGGCCCCGGGGACACCGTCCATGTGGTCCTCGACCACGTCGGCGGCGCATCCAGCACCCTGACCCTGAGCCTCACCGCTCCGGCTGCCGCCGCGGGGGCCGCAGTGGAACTGCGGGGCGAGTCCGGGGTGACCCTCCTTCCGGAGAGTTCCGAGGGCGCGGTCCCCGCCCTCCGCCGTGCCGCGGACGCGCTGCTCACCGCCGCGCGCACCGGGCGCCCGCACCCGTGCGACGCCGCGTTCGGCCTACGGGTCACCGAGATACTCGCGGCGGCCGAGACCCTGCTGGCGCACGACGCCGGCTGAGCGGCACGCGCATGGCCGGGCTGAGGGACGCAGCCCGGCCACTCGGGGTCGGCCACCCGGCGTCGCACACGGACGCCAGACATGACCATGTCATTATGCGTGCCGGTGGGAACGGCGGTTGCCCGTGACGACCCGGTACAGCACCAGCAGGATCAGCGAGCCGACGATCGCGGCGATCCAGGTCGACAGGTCGAAGAAGCCGTCGATCGAGTCGACCCCGAAGATGACCTTCCCCAGCCAGCCGCCGAGAAGCCCACCGGCGATGCCGATCAGCATGGTGATGATGATGCCGCCCGGGTCCTTGCCCGGAAGAAGCAGTTTGGCGATGGCGCCGGCCAGCAGACCGATCAGAATCCAGGCGATGATTCCCACGTCGTCTCCTCCAAGTGCATCGGAAGCAAGTGTCTTTATCGGATGCACACAACGGACGACGGCAAACCTGGTACGTGACGTCCGGCCTTCGGAGCTGCCGTCTCCAGGCTCCCGCGCTCAAGTGGCCCTCGGACCGGATCGATACGCACGCCCGGGCACCAAACCCACCCATCAGGGACCCGGCTGACCCTCACGCCGTTCCAGCCACGGGTCCGGCCGGCGGCCTCGGCGTGCGGGACGGGGTCCGGCGTAGCAGCGTGGTGGTGTGGTGAAGCTGCCTGTCCCGGTGCCGCGCCGGGACCCGGACCGGCGGGGCTGGCTGCGCGGCGCCCCACCGCCCCGCTGGGTGCGGGTGCTGCCGCCCGCGCTGGTCGTCGCCGTGTGCGTGGCCACGCTGCTGAGTCCGAACCCGCTCGACATCGGCTTCCTGCTGGGCGCCATCCCGCCGCTGGCAGTGCTGTCGTACGGGCCGATCGCGACCGCCCTGCTCGGGGTCGTGGTGGTCACCGTGCTGAGCGTGCCGGTCTTCCAGCTCAACCGCCCCGGCGACACCGACCTGGGGACCATCTGCTTCGTCGCCGTGCTGAGCGTCTTCCTGTCCTATGTGCGCAGCCGCCGTGACGCGCAGCTGAACCTGGAGCGCACGGTCGCCGAGGCCGCACAGCGCGCCGTCGTCCCGCCGCTGCCCGAGCGGGTCGGCCCGGTGCGCTGCGCGGGTCTGTACCGGGCCGCGCAGCGCGGGACGCTGGTCGGCGGCGACTTCTTCGACGTGCGCCAGGGGCCCCACGGCGTACGGGCGGTCATGGGGGACGTACAGGGCCACGGCCTGGCGGCGGTGTCCACCGTCGCCTCGCTGCTGGGCAGCTTCCGTGAGGCGGTGCTCGACCGCCCGGACGTCGCTTCGGTCGCGGCCGCCCTGGACCGCCGGCTGGTGGTGGACGCGCAGGAGGTGCGGCACGCGGAGCTGTTCGCCACCGCGGCGGTGCTGGAGTTCTCCGGGGACGGGCGGTCGGTGCGGGTGGTGGCCTGCGGCCATCCGCCCCCGGTCCTGCTCCGGGACGGCAAGGCCACGGAGGTCGAGGTCGCGCCCTGGACCCCCCTGGGCCTCGGCCTCTCCGACGGCATCCCGCGGCCGGACGGGCACACCGTGCTGCTGCGGCCCGGGGACGTGCTGTTCCTGGCCTCCGACGGCGTCACCGAGGCGCGTGACGCCCACGGCACGTTCTATCCCCTGCTCGACCGGCTGCCCAGGCTCACCGATCTGGACCCGGCCGTCCTGGCGGACCATGTCCTGGCCGATCTCCTGGCGTACTGCGGGACCGTCCGCGACGACGTGACGATGCTCGTCCTCACGTCCTGCCCACCGGACGGTCCCTGACCGGGCCCGGCCGGCGTCAGCCCACGTCCCACAGGAACCGGTGGGTGTGGATGCCGAAGTACGGGAACGACTGGACCTGCCGAACGCCCTCGATCGGACGGACCACGTCGTTGACGAAGTCCAGCAGGTCCCTGGGCCCGGGGGTGACCACCTCGGCGAACAGGTCGAACCCACCGGAGGTCAGGACCGAGTAGACCACTTCGGCGCGCCCGGCCAGTTCGTCGGCGACGGCCCGCGGGTCGCCGTCCACGCCGATGCCGAGCAGCGCCATGGCCTGCCCGCCCATGGCCATCGGGTCGGTCACGCCGACCACCTGGACCGCCTTGGAGTCCAGCAGGCGTTGCAGCCGCTGGCGGGCCGCCGAGGCGGACAGGCCGACCTTGGGGCCGAGGTCGGCGTACGCGATACGTCCGTCGGTCTGCAGCTCGCGCAGGATGGCCCGGTCGATCTCGTCCACGTGCTCCGCTCTTCCTCTCCGGCAGGATCTTCCCAGCGTAGTGGTGAGGGTCAGCCGGCCAGTTCACTCAGGGCGGCGGCGAAGACCCCGGTGTGCGTGTCGACGTCGGACTCGGTCGTGTCGGGGCACATCAGGGCCATGTTGTGGAACGGGGTGAGCAGGATGCCCCGGTTGGCCAGGTAGAGGTGGAGGAAGTCCTCCAGCACGGCGTCCGCGGCGGCCGCCGACTCCGTGCCGTTGCGCGGCGCGGGGTCGGCGAAGCGGTACTCGGTGCGGGCGCCGAGGCGGCTGACCGACCACGGCAGCGTGTGGGCCTCGATGGCCGCCCGCACCCCGGCCTCGAAACGCCCGGACAGCTTCGCCATTCGGGCGAAGGCGCCGTCGGTGAGCACGTGCTCCAGCGTCGCCCGCATCGCGGCGACCGAGAGCGCGTTGCCCGCGAGGGTGCCGCCGACGCCGCCCATGTCCACCAGGTCGAGATCGGCGCGGCCGAGCAGCCGGTCGGCGAGGCCTGCGGACAGTCCGTAGGCGCCGGCCGGGATGCCGCCGCCGATCGCCTTGCCGATGGTCAGCAGGTCGGGCTCCAGGTCCCAGGCCGCGGTGCAGCCGCCGGGGCCGGCGGAGAAGGTGTGCGTCTCGTCGTTGATGAGCAGCGTGCCGTGGCGCCGGGTCAGGTCACGTACGCCGGCCAGGTAGCCGGGCTCGGGCAGCACGATGCCGATGTTGGTGAGCGCCGGTTCCATCAGGACGGCGGCGACGTCGCCGTGGGCGAGTTCGCGCTCCAGTTGAGCCAGGTCGTTGAACTCCGCGACCCGGCTGGTCAGGGTGACGTCGCAGGGCGCTCCCACGTTGCCCTCGCGGGCGGTGCCCCGGCCGTCCGGGCCGACGACGATGAGCGACTCGTCGACGCTGCCGTGGTAGCAGTAGCTGTTCACCAGGATCTTGGGGCGGCCGGTGACCGCGCGGGCGAGCCGGATCGCCCAGCGGTTGGCGTCGGTGGCGGTGAGCGAGAAGCTCCAGCGAGCGAGCCCGAAGCGCCGGGTGAGCTCCGCGCCGACCCACTCGGCGTCCTCCGTGGGCAGCATCGCCGTCGCTCCCCCGAGCTCGGTGTACCGGCGTCGCACCGCCTCGGCCACCACCGCCGGCGAGTGGCCCGCCATGGCGCCCGTGTCCCCCAGGCAGAAGTCGATGTACTCGTGTCCGTCGACGTCGGTGATCCGGGCGCCCCGGGCGGAGCCGAGATAGCGGGGGAACGCGCCGGCGGTCTTGTTCATCCAGGTCATCGGCACCCGTCCGAAGAGGTGCTCGGCGCGGTCGTAGGCGGCCTTGGAACGCGGGTTGCGCCGCTCGGCCTCTGCGCTCTCACGGGCGAGCAGGTGGTGCAGACGAGTGCGGTCCATGGGGTGTCCCGGTGGGTCGGAGTCGGAGGAATTCCTGGATCGTACGAGCGAAATCGCGACTATGACAAGATTCTGCTTCAGATTCGAGTGTCATAACAACTGATTCGAGTGTCACAGCAGGGACCAGGACGCACCCGCCGACGCCGTCACGGATGCCGGCGCCGCCAAGCCGCCCGCGCGCTGTCGAACGGGGCACCGGAGCCCGAACACCCGGGACCGAATCGCCAGGTCGCGCCACCCCTTCCGCCGCATAGAAATATCTACGAGCATGCGTGTGCCGGGTCGGCGCGCAGCCGACGGTCCACACCCGGCTGCCCCTCCCCCTCCCCCCTGCCGACGGGCCGACGGGCCGACGGGCCGACGGGCCGACGGGCCGACGGGCCGACGGACGAGCTTGGGAGCGGAACATGACCAGTGCGATGTGGGCGCACGGCGTGGAGTGGCTGGCCGCCGCCGCGCCGGACCCGCGAGCGTGCAAGCGGGCGTGGGACCAGGGCAGCGGCATCGCACTGCTGGAGGCCGGCCGCTTCTGGAACATGCTCAGCGTCCCCGACCGACTGGGCCTGCTGACCCTGGACATGCTGTGGCAGCCCACTCTGCCCGTCCCCGGGCCGACGCTGGTCGACACGGCAGCCGGCCGGGTCGGCTTCTTCCTGCCACCGGATCCGGAGGAGCGGTGGATCGGCGCGGGGGTGCGCCATGCCGGCAAGGGGTCGTGGGTCGCGGTGCCGCCGCCGTACCGGCCCGCCCCCTTCATGGAGTGGCTGGTCCCGCCGGACGGGTCCGGCTCGCTGCACCGCCCCGCCACGCTGGAACAGGCACTGCGTCAGGCCAACGGCGCGCTCGCCGTACTGGCACGTCCGGGCGGAGAGTGACCTTCTCGGCCCAACTCAGCTTAGGGTCAAGGCATTTCGGGCACCCGGGGCGGAGAGGAACGGTAACCGGCCAGTTTCGCGGGGAAGTTCACTTCCGCCGAGCGAGAGCGGTCGATGACGGTGTCTACTGTGCTCGTGACTGTGTCCGGCCGTATCGCCCTCGACCCGTTCGGCGCCGACATCCGCGCCGAGCGCGCCCGGCTGCGCGCCCTCGGACCGGTCGTGCCCGTGGAGCTGCCCGGCGGTATCCCCGCCTGGGCGCCCACCGGCTACGACACTCTCAGGGAACTGATCCTGAACCCGCGGGTCAGCAAGGACGCGCGCACGCACTGGCGGCTGTGGTCCGAGGTCGGCGAGCACCCCTCGTGGGGCTGGATCCTCGGCTGGGTGGGCGTCGTGAACATGCTTTCCACCTACGGCCCCGACCACGCGCGGCTGCGCAAGCTCGTCGCGCCCAGTTTCACGAGCCGGCGCACCGAGGCGATGCGGCCGCGCGTGGAGGCCATCACCGCGGAGCTGCTGGACGCGCTGGCGGCCGCGGGGGCCGGCGGGCAGGTGGTGGACGTGCGGCAGGAGTTCGCGTATCCGCTGCCGATGCGCATGATCTGCGAACTGTTCGGTGTGCCGCGGGAACTGCGTGAGGACACCGCGCACCTGATCGCGGCCATCATGGACACCTCCGACCCGGGCCCTGAGCACGCGGAGTTCGTGCAGCGGCAGATCGCCACCGTGCTCGGCTCGCTGGTCGCCCACAAGCGGGACCGGCCCGGCGACGACATGACCACGGAGCTGATCCGGGTACGGGACGAGGACGGCGACCGGCTCGGCGACGAAGAGCTGCTCCACACGCTGCTGCTGGTGATCGGCGCCGGCTTCGAGACCACCGTCAATCTCATAGGGAACGCGGTCGTCGCCCTGCTGACGCACCCGGGGCGGCAGGCGGCGGTGTGTGGCGGAACGAGCGGAGCGGGCAGGGGCGGCGGCGAGAGCGGAACGACCGGCTGGGGCGGTGTCGTGGACGAGACGCTCCGCGTGCATCCGTCCATCGCCTCGCTGCCGCTGCGGTTCGCGGTGGAGGAGCTGACCGTCGGCGGGGTCACCATCCCGGCCGGGGACGCAATCGTCACGACGTACGCAGCCGCGGGGCTGGACCCGGCGCACTACGGCGACGACGCCGACGTCTTCGACGCCACGCGCGGGGCCGACGACCACCTCGCCTTCGGCATCGGTGTGCACCGGTGCATCGGCGCGCCCCTCGCCCGCCTGGAGGCCCTGACCGCACTGCCCGCCCTCTTCGGCCGTTTCCCGGACCTGCGCCTGGCGGTCGACCCGGGCGAACTGCGCCAGGTCCCCTCCTTCATCGCCTTCGGCTGGCAGGAGGTGCCGGTAAGGCTGGGCGTGTGAGGCGCCTGGTGCGGGCGCCGGTGCAGGTGCCCTGCGGGTCGCCGCCGCCCACCGTCCCCCGGATCACCGCGCCGGGCGCCACGCCCCGGAGCGCGCCACGCCACCGGCCGGCCGGGGCCGGAGGTTCCGGGACCACTGCGACGCGTGCCCGCCGGACAGGAGTGCTGCGCCAGGAATGGTGCGGCAGGAATGGTACGACCCGGACAGACCTGGCAGACACCTCCGGCGGTGCGCGCACGGCCGCGCCGGGCGGAGGCCGGACCGGTCCCCCGTTCCGGTCCCGCCTCCCCGCGCGCGGGACGCGAACCGCCCCCGCGGCGGATCGAACCTACGTGGCACCCGGAGCCGTTGGGTACCGCGGCGCTGCCCTTTCGGTCGGCCGGATGGCTCACCCGTGCACAAGTGAGTCCGGAACGCCCCCATTCATCCCCGGCGAGATTCACTCCCGACTGAATTCGCCCCCGACTGAATTCGCTCCTGCCGGAATGCACCCCCGCAGGGATTCACCTGCCGAGGGCGGGTGGCACGAGGTCACCCACCACCAGGTGCGCCAGGACGACCTCGCACAGGTCGCTGCCGGCGGCGAGGAGCTGGCGCTCCAGGACGGGCTCCGCGCCGCGGACGTGCTCCCGGACGGTCTGCGCGTGGACGCCGAGCAGGAGTGCGGCGCGTTCGGCGTTGCCCCCGGCGGCGATCCAGGTGCGCAGGGTGCCGCGCAGGTCGCGCGCGTCCGCCGTCAGCCGCCCGAGGAGCTCATGTGCCCACGTGCGCAGCGCCGGTCCGGTCAGCAGGTCGGCGAAGCGTACGGTGCCGGTGCGCGGTGCCGGGTCGGCGCCCGGGTCGTGCCCGAGGGCCGCCTCGGAGTTCAGGGCGAGATGGACGGCGGCCCGGACCGTGAGGCGGGAGAAGTCCGCACCGAGCAGCCCCTCCACCCGCTCCATTCGGGCGCGTACCGTGTTGCGGCTCACACCGAGCACCTTCGCCGCGCTCACGGCGGTGCACTCCAGGCCCAGCCGGGTGGTGGCGAGCAGTTCGGCGCGGGTGTGGTGGGGCAGGACGTCCAGCGGCCGCAGCAGCCGGGCCGACCAGGCGTCCAGCGCCTCGGGCTGCATCAGGCGCTCGGGACGGGTGCGCTCGGCGTACACGGCGGTTCCGCCCGGGCGGAACCGGGCGACCGCGAGGGCGCTGACGGCCTGGCCGTACGCCGCGGCCGTACCGGCCAGGCTGTGCCGGGTGCTGCCGCCGAGGAAGGTGCGCGGGCCCGCGTCGGCCAGGGAGCGCAGCTTCTCACCGATCGTGTCGACGGGGGCGACCACGATCACGTGCTCGTCGATGGCCGGGCACCGGACGACGAGGGCCTGCCCGGCGGTGGCCTCCAGACAGTCGGCGGCCAGCCGGTCGCGTTCGTCGCGGTGGACCTCCATGACGTAGACGCAGGCGGTGTCCGTGTCGAGCAGGCCGGGCCACAGGCCCGCGGCCACCCGGCGGGCCGCGACGATGTCCTCCACCATGAGCAGTTGCAGGATGGCCAGCCGCAGGGCGGACGTCGCCTGTTCGAGCCGGTGTCCTGCAGCGGCCGTCTCGTGTGCCCGCAGCAGCAGTTCCACCACCGCGGCGGTGCGGGCGACCATGCCGGAGGTCTGCCGGCCAAAGGGGGTGGCGCGGGAGACGGCCAGCACACCGGCCGCGGGCGGGTGCGGACCGCCCACCCGCACCAGTCGCAGATGACGCCCCCGGTCCTGGAGCGCCGCGGAGGCGAACCGGCCGGCGAGGACGTCCGCCACCAGGTCGTCGTCCAGCAACACCGGCCGCCCGGCGAGGAGGGTGCCGGCGCCGTCCAGGAGACAGGCCGTCCCGTGCACGGCCTCGGCGAGCCAGTCCACGACCTTGCGTACGTCACGCCCGGCCGGCCGCAGCTGGTCGAGGAGCTCCTCCGCCCATGTCGCCCGATGGCTCTCCCAGCCCTCACGGCCCCGCGCCCCGGTTGCCCCGTCCTCTCGGCCGGCCATGTCGGCCCTCTTTCTCGTCCCTCGCACTGACCTCGGCGTTTTCCGGTCGGGGACGTTACCAGGGGGTGTCACGGCACCGTGAGCGGGCAGAGAGGTGGCTTCGCCGGCGTCTCACGGGGGGGGATGGTGAGCAGCCGGCGAAGCCGAGCGCCCGGGACCGGGGGGACAGTCCCGGAGCGGTACGCAGCTCTGGTTCCCCCGGATGCGCCGAATACGCCCGTCATGTTGAAATCCGTATCGCCCGGGTGGGCGTGGACCAGGAGGCCGGTGGGCGTGGATCGGGACGCCGGGCGGCCCGGCGAGCGGCTCGGGGCACGGCCCTGCGAGCCGCCCGGGACCCGCCTGCGCGGCGACCGGTGCCGTACGGCATAAGCTCGGTGAATGGCGAAGTACTTCGACGTGCACCCCGACAACCCCCAGCCGCGCGCCATCCGTCAGGTCGCCGACAGCGTGCGCGAGGGGGCGCTGATCGCGTATCCGACCGACTCCTGCTACGCCCTCGGCTGCAAGCTCGGCAGCCGGGACGGCGTGGAGCGGATCCGGGCGATCCGCCACCTGGACGACCGGCACCACTTCACCCTGGTGTGCCAGGACTTCGCGCAGCTCGGCCAGTTCGTGCGGATCGACAACGACGTGTTCCGCGCCATCAAGGCGTCCACGCCCGGCAGTTACACCTTCATCCTGCCGGCCACGAGGGAGGTGCCGCGCATGCTGCAGCACCCGAAGAAGAAGACCGTGGGGGTACGCATCCCCGACCACGTGGTCACCCAGGCCCTGCTCGCGGAGCTCGGTGAGCCGCTGCTGTCCAGCACGCTGCTGCTGCCGGACGAGGAGGAGCCCCTGACGCAGGGCTGGGAGATCAAGGACCGGCTCGACCATGTGGTGGACGCGGTGGTCGACTCGGGCGACTGCGGCACCGAGCCGACCACGGTCATCGACTTCTCCGGCGGGGAGGCCGAGATCGTGCGCCGTGGGGCGGGCGACACCTCGCGGTTCGAGTGAGAGGCCGGGGACGGGCGGCGGCTGCTGTGGTTCACGGGCCGTGCGTGCGACCATGACCATGATCCGCCCTCCCCCGGATTCCAGACTCCGTTCGAAGGCGGGGGTAAACCCTCACGGCCGGTGAGGCCCTCGCCGGCGACCGAGCAGAGAGGCAGCCGACCCGCCATGACCGCCGTACAGGGACAGGCCGTTGACATCCCGACCGAGGACGGCACCGCCGACGCCTATCTGGCCCACCCCGGCGACGGGCGTCCCCGTCCGGCCGTACTGCTCTACCAGGACGCCTTAGGACTGCGGCCCCACCTGAGGGCGATGGCCGACCGGATCGCCGCGGCCGGTCACACGGTACTGGTGCCGAACGTCTTCTACCGGCACGGGCGCGCGCCCGTCGTGGAGCTGCCGGAGTTCATCGACCTGTCCGCGCGACCGGAGATCTTCGACCGGGTCGGCCCGCTCATCCACTCGCTGACGCCCGAAGTGGCCAGGCGTGACGCGGGCGCGTACCTGCGCCGGCTCGCCGGCCATCCCCTGGTCGCCGCCGGTCCGGTCGCCGTGACCGGCTACTGCATGGGCGCGCGCCTGTCCCTGCTGACCGCGGGCGCCTACCCCGACCGGGTCGCGGCGGCTGCCGGGTTCCACGGTGGCCGGCTGGCCACAGACGCCCCGGACAGCCCCCACCTGGTCGCCGAACACATCAGCGCCGAGCTGTACTTCGGGCACGCGGACGACGATCCCTCCTTGCCGCCGGAGCAGATCAAGCGGCTGGAGGACACACTCACCGCGGCGGGTGTCCGCCATCGCTGCGAGGTCTACGCGGGCGCGCGGCACGGCTTCACGCAGGCCGACACCGACGCCTACGACCGCGAGGCCGACGAGCGGCACTGGGCGGCCCTGCTCGATCTGCTGCGGCGCACCTTCTGAGACCGAGGTCCGAGGCGGCGGACCGGGCAGACCGCCGCCCAGGCGCCCGCGCCCTGGGGGCCGCACCCGCACCCGCACCCGAACACCCGCACCCCGAACGCCGGCTGCCCACAGGCCAGTCCCCCGCAGACCGGTGCCTCTGCCTCCCCGCGCCGTACATCGGCCGTTCTCATTGACATGCACGCGCCCCAGCGTGACTCTGAGAGCGCTCTCACTTCAGGTACGGACCAACTCCGTGCCCCAACCCCCACGGAGGTGGAGCGTGTTGCGCAGACTCAGGTTCCTGGCGGCGACGGGGGCCACGGCCCTCGCCGGCGCGCTGCTCGGACTCGCCGCGCCGGCCCCGGCCGGCGCGGCGGTGCCCGCCACCATCCCGCTGAAGATCACCAACAACTCCGGCCGCGGCGAGCCGCTGTACATCTACGACCTCGGGACGTCCCTGACGACCGGTCAGCAGGGCTGGGCGGACGCGGGCGGCGCCTTCCACCCCTGGCCGGCCGGCGGGAACCCACCGGCACCCGCACCCGACGCCTCGATCCCTGGACCGGCCGCCGGGCAGTCGACGACCATCCGGCTCCCCAGGTTCTCCGGCCGGGTCTACTTCTCGTACGGGCGCAAGCTCGTCTTCAAGCTGACCACGGGCGGGCTGGTCCAGCCCGCCGTGCAGAATCCGAGCGACCCCAACCGTGACATCCTCTTCAACTGGTCCGAGTACACGCTGAACGACGCCGGACTGTGGCTCAACAGCACCCAGGTGGACATGTTCTCCGCGCCGTACGCGGTGGGCGTGCAGCGAGCCGACCAAAGCACCGTCGGCACCGGCCACCTCAAGCCGGGTGGCTACACCGCCGTGTTCAACGCCCTGCGCGCCCAGCCCGGAGGCTGGGGCGGCCTGATCCAGACGCGGTCCGACGGCACCGCGCTGCGAGCGCTCTCACCCGGGCACGGCCTGGAGACCGGCGCCCTGCCGAGCGGTGTGATGGACGACTACATCAACCGGGTCTGGCAGAAGTACGCCACCACGACCCTCACCGTCACCCCCTTCGGGGACCAGCCGGGCACCAGGTACTACGGCCGGGTCTCGGGCAACGTCATGAACTTCACCAACGGCTCCGGCACCGTCGTCACCAGCTTCCAGAAGCCGGACGCCGACAGCGTCTTCGGCTGCCACAAACTCCTGGACGCCCCCAACGACACGGTGCGCGGCCCCATCTCGCGCACCCTGTGCGCCGGCTTCAACCGCTCCACCCTCCTGGTCGACCCCAACCAGCCGGACACCTCGACGGCGGACTTCTACAGGGAAGCGGTGACCAACCACTACGCCCGTGTCATCCACGCCGAGATGGCCGACGGAAAGGCGTACGCGTTCGCGTTCGACGACGTGGGCAACCAGGAGTCCCTGGTCCACGACGGCAACCCGCAGCAGGCGTACCTCACCCTCGATCCCCTTTCCTGAGGGCGGAGTTGGCCGCGACGGGGTCCGGCGCGAACGTCGCCGGACCCCGCTCGTGCGCCCGAGGAGATCGTTGTTACGGTGCACCGCGTGTCTGACTCCTCACGCGATACCGTCGAAGGTGCCGGCTGGACGGCCGGCGAACCCGGCACTTACCGGCAGTTGATGCCCGGCAGGGTCCAGAAGCTCTCCTGGCTCGATCCCAGAACCCTGTGGGCCGCACGCAACGGCGTGGCCGCGTCCTGGTTCGGGGATCCCACGGGCCGCACCCGCTGCCGCTGGGTGGCACAGCGGGCGGCCGCCGGCGCCCCGGCGGACAAGGTGATCCGGCGCGCGGACCCGGACCGCTTCTCCTTCATGGTGATCGGCGACACCGGCGAGGGCGACGCGTCCCAGTACGCCGTCGTGCCCGGCTTCCTGAAAGTCGGTCAGGGCACCGCGTTCACCGTGATCGCCAGCGACGTGATCTACCCGGTCGGCAGCACGGACGACTACGGCACCAAGTTCTTCCGCCCTTACCAGGACTATCCGGCACCCATGTACGCGATACCGGGGAACCACGACTGGTACGAGGACCTCGGCGGTTTCATGCGCGTCTTCTGCGGCGACGCCCCACCGCTCGCGCCCGGGCCCAAGCCGCGCCTGCTCGGCCGTGCCTGGTGGCGTGCGCTGCTGTGGCACCGCCCGCGCCCGGCCGACGAGCAACGCCTCGCCGAGGCACGGAGGTTGCGGTCGGCGCCGGGGCAGCAGGCCGTCCAGCCGGGACCGTACTGGGCCATCGACGCCGGGCCGGTGCGGATCGTCGGCATCGACACCGGTCTGCTCGGCACGATCGACGCCGAACAGGGCGCCTGGCTGCGGGAGGTGTCCCAAGGGCCCCGCCCGAAGATCCTCGTCACCGGTTCGCCGCTGTACGTCGACGGCGAGCACCACCCCTGCGCCATCGAGGGCGGCGGCACCGTCGACGCCATCGTCCGCGACCCGGCCCACCACTACGTGGCGGCGATAGGCGGCGACATCCACAACTACCAGCGCTACCCGGTGGACGTCGGCGGCCGCACGCTCCAGTACGTCGTCTCCGGTGGCGGCGGCGCGTTCATGCACGCCACCCACACCATCCCGCGCGTGTCCGTCGCGAACGTCGCGGAGGCGGACTTCCGCTGCTACCCGCTGCGCGGCGACTCGCTCGCCTTCTACAGCAGGCTCTACGGCCGCCGGCTGCGGCTGCGCCGCTTCTTCACCCTCACCGAGGCCGAGGCGATGGCCGTCGTCGCCGAGCGGCTCGGGATCCCGCCCGTCCGGAGCCAGGGCGCGCCCGTGCGGGTCACCCGGCGGGTCCGTCTGGTCGCGAGCCTGCTCGGGGCCGGCCGCCGCCCGGAGCGCCGGACCCGGTTCCGTCTGCCTGTGCGCAAGATCTACACCCGGCTCTTCTCCCCGGGCTCGGCCACGTACAGCCCGCCGTTCTTCAAGTCGTTCCTGCGTCTGGACGTCTCCGCGGAGGCGATCCGGCTGCGCTGCTTCGCGGCGACCGGAAACCTCGCCCAGGAGATCGACCCGCCCGTCGAGGACGAGGTGACCATCCCGTTGGCCTGATCACACCTGCTGTTCGCGCCGGACCCGGACAGATCCTCACCCACGCGGCGACGAAACCGGGCCCGGCGCCGGCCCGGGATTCGTCGTGGCCGGGCCGGCGCCGGCCCGGGACGCGCCACGCGTCACCAGCGGCCGGGCTCGCTGCCTGTGACGGGCTCGGACGGCTTGCCGTCCACCCCGACCGGCACGTCACCGCACAGCATCACCCGGTGCATGATCCGCGGGTGGCCGAGGTGGGCGTTGTCGCCGGGCGCCAGATGGATGGTGGCCCGGTTGTCCCAGAAGGCCACACTGCCCGGCTCCCAGCGGAACCGGACCGTGTACTCCGGCCGGACCGCCTGGTCGAGGAGCATCTGCAGGATCGCCGCGCTCTCCGCGCGGGAGACGCCCTCGAGCTGCTCGACGTAGTAGCCGTTGACGAACAGCACCCGCTCCCCCGTCTCGGGGTGCACCCGCACCAGCGGGTGCACGCTGGCGATCTGGTGCTCCATCAGATGCCGGACGTACGCGTCCTCACCGGGCCGCATCCGGTAGCCGACTCCGAGCCGGTGCTCGGCGCGCAGCCCGTCGACGAAGGCGCGTACCGGGGCGGACAGTCCGGCGTAGGCGGCGGCCAGGTTGGACCAGGTGGTGTCGCCGCCGTACGGCGGGACGGTCTCGGCGCGCAGGATCGTGGCGGCCGGCGGGTCGACGCGGGCGCCGTGGTCGCAGTGCCAGCCGCGCAGCAGCGTGTGCCGGCGGCGCTGGAGCCATTCCTCGTGGTCCATCCCGAACCGCCCGCCCAGCTCCAGCCGGTCCGCGGTCGTCTCGATCTCGGGGACGTCCGGCGGCGAGGCGCTCCCCCGCCGCCGCAGCACCACCGGCTCACCGAAGCGGCGGGCGAACGCCACGTGCCGCGCGTGGTCCAGCCGCTGCCCGCGGAAGAACACCACCTTCCAGCGCAGCACCGCCGCACGGATCCGCGCGGCCACGGCCGCGTCGAGATCCTCGGCCAGGTCGACCCCGGTGATCTCGGCCCCGATGTGCCCGGCGACCGGCTTGACCTCGATTCCGCCGGTCCGCTCGGCACCCTCTGCTTCCGTGTCCGTCGTCATGCGCCCGCTCCCTGCCCGTCCCTGGCCGGTTGGTTCCAGGAAGATCGTGACAGCGTTCGTCCCAAGGGCCCCTCGGACGACCCGCACGACAAGCGGCTCGCCGTTCCCACGGAGGACCATCCGCTGGAGTACGAGGACTTCGAGGGCGTGATCCCCAAGGGCGAGTACGGCGGCGGCACGGTGATCGTCTGGGACCGGGGTACGTACGAACCGCTGAGTCACGACCGCGGAGGGCGGCCCGTCGACTTCGCCCAGGCCCTGGAGCGCGGGCACGCCACCTTCCGGCTGCACGGTGCGAAGCTGCACGGCGAGTACGCCCTCACGCGCCTCCGCGGCGGCCGGGGCGACGGCGAGGAGGAGGCCTGGCTCCTGGTGAAGAAGGGCGCGGGCCGGACGGGCGGGCACGGCACCCCGGACCCGCGCCGGGCCCGTTCGGTCCGCACCCACCGCACCCTCGCCCAGGTCGCCGCGGAGGGCGGTGAGGAGTGACGGGAAGCAGCCGGCACCACCACGGCGGCCCGCTGTACGGCGTCGTCGAGCAGGGCACCCTCTGCAGTGATCACCCGGCGGCGGTTCGTGCCGGATCACGTGCGCCCGGTACGGCGTGGTACGGCGTGAGGGTCACGGAGGACCGCGGCGACGGGGCCGACGGGCTGGTCAGGCCCGGTGTGCGCGCAGGGCGGCGAGTGCGCGGTCGGCGTGGGTGTTCATGCGCAGTTCGCTGCGGACGACCTCCAGCACCGTGCGGTCCTGGGCGATGACGAAGGTCACCCGCTTGGTGGGGGCGAGCGAGAAGCCGCGCTGCACGCCGAACCGCTCGCGGACGGCTCCGTCGGGGTCGGACAGCAGCGGCATGCCCAGTCCGTGCCGGCCGGCGAACTCCTGCTGGCGGTCCACGGTGTCGCCGCTGATCCCGACGGGCCGCGCGCCGACGGCGGCGAACTCGGCGGCGAGGTCCCGGAAGTGGCAGGCCTCGGCGGTGCAGCCGGGGGTGAGCGCGGCGGGGTAGAAGAACAGCACCACCGGCCCGTCGGCGAGCAGCCCGGACAGGGTCCGGTCGGTGCCGGTCTCGTCGGGCAGCGTGAAGTCCTCCACCTTGTCGCCGGCCTTCACGGCCGCGGTCATGACCGGCTCTCCACACTCTTGGCGACGCCGCGGGCCCACAGCACGAGTGGCACCTGCAGGGGCAGGCGCCCGAAGGCCGTCGCCCGCTGCGGGGTGGGCCGGTGCCGCCAGTCCACGGCCATCTTCACATTGGCCGGGAAGACGCCGACGAAGAAGGCGGCCGCCGCGAGCGCGGCCGCCTTGCGGGTCTTGGGCAGTGCCACACCCGCGGCCAGCGCGAGTTCGGCGGCACCGCTGGCATAGGTCCAGGCGCGGGGGCCGCCGGGCAGGGCGCGCGGGACGAGCGCGTCGAACTGCCGGGGGGAGGCGAAGTGGGCGGCGCCCGCGGTGGCCAGCAGGCCGGCGAGCAGCAGGGGTGAGCGTTCGGACCGGGGCACGGTTCCTCCTCCGATGATCTGCGACGCGATCATACTGGACGGTAGGTATGTGCGGGGCGGCACGTGCGGCGCAGTGCCGCACACCGCGTTCCGCGGACCGCGTCCTCCGTGCACGCGAGGGCCCGCGGGCGCACGAGGACGGGGCGAGGCCCCGCCACCGGACCTGTCACCCTGTCACCCTGTCACCGGACCTGACGCCCCGTCACCGGCCCTGACAGGCGGCCACCGGCCCTGACAGGTGGCCACCGGCCCTGACGGGGGCCACCGGTCCTGGCGGGGGGCCACCGGTCCTGACGAGGGGCCACCGGTCCTGGCGGGCGGCGCGCCCGGGGGCCCGTTCAGGGGAAAGTGGGCGGAGGCGGGCTTGACGACAGATCGGTTCGTCGACATCTCAGCCGTGACCCTGCCGCTGATCCCGCCCATGCTCGCCACGCCCGGCCCGCTGCCCTCCCCCGCGCAGGACGCGCGGTGGGCGTACGAGACGAAGCAGGACGGCCAGCGCGTGGTGGCCTATCTGGCCGGCGACGGCGGTGTGCTGCTGCGGGCCCGCTCCGGCGAGGACATCACCGGTGCCTATCCCGAGCTGCGGCCCCTGGGCACCGCCCTCGGCAGCACCCCCGCGGTTCTGGACGGCGAGGTGCTGGCGCTGGACGAGGAGGGCCGCGCGAACTTCCAGCTGCTGCAGGGCCGCATGGGTCTGGCCCACGCGCCCGGCCGCGCTGCACGGCGGGCGGCGCAGGTCCCCGTCCACCTCGTGCTGTTCGACGTGATGCACCTCGGCACACACTCGCTGCTCACCCTGCCCTACGTCCGGCGCCGCGAGCGGCTCGAAGGGCTCGGGCTGACAGGGCCGCACTGGTCGACGCCCGCGGCGATCGTCGGCCACGGCGCCCAGGCCCTGGCCGCCACCCGCGAGCACGGCCTGGAGGGTCTGGTCTGCAAACGGCTGGACTCCGTCTACGAGCCCGGAGTGCGCTCCCGGGCCTGGATCAAGATCCGCAACATGCGCAGCGAGGACGTCCTCGTGGGCGGCTGGCTGCCGGGCAGGGGCAGGCTGACGGGCCTGCCGGGCGCCGTCCTGGTGGGCCAGCGCGCCGGCGGGAGACTGCGCTGCGTCGGCAGCGTGGGCACCGGCTGGAGCGAGACCGAACGGTCCGAACTCGCCGCGCTGCTCGCGGCCCTGGCGACCGACGTGTGCCCCTTCGACCCCGTACCGGCGGCGCGTGGGGCGCACTGGGTGCTGCCCCGTCTGGTCGGAGAGGTCCGCTACAGCGTCCGCACGCGTGCCGGAATGCTGCGCCAGCCGTCCTGGCTGCGTCTGCGCCCGGACCTCGCCCCCGAGGAGGCCGCCGCGGATCTGCCGGACGATCCACTCGACTTCGGGACGGGCGGCTGATCCGGGAGGTCGGTCCGGGGCGTGTGCCGGGATACGGCGCCGAGAGGGTCCGCCGAAGGTCTATGGTGTCCCGCATGTCCGTTCCCGCACTGATCCGCGTCGTCTCCCGCGACTCCCCCATGGCACTTGCCCAAGTGGAACGTGTCCGAGCCGAGTTGGCCGCCCTGCACCCCGGTGTGCGTACCGAGGTGGTGCCCGTGAAGACCACCGGCGACAAGTGGCTCGGCGACCTGTCGAAGGTGGAGGGCAAGGGAGCGTTCACCAAGGAGGTCGACGCCGCGTTGCTGGCCGGGGAGGCGGACCTCGCGGTGCACTGCCTGAAGGACGTGCCCGCCGACCGGCCGCTGCCGGCGGGGACGACGTTCGCCGCGTTCCTGAAGCGGGACGACATCCGCGACGCCCTCGTCCACCCCGGCGGGCTCGCCCTCGACGAGCTTCCGGCCGGCACCAGGATCGGCACCTCCGCGGTGCGCCGGATCGCCCAGTTGGCCGCCACCCACCCGCAGCTGCAGTGCGTGCCGTTCCGCGGCAACGCCAACCGCCGGCTGGAGAAGCTGGCGGCCGGCGAGGCGGACGCGCTGCTGCTCGCCGTGTCCGGTCTGGAGCGGATCGGGCGGCAGGACGTGATCAGCGAGGTGCTGTCCGCGGAGATGATGATGCCGCCGATCGGCGCGGGCATCCTCGCCCTGCAGTGCCGTGAGGGGGACGCGGAGCTGATCGAGGCCGTCGGCGCACTCGGCGACCGGGACACCTACCGCGAGGCCACCGCGGAGCGGATGTTCCTGCACGTGCTGCAGGGGCACTGCAACAGCCCGATCGCCGGGTACGCTCGGGTCGACCGCAGCGGTGAGCTCTCCCTGCGGGCATGTGTGTTCACCCCCGACGGCAAGACGCGGCTGAACGCCCACGAGTGGGCGGGCCGGCTGGACGCGGCCACGCTCGGCACGTCGGTCGCCGTGGCCCTGCTGCGGCAGGGCGCCCGCGAGATCATCGACGGCATTCCGCACTGACGGGGCGGCGCGGACGTCGGGAGGCCGGACGGCGTACCGGAGGCGGGAGGCCTCAGCCCGCCGCGCCCGCCTCGGCCTCAGCCCGTCTCGGCCTCAGCCCGCCGCGCCCGGCTCCGCCTGGTCGCGCAGGAAGTTGCTGATCTGGTGCGCCAGCCCGCCCGGCCCCCCGGCCGGGTGCGTGCCCGCCCCGACGGACTCCTCGTGCACACCGATGCCGCCGGTCCACAGCCGGCGGTCGGTCCACTCCTCGTCGACCCGCAGCTGGACCTGGACGTCGATCTGGGACAGGGACGTCTCCGGGCCGGCCACGTACAGCACCGCGGTGGCCCGGCGCAGCGGGTAGACGTCGAAGCCCTCGATGAACTGCGAGTTGCGCCAGTCGACGAACCCGCCCTCCCCGTCGGGGCCGATCCGCACGTCGATCTGGCCGTCCTCGAGGTGGATGCCGAAACTGCACGCACCGCGGTTCTCGACGGTGACGCGGAGGCGGAAGTAGGTCAGGCCCTCGGCGGCGTCGTCGCGTCCGCGCGGCGGCTCGGCCGGCTCCAGGCGGTGGACGCGGACGCGCAGACCGGCGTGCTCGTCGTACTCATGCCAGTCCCCGACCACGTTCGGCTCGTACACAGTGCACCTCTCGACTTCCAAGAGCTGCTTCCTATCTGTGGGCTCAGCGCACTGTCAAATGAGCAGAATGCGCTGTGGCCAGGGAATTCACCCGCTTTGATCGGTGATCAAGCCGTGCGCAGGAAGAATCCCGGCCCGGGCCGCCGCGCCGGCCGTGGCGGGCGTGCCGCACATCACGTCCGGCGGGCACCCCGGCGGGCCGCTCGACCGGTTTCGCCGGCGGCCCGGGCGCCGAGCAGCCGGGGGTCGCGGTGCTGCCGAGTGCGGCGGCCGCCATGGAGTCGAGGTCGCCGCCGATCACGCTGCCGCGAACGTCCTCCGGCGTCCTCCCGGCACCGTCCGGTGCGAGCGGCCGAACACCTCGCCGTGCCGATCGTGCGAGTCCACGCCTTCGACGGGCTTCGTCCCGCCGAAGGCGTGGACGAGCAGGGCGGCCGCGCCGGCCCGCAACAGCCCGTGCCCAGCGGGCGGGCCAGGCCAGGCGCCCGCGAAACAACGGCATTCGGCGGGTCATCGAAATACGCAGCATTTACCGCGGTGGCAATTCTTCGACTCCCGGTCGACAATTGAGATTCAAGCGGTCGCGCACCGTCACCGCATTATGGCAATTGTTTCAAAATCGCCGACTTCGGGAATCCGCTTTGCAGTGCTTCGGAGAGGAGGCACGTCCGCGGGAGCCCGCGCCGGGCCCCGACGTATCTCCGTACGCTCCGAGCCCGCGCCTCCCGCGGTGTCCGTCCATCCAGCACGTGCTGAGGGAGGCGCATCGCATGCGTACCACCGGCAGCATGAAACCTCATCCGCACGACGACGCTCCCGACACCGCGGAGGCGTTCGAACGGCTCGCCCACCTCCCGGACGGCCCGGAGCGCAAGGCGCTGCGGGACGAGCTGGTCCAGGTCTGGCTGCCCATGGCCGAGCGGATCGCCGTCCGGTTCCGCGGACGCGGCGAGGCCCTGGAGGATCTGTACCAGGTGGCCGCGCTCGGCCTGGTCAAGGCCGTCGACCACTACGATCCGGCGCGCGGTTACGCGTTCGAGGCGTACGCCGTGCCCACCGTCACCGGTGAGATCAAGCGGCACTTCCGCGACCACATGTGGACCCTGCACGTACCGCGCCGGGTCCAGGATCTGCGCAACCGCGTACGGCGCGCAGCGAAGGAACTGGCGCAGACGACGCCGGGCCGGGCGCCGACCGTGGCCGAGATCGCCGAGTACGCCGACCTCAGCGTGAGCGACGTACGCACCGGGATGGAGGCCCTGGACTGCTTCGCCGCGCTGTCGCTGGAGGCGGAGGTGCCGGGAACGGACGGCTACGCGCTCGGCGACGGGCTGGGCGAGGCGGATCCGCGCTACGACCTCGTCGTGGACCGGGTGGCGGTCAAACCCTGTCTGGAGGCGCTGCCCGAGCGTGAGCGCACCATCCTCTACCTCAGGTTCTTCCGGGGTATGACGCAAAGCCGCATCGCCCAGCAGCTCGGCATCTCGCAGATGCACGTCTCACGCCTGCTCAGCGGCTGCTTCGCCCAGTTGCGCGAGGAGCTGCTCGCCGAGACCGGCTGAGCCCTGCAGCGGCGCCTGTCCGGCCGACCCCTCGGGCGGGCGCCGGCGCCGCCGGAGCGGGCTCACTCCGGCGGCGCCCCCGGAATCTGGGTGGGCCCGTAACGGTCGAGCGCGTCTTCGAGCTCCGCACCTATCTCCGCGGGCATGTCTCCGGTACGGCCCCAGATCAGGACCAGTTCGGCAACCCTGCGGAGCTTGATGTTGGTGTGCTGCGAGACCTCCTTCAGCACCGTCCACCCCTGGTCCGGAGTGACCCGGCCGAGCGCGACCACCATGCCGATCGCCTGGTCCACCACTGCGTGGGAGGTCACGGCCTCCCTCAGCTGCTCGACCTCCTCCTGGAGCTCGCTCAGCCGGTCCGTCGCATCGCCTGGGTCGTGCGGTGTGCGTTCCACGGGGTCCATCGTCGTCACCCGGGCGGCCGGGCGCCAGTGTGCACCCCGGCGGCGACGGCGGCGGGCGGCGGCCCGGCCCGGCCGCGGTGACCGGCTCCGGGGGTGGCCGCGGTACCGTTTCGGCGGCGACCGCAGGGTACTCGGCAGGCGCCCTCGGCGGTTCTGGTTGGACACTGGTGTGAGACCGGCGCCGCCGGTCGACGAGATCAGGACGTGCCATGAGCGACCACCCGAAATCCTCCGGCCCCGCGACCGAGGTCGTCTCCACCCACTCGGTGTGCGGGGCGCCCTGCTGGGTGAGCCTGACCAGCCGCGATCTGCAGACCACGGAGGACTTCTACCAGGCCGTGCTGGGCTGGGAGTGGCGCTCGGCCAAGCTGGGCGACCGCTTCCGCATCGCGCTGGCGGACGGTGCGCCGGTCGCGGGGATCGCCGCGGTGGCCTCCATGTGGCAGATGGCGGTCGCCTGGACGCCGTACTTCGCCGTGCCCAGCGCCGACGAGGCCGTCTCGCGGGTGCAGGAGCGCGGCGGTACGGCGGCGGTCGGGCCGATCTCCTTCCCGCCCGGGCGGGCCGCGCTGCTGGCCGACCGGGACGGCGCGAGCTTCGGGATCTGGGAGGGCGACCTCTTCACCGACTGGGAGACCTGGCGCAAGGCCGCGCCGGCCTTCATCCGGCTCCACACGCGCGACGCCTTCGACGCCGCGATCTTCTACGGCGAGGTCCTGGAATGGGCCTCGGAGCTGCCCGGCTGCTGCGAGGTCCGCTACGAGGCCAACGAGGTCGTCCTGCGCAGCCACGGAGAGGTCGTGGCCCGCATCGAGTCCGGCGCCCTGGAGGCGGCGCCCGACCCCACGATCCGGCCGCACTGGCAGGTCCACTTCCGGGTGGCCGACGTGGCCACCTGCGCCCGCGCCTCGGAGAGCCACGGCGGCAGCGTCCTGCGCGAGGACACCGACGAGGCCGTCCTCCGCGATCCCGACGGCGCCCAGTTCACGGTGACGTCCCGCCGCGAGAGCTGAAGCGGCCGTGCGGCCCGGCGCCACCCGCTCACCACACCCTTGCGCACGCTCCGGTCTGGCCGTACCCGGCGATCCCGGGCCGGTGGGCCGGCCGGCTGTCGGCCACCGGACGGCCGCCACGCGCCCCTCGTGGGGGCCGGGTCAGCGGGCCGTTCGTGGGGGCCGGGTCAGCGGGCCGTTCGTGGGGGCCGGGTCAGCAGGACCAGGCTGCGGGGTTCGACGCGCAGGTCGCCGGACGGCTTGTGTTCCGCCTCGTAGGGAGGGCCCTGGGGTTCGGCGGTGTCGATGACGGTCGTCCAGCGGTCGCCGTAGGCCGGTCCGGGCAGACGGAAGTCGACCGGCTCCCAGTAGCCGTTGAGCAGCAGCAGGAAGGAGTCGTCCACCACGGGCCGGCCCTGCGCGTCGGGTTCGGCGATGGCGTCGCCGTTGAGGAACACCGTGACCGAGCGCGCGTCGGAGCGCCGCCAGTCCTCCTCGGCCATCTCACGGCCGTCCGGCAGCAGCCACACCAGTTCGGGCAGCGGCTGGTCGTCCCGGGTCGCCGTCTCGCCCTGGAAGAAGCGGCGCCGGCGCAGCACCGGGTGGGCGGTGCGCAGCCCGATGACGTACCGCGTGAAGTCGGTCAGTTCCCGCTGCTCGTCGGTCAGCCGCCAGTCGATCCAGGAGACCTCGTTGTCCTGGCAATAGGCGTTGTTGTTGCCGCCCTGGGTGCGGCCCAGCTCGTCGCCGTGGCAGAGCATCGGGATGCCCTGCGACAGGAACAGCGTCGCCAGGAAGTTGCGCTGCTGACGGGCCCGCAGCGCGCGGACGGACTCGTCGTCGGTGTCGCCCTCCGCCCCGCAGTTCCAGGAGCGGTTGGTGCTCTCGCCGTCGCCGTTGTCCTCGCCGTTGGCCTCGTTGTGCTTGTCGTTGTACGACACGAGGTCGCGCAGCGTGAAACCGTCGTGCGCGGTCACGAAGTTGACGCTGGCGCGCGGCCGGCGGCGGTTGTGGGCGTACAGGTCCGGGGAACCGGTCAGCCGGGAGGCGAACTCGCCGAGCGTGTGCTCCTCACCGCGCCAGAAGTCCCGTACCGCGTCCCGGTACAGGCCGTTCCACTCCGACCACAACGGGGGGAAGTTGCCCACCTGGTAGCCGCCCTCGCCGACGTCCCAGGGCTCGGCGATCAGCTTGACGCGGCTGATGACCGGGTCCTGCTGGATGAGGTCGAAGAACGCCGACAGCCGGTCCACCTCGTGGAACTGCCGGGCCAGCGTGGCCGCCAGGTCGAAGCGGAAGCCGTCCACGTGCATCTCGGTGACCCAGTACCTGAGTGAGTCCATGATCAGCTGGAGCACGTGGGGATGGCGCATCAGCAGGCTGTTGCCAGTGCCGGTGGTGTCGTAGTAGTGCGCCCAGTCGCCGTCGACCAGGCGGTAGTACGAGGCGTTGTCGATGCCCCGGAAGGAAAGCGTGGGACCCTTCTCGTTGCCCTCGGCGGTGTGGTTGTAGACCACGTCGAGGATGACTTCGAGCCCGGCCGCGTGCAGGGCCCTGACCATCGACTTGAACTCGGCGACCTGCCGGCCGCGCGTGCCGTGGGCGGCGTAGCCGTTGTGCGGCGCGAAGAAGCCGATGGTGTTGTAGCCCCAGTAGTTCGACAGGCCCCGGCCCTGGAGCACGCCGTCCTGGACGAACTGGTGGACCGGCATCAGCTCGACGGCCGTCACGCCCAGCGCGGTGAGATGTTCGATCACCGCGGGGTGTGCCAGCCCGGCGTAGGTGCCGCGCAGTTCGGGCGGGACGCCGGGGTGGGTGCGGGTCAGGCCACGCACGTGCGCCTCGTAGATCACGGTGTCGGAGTAGGCCCGGTGGGGCGGGCGGTCGTCGCCCCAGTCGAAGGCCGGGTCGGTGACCACGCCCAGCATGGTGTGCCCGGCGCTGTCGGCCGGGTCCGGACCGTGCGGGGCGCGTTCGTGGAGCGAGGGGTGGTTGTCGATCTGCCCGTCCACCGCCCTGGCATAGGGGTCCAGGAGCAGTTTTTTCGGGTTGCAGCGGTGGCCGGCAGCCGGGTGCCAGGGGCCGTGCACCCGGTAGCCGTAGCGCTGACCGGGCCCGGTCCCGGGCAGATAGCCGTGCCAGACGAAGCCGTCGGCCTCGGTCAGGGAAACGCTGCGGTGAGCACCGTGGTCGTCCACGAGGACGAGGTCGACGCGGTCGGCCACCTCGCTGAACAGCGCGAAGTTGGTGCCTTCCCCGTCATGGGCGGCGCCCAGCGGGTAGGGGTACCCGCTCCACACGGGAACGGGTACCCCTTTGCGGCGTGGGCGCCCGGTCACCGGGCGCCCTCCAGAACGGCCCGTGGTCCGCTCCCCGGCGACGCCAGCGCGGCGACCGGCACTTCGCGGGGCGTCTGCAGTCCTTCGCGCAGGGCCGGGGAGGGCGCCTTCGGGACCAGCGGGACGCGCACACCGGCGCGGGCCCGCTGCGAGAACCAGATGACCTTGCTGCCGGTCTCGGCGGCGCAGCAGCCCCAGCCGTCGCTCGTCGCCGCGATACGGGCCAGGCAGGATCGCAGATCCTGGTCGGGGCGCAGGTCGTGGTTGTTCTCCCCGACCGCTGTGATGAGGTGCTGGCCGGTCCACCACATCTCGATCGACGTGTGCTTGTCCCTGGCGTGCTCGTCGATGGCCTTCAGCAGCATCTCGGCACCGCCGCACACGGGGTCGACGAGGTCCTCCAGGTCCCAGAACCGAAGGTGAGCGGCCAGGATGCGCCTGACCTGTCCGACCCGTTCCGGGCTGACTTCCACGTCGAGGTGGTAGTAGCAGGGCACTGCGGTCTTCATCGTCGTTGGCTCCTCACCGGCGAGGCTCGCGCCCCCTCTGGCCCTTGGTGGGCTCAGCCCCCGAGTACGAAGCGTGAGCACCTGTTGCCTCTGAGTCAGATCCCACACTGAGCGCACTACGCCATTCGTGCAACACGAGCAGGTGACAGGCCCTGCGGAGGCTCGTTGAAGATCCAACAGGACGGTGAGTCGTTGAACGTGCACCATGAGTGAAAGTCTCGAGCGCCGTAAACGGGACCCGTGCCCTTCGTGTGCGCGGTCACCGCCCCGAATCGTCGGGAGACGTGCCCATCGAGCGCTTGCGAAAGGTGAACGGCGCCATGCTGCTACCCGCCAAAGCCGAAGTCGCCCGGCATCTGCGGCGCTACCGGGCGTGGGAACGTGCGATGCTCGCGTCGCCCGACGACCGCAGGGTGCGGGCCACCTTCGAGGATTCGGGCTACACGCTGTGCGTGCTGATGGGGAAGCGCTGCGCACGGGAGGCCGCGGACGCCGCGGAGCGCTATCTGCGGACCACCCACGGCACGTATCTGCGGGAGCAGACCGGCAGACCGCACATGGGCACCGGCCCCCGCCGGGGCCGGCCGGCGGCCTCGGGCAGGACCTCGAACAGGTTCACCGACCGTGTCCCGGGCAGGTTCCCGGACAAGGTCTCCGAGCGTGTCCCGGACCGGGTGCCGGACAAGGTCCCCGACCGGACCCCGGGAAGACGTTCCCCCGCCGGGAGATAGCCGCTCCCGGCACAGGACCCCAGACCCCGGCCGGGCGCGAGCCCGGCCTCGAGCACGGTGGAGGTGACACCCATGGGTTCGACCCCGAGTCCGGCCCCCGGTCCGGCCCCGGTCATCGGCCGCATCCCGGTGCGGGACGTTCGCCCGGCCGTGGAGTGCGGCCGGCGCCCGGCCAAGGCGGTCGTGGGCGAGACGTTCCAGGTCACCGCCACCGTGTTCCGGGAGGGCCACGACGCCGTGGCCGCCAATGTCGTCCTGCGCGATCCGGAGGGCCGCCCCGGCCCCTGGACCCCGATGCGCGA
>NZ_JBIRST010000021.1:0-144123 GCF_044334385.1 Streptomyces sp. NPDC020801
AGAACAAGGACCACCTCACCCAGCTCGACTCGGCCATCGGCGACGCCGACCACGGCACCAACATGCACCGCGGCTTCTCCGCCGCCGTCACGGCCCTGGCCGACTACGAGCCGGACACCGTCGGGGCCGTACTGGTCAAGGCCGGTACCACCCTCATCTCCACCGTCGGCGGCGCCTCCGGCCCCCTCTACGGCGCCGCCTTCCGCGCCATCGGCAAGGCCCTGGACACGTCCGCCGCCGACACGCAGCAGTTCGCCGCCGCACTCGCCGCCGGGCTCGCAAGCGTCCAGAAGCTCGGCGCGGCCAACCCCGGTGACAAGACCATGATCGACGCCTATGCCCCCGCACTGGCCGCCTTCCAGCAAGAGGCCGATGCCGGAGCCGACATGGCGGCCGCGGCCGTGGCCGCCGCCGACGCCGCCGAAGAGGGCATGCGTGCCACCATCCCGATGCAGGCACGCAAGGGCCGTGCCTCCTACCTCGGCGCCCGCAGCATCGGCCACCAGGACCCGGGCGCCACCTCCACCGCCCTCCTCTACCGCGCCCTCGCCGAGACGCTGGGGGACCGATGACCGACCGCCGCACCTACGCCGGGCATGCCGCCGCGCCCGGCATAGCCCTCGGTGTCGTCCACCGCACCGATCGGCCGCTCACCAGAACGGCGTTGCCCCACCGCGCCGGCGGCGACCACACGGAGCAGATCACGGACGCCTTCGACGCCGTCGCCACCCGACTGCTCGACCTGTCCGCCTCGCTGCGTGAACAGGGCAAGGACGAGCAGGCCGACATCATGGAGGTCAACAGCTACATCGCCCAGGACCAGGATCTACGCGATCAGGCCGTCAAGAGGGCGAACGACGGTCAGCCGGTAGCCGTTGCCGTGCGGCTGGCCATCGACGCCTACGCCGGAACCATCGCCGCCCTGGACGATCCCACCCTCGCAGAACGGGCGGCGGACGTCCGGCAGGTCGGACGCCGCGTTCTGGCCCACCTCCACGGCGAGACCGGCCCCGCCCCCGACCAGCCCCTCGTCCTGGTCGCGCACGAGATCGGCGCCGCCGACCTGCTGGAACCGGGCCTGACGGTGACAGCAGCCATCTCCGTGACCGGCGGCCCGAACTCCCATGCTGCGATCGTCGCCCGCTCGCTGGGCATCCCGTTCCTCCTGGCCGTCGACCCCGAGCTGCTCGAGCTGTTGGACGGGCAGGAGATCCTGCTCGACGCCGACCGGGCCGGCGCGGTCGTCCGCCCCGGCGACGAGGAACGCTCCAGGGCCCTGCGAGCCATGGAGGCCGCCCGGGCTCGCAGGCTCGCCCTTGCCGAAGAGCGTCATCTGCCCGCCGAGACGCTCGACCAGCACCGCGTCGTTCTGCGGGCCAACGTGGCCACCCCGGCTGAGGCGCGCGCAGCCGTGACCACGGGTGCTGAAGGTGTCGGCCTGCTCCGCACCGAGCTGCCCTTCCTCAACCACCCCGCCTGGCCCACCCGCGCTCAGCACGCGGCCACCCTCGTCCCCGTCCTGCGCGCTCTCACCGGGCAGGTCGTCACGGCCCGCACGCTCGACTTCGCCGACGACAAACTGCCGCCGTTCCTCGCCCGCCTCCGGGGCGCGCGGATCGGCCGCGGCCTCCCCCTCATGCTCGCCCAACCCGACGCCTTCGCCGACCAGTTCCGCAGCCTGCTCAACGCCGGAGCCGACACCGACCTGCGCATCATGATCCCCATGGTCGCGAGCGTCGACGAACTACGCGCCTGCCGAAGCCTCCTTGAGGCCGCGGCCACCGAAGCCGGCGTACCGGTGCCGCCTCTGGGCATCATGGTGGAACTCCCCGAAGCCGTCACCGCGGCCGACGACCTCGCCCGCGAAGCCTCCTTCTTCTCCATCGGCAGCAACGACCTCACCTGCCAGGTCCTGGGCCTGGACCGGCGCGACCCCACCGCCACCCCCGCCATGGCCGCACACCCCGCCGTACTCGACGCCATCGCCCGCGTCGTCACTGCCGCCCACCGCCACGATCGTCAGGTCTCCGTCTGCGGTGACGCCGCCGCACACCCCCTAGTGACGCCCCTGCTCATCGGCCTCGGCTGCGACAGCCTCTCGGTCGGCCCAGCCGCCCTCGACGAGGTCCGGGCCCGCATCCGCCGACTCCGCCACGACACCTGCGCCTCCCTGGCCGCCGTCGCCCTCACCCGCAAGACCCCCGAAGAGGTCTGGCGACTCGTCGAGCAGTGCTGCCGGCCCTCGCTGCTCTGAGAAGAAGGGGCCTGGACCGTGAAGAAGCTCATCAACTCGCCCGATGAGGTGCTTGCCGATGCTCTCGTCGGTGTGGCCGCCGCGCACCCCTCGCTGACGGTCAACACCTCCGAGCGCTACATCGTCCGCGCGGGCGGGCCGACCCCTGGGAAGGTCGGCCTGGTGTCAGGTGGCGGTTCCGGGCACGAGCCGTTGCACGGCGGGTTCGTCGGGTACGGGATGCTCGATGCGGCCTGCCCCGGTGAGGTGTTCACCTCTCCCGTGCCGGACCAGATCCTCGCCGCCACGCGGGCCGTGGACGGCCGGGCCGGGGTCCTGCACATCGTGAAGAACTACACCGGAGACGTGCTGAACTTCCAGATGGCCGCCGAGCTGGCCGCCGACGACGGCGTGCGGGTGGAGGGCGTCGTGGTCAATGACGACGTCGCCGTGGAGAACAGCACGTGGACGGCGGGCCGACGGGGCACCGGGGCAACGGTGTTCGTGGAGAAGATCGTCGGTGCGGCTGCCGAGCTGGGCGCAGACCTGGGTACGGCCGCGGCTCTGGGACGGGAGGTCAACGGCCGGTCCCGTTCCTTCGGGGTGGCGCTCTCGTCGTGCACGGTGCCCGCGTCGGGGAAACCCGGTTTCGAACTGGGCGAGGACGAGGTCGAGCTGGGCGTCGGCATCCACGGTGAGCCCGGTCGCGCCCGCGGCAGGCTGACCTCCGCCAGGGAGATCGTCGGTGTCGCCTTGGACGCCATCCACGCCGACGTGCCGCTCTCGGGCGAGGTGCTCGTGATGGTCAACGGCCTGGGCGGCACCCCGCTGATCGAGCTGTACGTGGTGTATGCGGCGGTTGCCGAATGGCTTGCCGGCCATGGCGTGTGGATCACCCGCAACCTGGTCGGCAACTACGTCACCAGCCTGGAGATGGCCGGTTGCACGATCACGGTGTGCCGCCTCACGCCACAGCTCACCCATCTGTGGGATGCCCCGGTCGTGACCCCCGCGCTGCGCTGGGGGCGCTGAGCGGCTCGACCACCGACGACAGACCGTACGAGGGAGAGGGACGACGATGGACGCGAGCATGTTCCGGGCCTGGATCCATGAGGCCGCCCGATCGGTAGTGGAGAACGCCGATCATCTCACCCGCCTCGACTCCGCCGTCGGCGATGCCGACCACGGCATCAACATGCGCCGTGGCCTGCAGGCGGCGGTGGCGATGCTGGACGAGACCAACCCGTCCACCCCCGGTGCGGTGCTCGCCACCGTCGGCCGGGCATTGATCAGCAAGACCGGCGGGGCCTCAGGACCGCTCTACGGCACCGGGTTCCGGCAGGCCGCGCGGATCCTGGGCGAGGATCCCGACGTCACCGCCGCACAACTGGGTGCGGCGTTGGCGGCTGCCCTCACCGGCATCCAGCGGATCGGCGCGGCGCTGGAGGGAGACAAGACGATGGTCGACGCCCTCAGCCCGGCCGTGACCGCCTACCAGGCCGTCATCGACACCTGCGGCGATCTGGCCACCGCCACCCGCGCGGCCTCCGACGCCGCCGTGCGGGGCCTGAAGCAGACCGCCGGCATGCAGGCGCGGAAGGGCCGCGCGAGCTATCTCGGCGCCCGCACCCTCGGCCACGAGGACCCCGGCGCGGCGTCGACTGTCCTCATTCTGTCCGCCCTCGCGACCGTCAGCTCGGCGGGCGAGCGGCATGCGGACGGTAATCCGTAAACACCCCTGCATGTTCGGTTGGCCCACGGCTGCCGAGCGAACCTGCCGTCGGCAGGACCAACCTCGCCGTCGATGCCAAGCCCCACCCGGCCGCGCACAGACGGACAGCTGACCCCCGGTACCGAGCGGATCGCCACAGCGACCGCCCCAACCAAGTGGTCGCGATCTCGAACAGCTCCGAGACCGATGTGTAGTTCGCGTCCGCAGGCACCTGCCAGAAGACGCACGAGGCCATGGCCTCAGTCATCGACGTCACGACAAGCGCACTCGCGCGACGAGCGGAGCGCCCGCGATGCGTGGACGCCCCCTGAATCGCGCACGTTCAATGGCGGGGAGAAGGTGCGACGGCAAGTGCAAAGACAACGGGCCGGCAACCAAAGGCGGTTCGCCCCGAGCAACTGGAGGGTGCGCACCCAACTGCTGGCTGTGGTGGTCGTCCCGATCGTCACCGCGCTCGTACTCGGCGGTCTGCGGATCGGATCCGCCGTGCAGAACACCCAGGACATCAACAACGTCCGTCAGCTGGTCCGTGTCGTCGACAAGGGCACGGCACTGGTGGAGGAGATCGAGGACGAACGCGATCTCACCGCCCTCTACGTCGCGGCCGGGCGTACGGGCGACACGAGCCGACTCGACACGCAGCGCTCCAAGTCGGACGCGGCGCTCGCTCGCGTCCGTGCCGAGGCCGCCCGGGTCCACCGCGGGACGAACCCCGTGCCGGCCCCCCGGCTCTCGGCGCTCGACGCTCTTGGCGGGAAGGTGGCGTCTCTGCGCGACGCGGTAGCCCGGTCCAAAATGCGCTTCCCGTCCGTGGTCATCGCGTATACGGCGTTGATCGCCGAGCTCACCCATGCCCTTGACCTGCTCACGCCGGACATCGCCCACCCTGCCCTTGCCGCGAGGGCTGGTGTGCTCGAGACCTTCGCCCAGGCAACGGAGAAAGCCTCCCGGCAACGCGCACTGCTCGGAGGCGTACTGACCCAGCCGCACTTCGAATCGAACGAGGCCCTGAACCTGTCGCTCGCCAGCCGGCAGGAACAGGCATCGATCGACCAGTTCCTGTCCAGTGCGCCGTCGGCCGAGCGTCAGTTCTACGAGCGCGTCGTCACCGGAAGGGACGTCAACAAGGCGGAGGCGCTCCAGAAGCACGCACTCGCCCAGCAGGGCACCAGCCGCCTCCGCTTCGATGCGGGCGAGTGGTTCGACGCCATGACGAGCAAGCTCGACCTGATGAGACTGGTCGAGAAGCAGCTCGTCGGATCAGTGGAAGAGGAAAGCCTGCGTGAACAGCACGAGGCCGAACGCTCAGTGTTCATCACCGCGCTCGTCGAGCTGACGCTCCTCCTGCTCACGTTCGGCCTGACGTACGTCCTCGTGCAGTCGATCGTCCGCCCGCTGCACACCCTGCGCGCCTCCACTCTCGATATCGCGCAACGCCGCCTGCCCGAGGTGGTCCGGTTGCTGCGCGGCTCCAGCGACGCGGATGTGGAGGCCACCGAGGTCGAGCCCACGGACATCGACTCGACCGACGAGATCGCCGGTGTCGCCCGCGCGTTCAACGACGTCTATCGCGACTCCGTACGGCTGGCGTGCGAGCAAGCACAACTGCGGGGCCGCATCAACACGATGTTCGTCAACCTCTCGCAGCGCAGCCAGAACCTCGTGGAACGGCAGCTGGAGCTGATCGACCGTCTGGAGAAGGGTGAGCAGGACCCCGACCTGCTCGCCAGCCTCTTCAAGCTCGACCACCTGGCCACCCGCATGCGCCGCAACGGGGAGAACCTACTCGTCCTCGCGGGCGAGAAGGCGGGCCGCCGCTGGAGCGCCCCGGTCCGGCTCGTGGATGTCCTCCGCGCCGCCATCAGTGAGATCGAGCAGTACCAGCGCGTGCAGCTGCGTGGACTGGTCACCGCGGACGTCGACGGCCGGGCAGTGAACGACATCGTTCACCTCATTGCGGAGCTGCTGGAGAACGCGACGACGTTCTCCTCGCCCGACACGCAGGTGCTCGTCACGTGCCAGCTGCTGTCCGGCGGCGGCGCGAAGGTCGAAATCCAGGACAACGGCATCGGCATGTCGACCCAGGACCTCGAGGACGCCAACGCGAGGCTCCTGACCCCCCCAGTGGTCGACGTCGCGGTGGCGCGGCGCATGGGTATGTTCGTCGTCGGCCGGCTCTCCGGCCGCCACTGCATCCGCGTCCAGCTCCGCGGGTCGTCTCCCCACGGCGTCACAGCAGTAGTCATGCTGCCCCAGCAACTGGTCCGGGAACACGAAGATCACATGGATCCCCCCGGACTGTCAGCCAGGTACACCCCGGAAGGACGCCTCACCGGCTGGCGCAACTACGACACGGCCGAGCAACTCGACGAGAGTGCGTCGCCCAGACGTGCGCTCCGGACACGCCGTCGCGGCGCCCGCTCGAGCGGCACCGTGTCCTGAACGCGCCGGCACCGATGTAGCGGCGGCTCGCCGCTCGGGCCCCTGGCACTCCGTCCGCTCCCACGAACGGCATGGGGGGACTCAGGGGCCGGTCGGAACTCCTCCAGGTCAGAAAGGCAATGCGGTGTGCCCCCGGCAGGATTCGAAGCTGCGACCTGACCCGGGGATCACGGGGTAAGGCGTTTGCGGGGTCACAGGTCGTATCGCCCCCGACCGTGTGGGGGCGATGCGACCTACCGCGCCGCTGGCTAACCCATGGTCTTGGCGCCGTCCAGGGACTCGCGGATGATGTCGGCGTGGCCGGCGTGCTGGGCGGTCTCGGCGATGATGTGCATCAGCACCCGGCGGGCCGACCATCGCGCACCCGACTGGGACCACGGGGCCTCTGGCAGCGGTTGTGTGGCGTTCAGGTCGGGCAGGGTGACGACCAACTCGTCGGTCCGACGGGCCACTTCGGCGTAGTCGGCGAGCACGCCGGCCAGCGTCTCGCCGGGCAGCATCCGGAACTCGTCGGCCCGCCGGGCCCAGTCGGCCTCGGTCATGGAGGTGAAGTCGGGCATTGCCGACGGGCCGTCCAGGATGAACTGCCCCCAGGTCCGCTCGACCGCAGCGACATGCTTGATCAGACCGCCCAGGCACAGCTGGCTGGCGGTGGTCCGGCGCCCGGCCTGCTCGTCGGTGAGGTCGCGGGTGGTGAAACACAGGAAGCGCCGATGCGTGGCCAGCGCCTCCAGCAAGTCGGCGCGCTCGCCGGTGGCGGTCGGCTCATCGGCCGGGTCGTGGGGCGCCAGTTCGTTGACAGTCACGGTCTCGCTCATGGTCGCTGCCTTCCGTGGTTTGTGTTCCGCCGGGCAAGAAGGACGCTAGGGGCCGTAGAGGTCAGATGCTGACCTAAATCGGAGGAGAGGCGAGATTTTCGTGACCCACTCCCCGGCGCCTCCCGAGAATGTGACTCGTCCTTCTCGCCAGCTCGCGCGGGGCGCTGCGAGACACGAGGTTTCTCATCACCTCGCTACCTCGAAGTGATCGGATCGGGATGTTTAATGGTTTTTGTCATGATTTTCCGTCAGGTGTCCTGTGGCGTTCGTGTCTTGTCGCTTGGGGGGTGCGGGGCGCTTTGCTATGAGGAGAGGTGAACCCGCGAATGAGCGCTCATACTCGTGGACAGGGCGATCTGCCGTGGTATCGGGTCAGCTGTAAGTGGCCCGTGGTCGTGTTCAACAGGGTCCTGGTCGGTGGGACGACCCCGGTTCGTGCCGTCGTTGCGTCCGATCCCGTCGGCTCGGGTGGACGGCGTGAGGAGCGCGGCGCGGGGGTGGTATCGGTGGGGTGCGCGCTGCTGTCCGGTATGGCGCTGCTGGCGGCCACGGCTCCACCAGTGGCCGCCGCGCCGGTGGGGGCCGTGCCGGCGCGGACGCAGAGGGCTGATCCGTCGCAGACCTTCACCTTCACCGGCGGTCCGCAGACCTTGACGGTTCCGTCGGGGGCGGTGGTCACGATCACCGCGGACGGAGCCGGCGGCGCCGACAACACCGGCACCCCCTGTTCCGTCACGGGGACCGGCGGGACGGGGGCACGGGTCGTCACCACCCTCCCGCAAACCACTGCACCGACGACCTTCACCATCAACGTCGGCGGCACCGGCGGCAAAGGCTGCAACGGCACCGGGACGCCGGGTGCCGGCGGGTTCAACGGCGGCGCCCCGGGTGGGAGTTTTCCGGCCAGTGGTTTTCATTTTGAAGGTCCGGGTGGGGGCGGGGCCTCCAGCATCAGCACGGGTGGCTCCTTGCTGGTGGTCGCCGGGGGCGGCGGTGCCGCCGGCGGCACCGGAGCGGGCTCTACCGGGGGGAACGGAGGCAACGGCGGGACAACGCCGGATGCCACCGGCGGTACCGCGGGAAGTGCCACCGGCCCCGGGGCCTCGCCGGGGCAGGGTGGGGGCGGTGGCAGCACCAGCACCAGTACCGGCGGTGCCGGCGGGGCCGCCGGCACCGTTCCCTTCTGTGCGGTCACGAACGGCGGGCCGGGGAGCGGGTTTTCAGGTGCCACGGTCGGTGCCGGTGGCACTGGGGGCAGCTTCGACGGCGGCTGCGCCGCCACTGCCATCGCTGGTGGTGGGGGCGGTGGTGGTGGGTACTTCGCCGGCGGGGGCGGCGGCAGCGGCGCCGTCAACAACAGGGGCACCTCGGCGGGTGGGGGCGGTGGTGGTGGGGGCAGCAGCTTCGCCACCCCCACGGGTACCGGCACGTCCTATGCGCTTTCGACTACGGGGACGGCGAACCACAACGGCCAGGTGATCATCTCCTACACGGTCCCGTCCTTGACCATCACCAAGACCCACACCAGGCACTTCACCCAGGGGCGGCATGGCACCTACGCCATCACCGTGGGCAACGCCGCCGGGGCCGCCCCGACCAACGGCGCCACGGTCACCGTGCACGACACCCTCCCCGCCGGGCTCAGGGCCGACAGCATCAGTGGCGCAGGATGGAACTGCACCCTGAACACACTCACCTGCACCCGTAGCGACGTCCTCCCTGCCGGAAGCAGCTACCCTCCCATCACCCTGAAGGTCGACGTCTCCTGCACGGCCCACTCCCAGGTGACGAACACCGCCACCGCCATCGGCGGCGGCGACACCACTACCCGCACCGCCACCGACCTCACCAAGATCAAGCGCCACAACCACGACGAGCGCTGCGAGCACCACGACCACTGGTAACCCAACTGGCCTGCGCCGACGGCGGGGCGTGTCCATGAGGACAGCCCTGCACACGGTGTCCCGGGAGGCTGGGGCGCAACAGCACAGCGGGACGTCCGCAGGAGCGGGTGACGATCGAGCTAGCGGGCATGAACACACCCGCTAGCAACCCTTGTCGACCGCTGCTGACCCATGCATCTGGCACGGCTGCGGCACGCGGGTCAGGACGTCGAGCGCGCCGCCCGAAGGGCACGCTTTCCAACTGTGGTGGTGGGGTGTTGGGGTGCGTGCGGGAGCGTTCACCTGGGTTCATGGGCGGATGGTCGGGGTGCGGGAGTGGGCCTCTGGTCTCGCCTGAACATTCGCGAACGGCGGTGAATGAGACGGAAACTGACACGGTGGCGACCGGCCGGGTACTTGCTCCTGCCCAGGTGAGCGCTCAAAGGTAACTCGCCACCGCGGTCCCGGCTTCGGTGTTGGGGCGAGCCGTACCGCCCAAGGTGTGCCCAGGGCTGTCCTCTGCTGTCCTGTGCCAGCTGCCGTTGACTGCTTGCCATCGAAGATTGGGCGGTGGGGACCAAGCGTCCTCCGGCGAGCCGAGGACGCAATCAGTCGTGACGGCGCGCTCTACCTGACTGGACCTTCGTCTTCTCCAGGTTGTTCGTCAGGCATGTCCAGGATGGCCTCTCGGGTGTAGTGAGGGCTCCCTGGGGGTGGGGCCGCCCCAGGGGCCATGAGTTCGGCGAGGAGCCTGCTCAGGTCATCCGTGGACAGCGCCAGTCCCAGGCTCTGCACGATGCGCAGAGCGCAGTCCCGGATGGACTGAGCGCTCTTCTCGGGCGCCGCCGTGCTCCTGATCTCGTCACACACTCGGCTGAACTGCTCAGCGCTGATCGTCGGCCGACTTACCGGTTGCGCCATGGTGCGTTCCTCCTGGAAGAGCGGGACCGTTCCAACCGCTCTTCCAGAAAGCGCTGAGCGCACCCCAACGGCAACTGGAGAGAGCCAGCGCGCAGACGCTCGACCAAAGCCGCATTGGGAATCGTTGGCACGCGCTCAAGGTGTGCTGTCACAGGACGTCCGCCACCTGACACGGTCTCTTTGCCGGCCTGAAAAATCGAACACATGCTTGAATTCAGCCATGAGGCTGTTTCCCGACCACCTTGCCCAGGCGCAGCAGGAGTGGAGTGCCACCTACCGGCAGCTTGCCGAGCGGCCCGGCTGTACCGAGTTGCGCCGGCGTCTGTACTGGCTGTCGGCTCAGCTGTTCTTTCATCCCTACTGGCAGCAGCAGCGACCGAGCCCTGCAGCGTGGCGGGAACTGCGTGATCTGGGACGCTCGGACGCAGACGTGAGTGAGCGGCTTCATCGATGACACGCTGGAATGCGGGGCCGCATGTCCCGGATGATCCTGAACGCATGTCCGGAGCGATTCGCGTGATCGTGCATCCGCCGTCGTCCACGGGTGGCCGGCGCGTACGCGTGGACGGCGAGATCCTCGGCTTGGCCCACGGCGTGGTCGACGTTGCGGAGTTCCTGCGCCGGGCCGGACTGGAGATCGACCCGGCGGAGGTGGCAGGGGCCCCTGATCGACGGCAGTGAGCCTCCCTGATACTCCAAGGAGTTGGAGTGAGCCCAGCGCGTCGCCGTGCCCGTAGGAGCTCCGCAGGAGTGTCGCGCGGGACTTGCGCCAGTTGCTGTGGGCCGGCCGTGATGAGTGCAGCTCCAGATCAATCCCCATGCTTCATGATGCACACGCTGTGCTTGCTGCACAGCCACAACTGATCAACGGCGGCCGTGACCTGCGGCCGCCTAACCGATCAACGCCCTGACCTAACGCCCTGACCTGCTGTCGAACTGTCGGCAGCGCTGTCGACGTTGGTCATCGTTGAGCGCCCTTTCACGGCCCCAGGACGGCCCGGGAGGGCGCTCGCATGTTGGGCCAACCAGTCGTGAGCGCCGCATTAGGGTAGACGCGTCAGCTGCGGATAGAGGCGGTTCCTCAGGCAGCAACCGCATCGCCTAATTTGAGGAGCTGTCGTGGGTTCGTTGAAACTCTTCGTCGAAGATTTTTACGAACTGCCGCTCCCGGACCGAATGAGCGTCGAGATTCCACCTGTCCCGCGTTCGCTGCCAGTACTCGCGGCCAGTCTCCGACTGCAAAATCTCTCTGGCGTTCGCCCTGATCGAGACGAATGGGATGCCTCCAGTCTCGGCGCCCATCCAGAGATAGGCCATTATCAGACGACTGTAGGTGTGCTGGCGCCATGCGTTTCCCTGTAGCCCGTGCATTGGACCCCAGCAAGAGCGCAGCGACTCATCCTCCATGGCCATGAGGAGTAAGTCGCGTTGGAAGGTGCGCATGGTTTGAAACTGTTCTAGGCGGGCTTGCTTCGCCTGCAAGACCAGCGAGTAGGCCACTCCGATAACTGCCAGAGCAGAGAGGATGGCGGAAATCGATGCATAAGTTTGCCCAATGTCGCTCAGCACCGCCCATTTCTCGCCGTAGTTGGGTGCCACCGCCCGGAGGATGAACGGCGCAGCCGCCACCAACGTCAGAAGAGCCACACTTGCAACAATAATGATCATTGGAATCCGGAACCTACTTGCGTTCCGTCCATGGACTTGTCCGCTCGATTGGATGTCCGTCAAGGTGACCCCCAGGAGATCGGTGCTGTGGAAAGCGTAAGGCGAACCAACTCGGCCGTCCGCCCCTTGAACGTATGACGTCCGATTTCTTCGTCTCCCGGTACATTCCGTCGGTGCCCCGGTCTCGCTGCCGGGACTGGTGGCTCGTCCGTGGGAAAGCGCCTTCAACGGCCAGCAGCGGCACGGCATCGCCTACCGTGCCACCGTCGTTGCGCCCGGCGCCTTCCCGATGGCTGAGGCGGTCTGACCGACGTGACCGACCTTGTGACTCTGGCCGAGCCGGGCGGGCCGCTCGCTGCGATAGGCGGCGCGGCCTACGCCCGGCACGCCTACCCGGCGGCGTACTGGTCCACGGTCGGGCTGCCGGTCTCGGTGGCCCGGCTGCCGGCCTCGTACACGTCGACCATGGACGCCCGCGGTCCGACGGTCGCGCCGCCTCGGTGACGGGCGCTGGCTGTCAGGGCGACCACTCGCCCGGAGGTGCGTCCCGTGCCTCTCCGCCGGGGTCTGATCAGGCCTATCTCGACCGGCCTCCGGGTCCGGCTGCGGCTGGCTCCCGGCCAGGAGCCGGCGGACGTCACAGCATCGGCGGAACGCCTCCGCCAGGGCCGGCCAGTCCTCTGAGAAGGCCGCGATGATCTATCAGCACTCCGACGACGACCGGCAACCGGCAGCAGGAGGCTGCCGCCGGACTGGACGCCATCGTGCGCAAGGCACGCCAGGAAGTTGCGGCCGTGCCAGAAGAAGACGCCGATGATCCAGACGATCAGCGTTCTGGCACGAATCTGGCACGCGACGAGTGATCACCGAGGACAGCAAAAAGGCCCGGGTTTTTGACCTGGGCCTTCTTCATGGAGCGGGTGACGAGAATCGAACTCGCGCTCTCAGCTTGGGAAGCTGATGTTCTACCATTAAACTACACCCGCGTAAGACGCCGATTCGGAGGTCGGTGTCCGACGTTCGCTCACTGTACCTCATCGCTGGCCCCCGGTGCTCGAACCGAGGGGCCTGGGCGCGTTCTCAGGGGGGTAGCAGGGCTGCGGGGGGCGGGAGTTGGGGCGTACGGTGGGGGCGGCGGAAGAGGGGCCGGGTGGGGCCGGAGTGCCGTCTGGAGGGTCGTCTCTTTGATCCCGTACTGTGGCTTTTGTCGTCAGGTGGCAGAAGGCCAGACGCGGCTCTGGGGAAGGGACTTAAGGGACTTGATGGAGCGCACCGTCGTCCGTTGTGCCGAGGGGCACGTGTTCAGCACCGCTTCGTTCCCGATGCAGCAGGCCGAGCGGCTCGGCCCCGGCCGGCTCGTGAGGTGTCCACGATGTGCCCGGCTCCGCAGTGCGGTGCCGGTGATCTTGGAGAAGCGGTAGCGGCGGTTTCCGCGATATCACCGGTACCAGCGATATCACCGGTACCAGCGATATCACCAGTACCAGCGGTACCAGCACTTCGGCGCGTGGGGTCGTCCTGATTGTGGGGGCTCCGCGCGCCTTGCGTATCCTCGGGGCGTGCTTCTCTCAGACAAGGACATCCGGGCCGAGATCGACGCCGGGCGGGTACGGATCGATCCCTACGACGAATCCATGGTGCAGCCGTCGAGCATCGACGTGCGGCTCGACCGCTACTTCCGGGTGTTCGAGAATCACCGCTACCCCCACATCGACCCCTCGGTCGAGCAGCCGGACCTCACCCGGCTCGTCGAGCCCGAGGGCGACGAGCCGTTCATCCTGCACCCCGGGGAGTTCGTGCTCGCGAGTACGTACGAGGTCATCACGTTGCCCGACGATCTCGCCTCGCGGCTCGAGGGCAAGAGCTCGCTGGGGAGGCTCGGGCTCGTCACCCACTCCACCGCCGGGTTCATCGACCCCGGGTTCTCCGGGCACGTGACCCTGGAGCTGTCGAACCTGGCCACCCTGCCGATCAAGCTGTGGCCCGGGATGAAGATCGGGCAGCTGTGCATGTTCCGGCTGACCTCGCCCGCCGAGTCCCCGTACGGCAGCGAGCGCTACGGGTCCCGGTACCAGGGGCAGCGCGGGCCCACCGCCTCGCGGTCCTATCTCAATTTCCACCGGACGCGGGTGTGAGGGACGCCACCGACATGACCGGCATACGAGAGAACCTCACCTACGAGCGCTTCGGCACCGCTGTCCGCGAACTCGCGCGGACCATCGCCGACGACGGTTACGAGCCCGACATCGTGCTCAGCATCGCGCGCGGCGGAGTCTTCGTGGCCGGCGGGCTCGCCTACGCCCTCGACTGCAAGAACATCCACCTGGTGAACGTGGAGTTCTACACAGGTGTGGGGACCACGCTGGAGATGCCCGTCATGCTCGCGCCGGTACCGAACGTGATCGACTTCTCCGACAAGAAGGTCCTGATCACCGACGACGTCGCCGACACCGGCAAGACGCTCAAGCTGGTCCGCGACTTCTGCCTGGACACCGTGGCCGAGGTGCGCAGCGCCGTGATCTACGAGAAGTCCCAGTCGCTCGTGAAGTGCGACTACGTCTGGAAGCGCACCGACGACTGGATCAACTTCCCGTGGAGTGTCCAGGAGCCCGTGGTCAGGCGGGCGGGGCAGGTTCTCGACGCCTGAGCGGAACTGAACGGAACTGAGCGGAAGGGGCCCGGCTGTGCGCGGGCCCCTTTTTCGTCTCCGTGCCGGCTTCGTCTCCGTGCCGGTCGCCTTCCAGTGCCGCATCAGGCAAAGTTCGCCTCGTTGTGACGTGTCGTCCGGTTGCTGCGCCCTGCGGCACCAGACGGTCAGAATGATCGCGTGGCTGAACGCGTGCGGGTCCGTGAGATCGATGACGACGAGGGACGGCGCCTGCTGCGGATCATCCGCCGGGGCACCGGATCGGTGGTGACCTGGCGGCGGGCCCAGATAGTGTTGCTGTCCGCCCAGGGCCTGTCCGTTGCGAAGATCGCCACGGTGACGTTCACCAGCGCGGACCGGGTCCGCGACGTGGTCCACAACTTCAACGCCGACGGCTTCGACTCGCTCTACCCGAAGTACAAGGGCGGGCGCCCGAAGACCTTCACGCTGCCCGAGCGCCGCGAGATCAAGAAGATCGCCAAGTCCAGGCCGGCCGAGCACGGCCTGCCGTTTTCGACCTGGAGCCTGGCCAAGCTAGCCGACTTCCTGGTCGCCGAGGGGGTGGTTGACGACATCAGTCACGAGGGTCTTCGGGTCCTGCTCCGCGAGGAGGGCGTCTCATTTCAACGCGTGAAGACCTGGAAAACCTCCCGCGATCCCGACTACGAGGCCAAGAAGGCCCGCGTCGAGCACCTGTACGCGATCGCCGACAACGAGGTCATACCTGAAGAAGACGAGCCCGACATCGTGTTTTGCCTGGACGAGTTCGGCCCGCTGAACCTCCAGCCCCACCCGGGACGGCAGTGGGCCGAGCGGGGAGGGCGGCATAAGGACCCCGACCGGGAGCCCCGGCCCCGACGGCGGGCGACCTACACCCGCCCGCACGGTGTCCGGCACCTGTTCGCCGCCTACGACCTGGCCAAGGACAAGCTCTACGGCCACATCAAGCAAAAGAAGAACCGGACGAAGTTCCTGGAGTTCTGCCGTTACCTGCGCAGCCTCTACCCGCCGGAGATGCGGATCGCGATCGTGCTCGACAACTTCTCCCCGCATCTGACCACGAAGAGGGACACCCGGGTCGGCGACTGGGCCGAGGCGAACAACGTCGAGCTCGCCTACACGCCGACCAACTCCTCCTGGCTGAACCGGATCGAGGCCCAGTTCACCGCCCTGCGCTACTTCGCGTTGAACGGCACCGACCACGCCAGTCATAAGGAGCAGGGCAGCATGATCCGCCGCTACATGATCTGGCGGAACAAGCACGCAGCAGACGAACGCCTCCGCGACATCGTGACCCGGGCGAACGTCGCATAGCCGCTGGTCACCCGCTCTCCCGCCTCAGGCTCATCAACTTGCTGAGGGCGCCACCTGTTCCTTGCTCAGCAAGGTTCCGCGCGGCCTGAAGCCAGCCGAGGAGTAGAAGCCGACGGCTCCCTTGTTCGGCGCGAAGATGCCGGCGTAGATGATCGAGACACCGCGCTCCGCGGCGGCCTGCTCCGCCGCGATCAGCAAGGCCGACCCAACACCCTCGCCGCGATGCCCATCCAGGACGACGGTGTGGATGTCAGCCGCGCGGCAGGGAGCCAGAATCTGATGGTCCGGGGGATCGGCCAGCAGGACCACCTCCACCATGCCCACCACCTCACCCACCACCTCGGCGACGAGGATCACTACCTTGGACTCGACCGAAAGCACCTCCTCGAAGTGCCTTCGCACGGCCTCGGTGTCGGGCACGCGATAGACGGCCGCATCGAGTTGGACATGCCTTTCAGCATTCGCGAGACGCAGGCGGACAAGTGCGGGCACGTCGTCCCGCTCGGCAGCCCTGACCAAGATCGACATAGGTCAAGAGCCTTCCACCCGGCCTGCCAAAACCACAAGGCGCACAGGCCAACTCAAGACAGGGCGAACATTGCCTGATGCGGCACTAGAAGGTGCCCAGCTTCACGATCGACAGCAGGGCGATCAGCTGGATCGCGCTGGCACCCAGGGCCTTGGGCCAGGGCAGGTCGTGGGAGCGGCTGACCATGAGGGTCAGCAGGGCGCCGGCCGCCACCCAGGTGGCCCAGCCGAGCAGCTGGACGAAGCCTGCGTCGCCGCCGAGGAACATGGCGAAGAACAGGCGGGGTGCGTCCGTGATGGACATGATCAGCATGGACAGGCCGACCGTGGGCTGCCAGGCCCCGTCGCCGCCGAGCTGGCGGGCCAGGGTGTGGGTGACCACACCGAGGACGAAGGAGCTGATCACCATCGCCACCGCGGTGATCAGGACGATCGGTACCGCGTTGGAGAGCGTGGCGTGGATCGCGTCCTTTCGGGCGCCGTCGAAGCCGAAGACCGCCAGCAGACCGTAGAGGAACGTCACGACGAGGGCGGGACCCCACATGGTGTAGTCCCGCATCTGCAGGAACGTCTGTTTGGGGGACAGCACGATGCCCCGCAGCAGTTCCTTCCAGTGCAGACGGGGGCCGATCGGGCCGGCCGGGGCCGAGCCCGCGCGGTAGGTCTCGCCCTGCGAGTACGGGTCCTCGCCGACCGTGAACGCCTGGGTGTGACCCGGGTTGTTGGCCGCGTACGGGTCGGGGCCGCCCTGCGGGTAGGCACCGCCGTCGCCGAAGTACTCCGGCTCGCCCTGACCGCCGTAGCCGCCACCCTGGCCGCCGCCGTTCCCCTGCGGCCACTGGCCGGCCCCGGCAGCCGCACCGGCTCCCGCTCCGGCCCCGCCGCGTCCGTACGGCGGTTGCTGCTGCGGGTACGGCTGCGGCGCCGAGGGGTAGCCGTACGACGGTGCCTGCGGCGCCTGCTGTCCGTACGGGGGTCGTTGCGGTCGCGCTTGCGGGGCACGGTTGTCCCGGCCGCCGCGTCCGATCCTGAATCCAGCCACGTCTTCGAACGTACCCGGTCCCGGAGAGTGACGTGCCGGAGCCGGGCGTTCGGACCCGCCTTTGCGGCTGAGCTGTGACATCCCCTAAGGGGCGGGGCCCTTAGGGGATGTCAGCAGGTGACGGCGAGCGGCCTCTGGGGCTCAGTCCGCGAAGACCGCGCCGAACTGGGGCGTGCCCGAGGTCGAGACGCCCACCTCGCCCGGGGCGATCCAGCGGGAGCCGTTCGTGGTGATCTTCGTGCCGTTGGAGGGCAGGTAGGTGAGCCGGCCGTCGCCGGAGTTCTCGTAGGAGCCGACGAGGAGGTCGGCCCTGCCGTCGCCGTTGAAGTCGGCGAGCGGGACCCTGGCCGAGTCGGCGGCGTTCGCCGTCGCGGCCGAGAGGCTGAGCAGCCCGCCCGTCAGCGCGGCGGCGGTGGCCGTGGCGAGGGCGATTCGCAGGTGGTGCTGGTGTGGCCCGTGTGTCGGCTGACGGCTGCTGTGAGGCCGCTGGACGGCCGTTGCGAGTGTCGGCGTGCGCCGATGTCAGGACCGCTGTGGCTGCCGATGTCAGGGCCGCTGTGACTGCCGGCGTGGGGCGCCGTGACCGCCGACGTCAGGGCCGCCGTGACCGCCGACGTCAGGGCCGCCGTGACCGCTTGTGTGGCGCGGGTCCGGGTGCCTCGGGCGCCGAGGCGCGGAACCGGGCAGGATGGGTCCATGAGCGAATGAAGCCGTCAAGGTAAGCACATGGCCTGGGTTGCGGCGATGCACGCCACGCGACCCGCTTTGATCCAGACCCCCCGGGTGTCTATTTCGCGGAAATGCGGGTAAGCATGGGGGTCGGGTCCGGGTGGGGCTTTGTGCCAGACTTTGACCCATCCCCCGGTGCCCAGACATGAGAAAAGCCGTCCACCACGTCGGGCAGACGGTCCCTCAGGTCGGGCCGGGTCACTCCGTGTCGGCAAGCGCCCGGTACAGCGTCGCGCGGGACACGTTGAGCGCCTTGGCGATGGCCGTGACGCTCTCCCCCTTGGCCTTACGCGCTTTGGCCGCAGCGAGCTTGTCAGCGTCCATGACGGTCGGCCGTCCGCCCGTACGACCCTGGGCCTTGGCAGCGTCCAGACCCGCCCGAGTGCGCTCAACGACCATGTCGCGCTCAAGCTCAGCAAAGGCAACCGTCATCGTGAAGAAGAACTTGCCCTCACCCTTCGGGGAGTAGCTACCGGCCAGTGTGCCGGTCAGAATCCGCAGCGCAATCCTCGAACTCCGGCCGGACGACCTTGGGGTCCCAGCCGGATTTACCGCCGTCGGCGAAGTGGCCCGCGTTGTCCCAGCCTTTGGCCGTGATCAGCGCCTCGCACTTGGTCCGCTGTGCTTCGGGGACGACGCGGAGTCGTCCTCACGCTTCCTTGACTGTCGGATGTAGGACACTGCGCGCACATGGTCCAGATCAGGGGTCCAGTCGGGGCCCCGTTTGACGAGAGGTGTCATGTGCCTAGCGTAGTAAAAATCAATGTGTTGACCGTACCGGCCGAGCAGCGGGAGACGCTGGAGAAGCGGTTCGCCCACCGGGCCCACGCCGTGGAGAGCTCCGACGGCTTCGAGTGGTTCGAACTGCTCCGCCCGGTCGAGGGCACCGACAACTACCTCGTCTACACGCGCTGGCGCGACGAGGAGTCGTTCCAGGCCTGGCTCGAAGGGCCGATGAAGGCCGCCCACCAGGGCGCCGGCGAGGGTGGGGAGCGGCCGCAGCCCGCGGCCACCGGCTCCACCCTCTGGTCCTTCGACGTCGTGCAGCAGGCGTCGCCGAAGAGCGAGTAGCGCGCCCGAAGGGCGAGTTGCGCATACGACGGCGCCCCCTGCCCGAAGGGGACAGGGGGCGCCGTTCCGTGCGACCGGCCGCCGCTACTTCACCGGCTCCGGCTCCGGCGTGCTCTCGCTCTCCGCCTCGCCCGCCGGCGGCTCGTCCGCCGGGGTCCTGACGGAGTCCAGCAGGAGCTGGGCGACGTCGACGACCTGGATGGACTCCTTGGCCTTGCCGTCGTTCTTCTTGCCGTTGACCGAGTCGGTCAGCATGACCAGGCAGAACGGGCAGGCGGTGGAGACGATGTCCGGGTTGAGGGACAGAGCCTCGTCGACGCGCTCGTTGTTGATGCGCTTGCCGATCCGCTCCTCCATCCACATCCGCGCGCCGCCGGCGCCGCAGCAGAAGCCCCGCTCCTTGTGGCGGTGCATCTCCTCGTTGCGCAGACCCGGGACCTTGCCGATGATCTCGCGCGGGGGCGTGTAGATCTTGTTGTGGCGGCCCAGGTAGCAGGGGTCGTGGTAGGTGATGATGCCCTCGACCGGTGTGACCGGGATCAGCTTGCCCTCGTCCACCAGGTGCTGCAGCAGCTGGGTGTGGTGGATGACTTCGTAGTCGCCGCCGAGCTGCGGGTACTCGTTGCCGAGGGTGTTGAGGCAGTGCGGGCAGGTGGCGACGATCTTCTTCGCCGACTTCGGCTTCCTCGACTCGGGCGTGGTGTTGCCCTCGTCGTCCGTCTCCTCGCCGAAGGCCATGTTCAGCGCGGCGACGTTCTCCATGCCGAGTTCCTGGAACAGGGGCTCGTTGCCCAGTCGGCGGGCGGAGTCGCCGGTGCACCTCTCGTCGCCGCCCATGATCGCGAACTTCACGCCCGCGATGTGCAGCAGCTCGGCGAAGGCCTTCGTGGTCTTCTTCGCCCGGTCCTCCAGGGCGCCGGCGCAGCCGACCCAGTACAGGTACTCGACCTCGGACAGGTCCTCGATGTCCCGGCCGACGACCGGGATCTCGAAGTCGACCTCCTTGGTCCACTCCAGGCGCTGCTTCTTGGCCAGGCCCCAGGGGTTGCCCTTCTTCTCCAGGTTCTTGAGCATCGTGCCCGCCTCGGACGGGAACGCGGACTCGATCATCACCTGGTAGCGGCGCATGTCGACGATGTGGTCGACGTGCTCGATGTCCACCGGGCACTGCTCGACGCAGGCGCCGCAGGTGGTGCAGGACCACAGCACGTCGGGGTCGATGACGCCGTTGTCCTCGGCGGTGCCGATCAGCGGCCGCTCCGCCTCGGCGAGCGCGGCGGCGGGCACGTCCTTCAGCTGCTCCTCGGAGGCCTTCTCCTCGCCCTCCATGGTCTTGCCACCGCCGGCCAGCAGGTACGGCGCCTTGGCGTGCGCGTGGTCGCGCAGCGACATGATCAGCAGCTTCGGGGAGAGCGGCTTGCCGGTGTTCCAGGCCGGGCACTGCGACTGGCAGCGGCCGCACTCGGTGCAGGTGGAGAAGTCAAGCAGGCCCTTCCAGGAGAACTGCTCGACCTGGGAGACACCGAAGACGTCGTCGTCACCGGGGTCGGTGAAGTCGATCGCCTTGCCGCCGGAGGTCATCGGCTGCAGGGCGCCCAGGGCCGTACCGCCGTCGGACTCGCGCTTGAACCAGATGTTGGGGAACGCGAGGAAGCGGTGCCAGGCGACACCCATGTTGGTGGTGAGGGAGACCACGATCATCCACACGAAGGACGTGCCGATCTTGATCATCGCGGTCAGGTAGACCAGGTTCTGCAGGGTGCCGGCCGACAGGCCCTTGAAGGCGAGCACCAGCGGGTACGAGGCGAAGTACCCGGCCTCGTAGTGGTCCACGTGGTGCAGCGCGCCCTCCAGGCCGCGCAGGACGTAGATCGCGAGGCCGATGGTGAGGATGACGTACTCGACGAAGTACGCCTGGCCGGCCTTGGAGCCGGCGAAGCGGGACTTGCGCCCGGGCCGGGACGGCAGGCTCAGCAGCCGGATCGTGATGAGCACGGCGATGCCGAGCACGGTCATCACGCCGATGAACTCGATGTACATCTCGAACGGCAGGAAGTCGCCGATGACCGGCAGCGCCCAGTCGGCCTGGAACAGCTGGCCGAACGCCTGTGCGAGAGTCGGCGGCAACGTCAGGAAGCCGATGGCCACGAACCAGTGGGCGACGCCCACGATGCCCCACCGGTTCATGCGGGTGTGGCCGAGAAACTCCTGGACCAGGGTCACGCTGCGCCGGTACGGGTTGTCGGTCCTGGTGCCGGCGGGTACGGGCTGGCCCAGCTTGAAGTACCGGACGAACTGGCCGATGGCACGGGCGAGCAGCGCAACGCCGACCACGGTCAGGACCAGCGACACGACGATCGCGGCGAGTTGCATTGGGGCTCCTGAGGCGGCCTCGAAATTACTAAGCGGTAACTTATGCAGTTCGTCTGAGACTACCCGCATCCTCCGTCGCAATGTAGCCGGGCGCGGGGTGATCTGGATCGCTGAGGGCCGCCCGGGGATCGAACCCTGTTCCGATCGTGTTATTCACACCCAATCGCCCCATATACCCCTAATTTAAGAACCGTGCTATACGGGATCGCCACCGCCACCACCGCCCTTCTCCTCGCCGCCGTGCTCTCGGCCCTGTTCCGGGTCCTCGCGCTGCGGCTGGGGCTCGTCGACCTCAGGCGCCGGCTGCGCCCCGTACCGCTGCTCGGCGGTGTGGCCGTGGTGGTCAGCACCTGCCTGGTCACGGCCGCCGGCGGCTGGACGGGCGCAGCGCCGCTCGGCGACGGGGTCGGACGACTGCTCGCCGCGGGCGCCGGAGTCGCCGTCCTGGGGCTGATCGCGGACGTGTGGCGGCTGAAGACGAGGTTCCTGCTCCTCGGTACGGCGGTCGCGGCGGCCGTCGTGGTGCCCTACGACGAGACCGGGATCGGGGCGGGGATCGGGGCCGTGGTCTGGATCGCCTGCGTGGCCGCCGCCTTCCGGGGGCTGGACCACGCGGACGGCCTCGCGGGCACGGTCGGGGTGCTCACCGCCTTCGGTGCGGGCGCGTGCGCGGCGGCCGAGGTGATGGACGGCCTCGCGGTGCTGCTGAGCGTGCTGGCCGCCGCCCTGACCGGCTTCCTCATGCACAACTGGCATCCCGCGCGGATCGCGTTCGGCGCCTCCGGCGCGCTGTTCACCGGTTTCGTGCTCGCCTCGGCCGCCGTCCTCACCCGGACGGGCTACGACCCCCTCTCCACCGCCGCGGTGCTGTTCGCGCTCACCGCCGTCGCGAGCGCCGACGCCGTCCTGGTCGTCCTGTCCCGGAAGCTGGCGGGGCGTCCCGTGCTGCGCCGCGGCCCCGACCACCTTGCGCACCGGCTGCGCCGGATCGGGCTCACCCCGCACGGCGCGACCGTCCTGCTCGGCCTCGCCACCTTCGCCGCGGTCCTCGTCGGCGTGCTGGTCCACACGGGCTGGACGGCGCGCAGCAGTGTGCTGTGGGTGCTCGGTGCGACCCTGGTGGCCGTCCTCGGACTGCTCCGGGTCCCGGTCCACGGCCCCCGGGGGCGCCCGGCGGAGCTTCACGGGACGCGCGGGGGCACCGGTGTCCACGGCCCTCGGGGGCGCATGGGCCTGCCCGGCCTCCGCAGGGGCACCGGCGCGCGGACGAGCGTGCGCGCCGGTGCACCCACGGCCGTGCACGGGGTCCGTGATCGGACGGTTCCCCTCGCCACCCGTGATCGTGATCGGACGGTTCCCTTCACTACCCGTGATCGTGATCGGACGGTTCCCTTCACTACCCGTGATCGTGATCGGACGGTTCCCTTCGCCACCCGTGACCGTGATCGGACAGCTACCTTCGCCACCCGCGGGCAAACGGATGTCTACGGCACCCGGTCCCGGGCAGGCGCCCAGGAGACCCCCGGAGCCCAGGGAGCCCGTGGAGCTCCGGAGGTCCCGCGACTCGGCCCCCCGCACGACCGTCATGGCACTCGCCGGCCCCCCGAATCTCCCCCGCCCTCACCTCGGCAGTCGACGTCACCGCAGGTCAGAGCGCCCTTGCGTGTGAGGGATGGATAAGAGTTGAGTCTGGCTGACTCAGGTCTGTTGACCCAGCGGGACGGCTCAGGCACACTTGAGTCCGTTCCACTCAAGTCAGCTGGAGGATTCACCATGGCACGTGCGGTCGGCATCGACCTGGGCACGACTAACTCCGTCGTCAGCGTTCTGGAGGGCGGCGAGCCCACCGTCATCACCAACGCCGAGGGCGCCAGGACCACGCCGTCCGTCGTCGCCTTCGCCAAGAACGGCGAGGTGCTGGTCGGCGAGGTGGCCAAGCGCCAGGCCGTCACCAACGTCGACAGGACCATCCGGTCGGTCAAGCGCCACATGGGCACCGACTGGAAGATCAACCTCGACGGCAAGGACTTCAACCCGCAGCAGATCAGCGCCTTCGTGCTGCAGAAGCTGAAGCGGGATGCCGAGGCCTACCTGGGCGAGAAGGTGACCGACGCGGTCATCACCGTACCGGCGTACTTCAACGACGCCGAGCGCCAGGCCACCAAGGAGGCCGGCGAGATCGCCGGTCTGAACGTGCTGCGCATCGTCAACGAGCCGACGGCCGCCGCCCTGGCCTACGGCCTCGACAAGGACGACCAGACCATCCTCGTCTTCGACCTCGGTGGCGGCACCTTCGACGTCTCGCTGCTGGAGATCGGCGACGGTGTCGTCGAGGTGAAGGCCACCAACGGTGACAACCACCTCGGTGGTGACGACTGGGACCAGCGCGTCGTCGACTACCTGGTCAAGCAGTTCCAGTCCGGGCACGGCGTGGACCTGTCCAAGGACAAGATGGCTCTCCAGCGTCTGCGTGAGGCGGCGGAGAAGGCCAAGATCGAGCTGTCCTCGTCCACCGAGACCTCGATCAACCTGCCCTACATCACGGCCTCGGCCGAGGGCCCGCTGCACCTGGACGAGAAGCTCAGCCGAGCTCAGTTCCAGCAGCTGACCGCGGACCTGCTGGAGCGCTGCAAGAGGCCGTTCCACAACGTCATCAAGGACGCCGGCATCTCCATCAACGAGATCGACCACGTCGTCCTCGTCGGTGGCTCCACCCGTATGCCCGCCGTCGCCGAGCTCGTCAAGGAGCTGACCGGCGGCAAGGAGGCCAACAAGGGCGTGAACCCGGACGAGGTCGTCGCCATCGGCGCCTCGCTCCAGGCCGGTGTCCTCAAGGGCGAGGTCAAGGACGTCCTGCTGCTCGACGTCACCCCGCTGTCCCTCGGCATCGAGACCAAGGGCGGCATCATGACCAAGCTGATCGAGCGCAACACGACCATCCCGACCAAGCGCTCGGAGATCTTCACCACGGCCGAGGACAACCAGCCGTCGGTGCAGATCCAGGTCTACCAGGGCGAGCGCGAGATCGCCGCGTACAACAAGAAGCTCGGCATGTTCGAGCTGACCGGTCTGCCGCCGGCGCCGCGCGGCGTCCCGCAGATCGAGGTCTCCTTCGACATCGACGCCAACGGCATCATGCACGTGACCGCCAAGGACCTGGGCACGGGCAAGGAGCAGAAGATGACCGTCACCGGCGGCTCCTCGCTGCCGAAGGACGAGGTCGACCGCATGCGTGAGGAGGCCGAGCGCTACGCGGAGGAGGACCACAAGCGCCGCGAGGCCGCCGAGACCCGCAACCAGGGCGAGCAGCTCGTCTACCAGACCGAGAAGTTCCTCAAGGACAACGAGGACAAGGTCCCGGGCGAGATCAAGACCGAGGTCGAGGAGGCCGTCGCCGAGCTGAAGGAGAAGCTCAAGGGCGAGGACACCTCCGAGATCCGTACGGCCACCGAGAAGGTCGCGGCCGTCTCGCAGAAGCTCGGTCAGGCCATGTACGCCGACGCCCAGGCCGCTCAGGCCGCGGGCGGTGCCGGTGACGCCGGTGCCGGCCAGGCGAAGGCGGACGACGACGTCGTCGACGCCGAGATCGTCGACGAGGACCGGAAGGACGGTGCCGCGTGACGGAGGAGACCCCGGGCTTCGACGAGCAGCAGCCGCAGGCTCAGGCTCAGCAGCCCGACGTCCCCTCCGGCGCCACCTCTGACGACGCCGAGCCGCAGGCCGCCGCCTCCTCCCGGGAGGAGGCGGCGGCCCCGGCCGGGGACGCGGCTCAGTCGGCCGGTCTGACGGCCCAGCTGGACCAGGTGCGCACCGCGCTCGGCGAGCGCACGGCGGACCTCCAGCGGCTGCAGGCGGAGTTCCAGAACTACCGGCGCCGGGTCGAGCGCGACCGGATCGCGGTCAAGGAGATCGCCATCGCGAACCTCCTGACCGAGCTCCTGCCCGTGCTCGACGACATCGGGCGCGCGCGGGAGCACGGCGAACTGGTGGGCGGTTTCAAGTCCGTCGCCGAGTCGCTGGAGACCGTGGCGGCGAAGATGGGGCTGCAGCAGTTCGGCAAGGAGGGCGAGCCCTTCGACCCGACGATCCACGAGGCGCTGATGCACAGCTACGCGCCGGACGTCACGGAGACGACGTGCGTGGCGATTCTGCAGCCCGGGTATCGGATCGGCGAGCGCACCATCCGCCCCGCGCGGGTCGCGGTGGCCGAGCCCCAGCCCGGCGCGCAGACGGTCAAGCCGGCCGAGGAGTCCGGTTCGGCCAAGTCCGCCGAGCAGGGCGAGGACAAGGACAGCGGTGGCCCGGAGGAGGGCTGACGTAATAACCAACGACGCAGGAGAGGAGGGACGTCGGGGATGAGCACCAAGGACTTCATCGAGAAGGACTACTACAAGGTCCTCGGCGTCCCCAAGGACGCCACCGAGGCCGAGATCAAGAAGGCGTACCGGAAGCTCGCCCGCGAGTTCCACCCGGACGCCAACAAGGGCAACGCCAGGGCCGAGGAGCGCTTCAAGGAGATCTCCGAGGCCAACGACGTGCTCGGCGACCCCAAGAAGCGCAAGGAGTACGACGAGGCCCGCGCCCTGTTCGGCAACGGCGGGTTCCGTCCCGGTCCCGGGGCGGGCGGCGGCTCCTTCAACTTCGACCTGGGCGACCTCTTCGGAGGTGGCGCGCAGGGCGGAGCGCAGGGCGGTGGCGGCTTCGGCGGCGGTCTCGGTGACGTCTTCGGGGGCCTGTTCAACCGCGGTGGCGCGGGCGCGGGCGCGGGTACGCGCACCCAGCCCCGGCGCGGCCAGGACATCGAGTCCGAGGTCACGCTGAGCTTCACGGAGGCCATCGAGGGCGCCACGGTGCCGCTGCGCATGTCCAGCCAGCAGCCGTGCAAGGCCTGCTCGGGCACCGGCGACAAGAACGGCACGCCGCGCGTGTGCCCGACCTGTGTCGGCACGGGGCAGGTGGCGCGTGGCTCGGGCGGCGGCTTCTCCCTGACCGACCCCTGCCCGGACTGCAAGGGCCGCGGTCTGATCGCGGAGAACCCCTGCGAGGTCTGCAAGGGCTCCGGGCGTGCCAAGTCCTCCCGGACGATGCAGGTGCGCATCCCGGCCGGCGTCAACGACGGGCAGCGCATCCGGCTGCGCGGCAAGGGCGCTCCGGGCGAGCGGGGCGGACCGGCGGGCGACCTGTACGTGGTGGTGCACGTGGGGGCGCACCCGGTCTTCGGCCGCAAGGGCGACAACCTCACCGTCACCGTGCCGGTCACCTATCCCGAGGCCGCCCTCGGCGGTGAGGTGCGCGTGCCCACCCTCGGCGGGCCACCGGTCACCCTGAAGCTGCCCCCCGGCACGCCGAACGGCCGTACGATGCGGGCCCGTGGCAAGGGCGCGGTCCGCAAGGACGGCTCCCGCGGCGACCTGTTGGTCACCGTGGAGGTGAGTGTCCCCAAGGACCTGTCGGGGAAGGCTCGTGACGCGCTCCAGGCGTATCGCGAGGCGACCGCGGGCGAGGACCCGCGGGCGGAGCTGTTCGAGGCCGCGAAGGGAGCATGAGTGAGATGGACGGACGCCGTCGCAACCCGTACGAACTGACGGAAGACACCCCGGTGTACGTCATCTCCGTGGCCGCCCAGCTGTCCGGGCTGCACCCGCAGACCCTGCGTCAGTACGACCGGCTGGGCCTGGTGTCCCCCGACCGCACCGCCGGGCGGGGCCGCCGCTACTCGGCCCGGGACATCGAACTGCTCCGTCAGGTGCAGCAGTTGTCGCAGGACGAGGGCATCAACCTGGCCGGCATCAAGAGGATCATCGAACTGGAGAACCAGGTCGCCGCGCTGCAGTCCCGCATCGCCGAGATGCAGGCGGCCCTGGACGGCGTGGCGGCCACCATGCGGCAGCGCGAGGCCGCCGTCCACGCCTCCTACCGCCGGGACCTGGTCCCCTACCAGGAGGTCCAGCAGAGCAGCGCGCTGGTGGTGTGGCGTCCCAAGCGGCAGCAGCCCGACTGACGCGGAACGAGTGGACAGAAGAGGCCGGGAGGGCCGGACGGCCCTCCCGGCCTCCCTTTGTGTGCGCATGGCCGAGATCGTTCGTTCCTCTGCTCGATGACCAAAGGTTGTTCGGATCTTTGCCCGACGATTGACCGTCGTCCGGTGGAGGGTCCGTAACGGGCGTTTGGAGAGGGTTCCGCAACGTTTTCCAAGGTCTTCACAGAGGAAGCGGAGCGTGGTGTTGTCATCTCGTTAAGTGCTTCCGCTTGACGCCGGTGGTCGCCTCCGCGTTGGCTTTTCAGTCACCTGGGTCGCAATGCTGCGCCCTCGTCCGGAAGGCACCAGAAGTGAGCACCTCGATGCGTCGTATCGCCATAGCCGTGGCCGCGTCCACGCTGACCCTCTCGCTGGCCGGTTGCGGGGCGCTCGGCGGGTCGGGCAGCAGCGCCGACGCGAGCCCGACCAAGGGCGGCGACATGACGGTGGGCCTGCTTCTGCCGGAGACGGCCAACACCCGCTACGACAAGTTCGACTACCCCATCATCAAGGACAAGGTGGCCGCACTCACCCGGAACCGGGGCAAGGTCGACTACGCCAACGCGGGTGCGGACGCGAACAAGCAGGCGAGCCAGTTGCAGCGGATGATCGACGACAAGGTCGACGTCATCCTGCTCGACGCCGTCGACTCGCACGCCATCGCCGGCGAGGTGAAGAAGGCCAAGGACGCGGGCATCCCGGTCATCGCCTACGACCGGCTCGCCGAGGGCCCGATCGACGCGTACATCTCCTTCGACAACGAACTGGTCGGCGAGGTGCAGGGTCGCTCGCTGCTCGAGGCGATGGGGGCGAGCGCCGACAGCTCCTCCAAGATCGTCATGATGAACGGCTCGCCCACCGACCCGAACGCCAAGCAGTTCAAGCAGGGCGCGCTGTCCGAGCTCAGCGGCAAGGTGACGATCGCCAAGTCCTACGACACCAAGGACTGGAAGCCGGAGAACGCCCAGGCCAACATGACCGCGGCACTCAGCGAGGTCGGCAAGGGCAACATCGTCGGCGTCTACGCGGCCAACGACGGCATGGCGGGCGGTGTCATCAAGGCCCTCAAGGCCGCGGGCGTCACCAACCTGCCGCCGGTCACCGGCCAGGACGCCGAACTCGACGCGGTGCAGCGGATCGTCACCGGCGAGCAGTACATGAGCGTGTACAAGTCCTACCCGACGGAGGCCGAGACCGCCGCCGAGATGGCCGTGGCCAAGGTCCAGGGCAAGGACATCCAGTTCGACGCCCTGACCCGGGACAAGGTGAGCAGCCCGACCAACAAGGACGTCCCCTCGCAGCTGGTCTCCGTGGTCGCCCTGACCAAGAGCAACATCAAGGACACGGTCGTCGCCGACGGCATCTACAAGCTGTCCGACATCTGCACCGGCAAGTACAAGTCGGCCTGCGCCTCGATCGGCCTCAAGTAAGGGCCGTGCGGGCGTCGCCCGTTCGGGTCCGCCGGCCGTCGTCACGTTGCTGCAATGCGCCAGACGGAGGCCGGTACACACCGGGTGATACCGGTGGTTATGGGTGGTCAGGCTCTGGGGAGCCGTGTTGCACAGCCGGTCCGGTCCGCGCATAGTTGCGCTGCGGAAGAGGCGGAAACCGGGGGTGTGATGGGCCATGGCCGGGCACGGGACGGAGAAGCATCCTCACGGTGCCGACCGACTGTGCGACGCCGGGGATCGCGTGTATTCCCGGGCCGTACGGCGCGGCCGCGTGCCGCGCCGGGACGCCGAGCCGGTGCCGTGCCTGCTTGAACTGGCCCTGCTGCACCCGGACCCGGACGACATGGACTTCCTGGTGCCGACCGCGCCGCAGGAGGTCATGACCCGGCTGCTGCGCGGGATGTACGACGAGGTCAGCGAGAGCCACCGGCGGGTGGGCTCGGTCGTGGCCGCCTTCGAGCGCTACGCGGGGCTCGGCGGCCGGATGCAGCTGTCCTCCGCCGCCGTCGAGGGCCCCGCGATCCGGGTCCTGGACGGTCTGTCCCGTATCCAGGCGGCCATGGACGAGGCGACCGAGGCGTGCACCACCGAGGTGCTCACCGTCCAGCCCGGCGGCATCCGCCGTGAGCACGAGCTCTCCGAGGGCCTGCACCGGGCGCTGGCGCTGCGCGGCCGCGGGGTGCGCATGCGCGACCTGTACACCCACGTGGCCCGGCACGGCCAGGGCCTGCTCAACTACCTGGAGCTGATGGGCGACGCGGTCGAGGCGCGCACCCTGGACGAGGTGATCGACCGCCTGATCCTGTTCGACCGCACGGTGGCCTTCGTCCCCGCCAACAGCGACCGCACGATGGCGCTGGAGCTGCGTCACCCGGCGCTGGTGGAGTACCTCGTGACGGTCTTCGAACGGCTGTGGCGCCTGGCGATCCCGCTGACCGCGCCGCTCCCGGACACCGGGATCGAGGGCATCTCGCTCCGCGAGCAGTCCATCGCCGCGCTGCTGGCGGAGGGTCACCAGGACGCGGTCATCGCCGAGCGGCTGGGCATCAGCGTCCGCACCTGCCGGGCCCATATCGCCCGGCTCTCGGAGACGCTGGGCGCGGCGAGCCGTACGCAGCTGGGTGTCCGGATCGCCCAGGCCGGTCTGGACGGGTCCCCGCGCAGCTCGGAGCCGGCCCCGCGCAGTTCGGAGCCGGCCCCGCTCACCGTGCCGGACCAATTCGGCGAGCCTGCTCCAGAATCCCGGACTGGGCGATGAGATAGCCGAGCTGTGCGCGGCTGCCGCTGCCCAGGGCGGTGGCCAGCTTGGCGATGTGGGCCCGGCAGGTGCGCACGTTCATGCCCAGGCGGCGGGCTATCGCCTCGTCGACGTGGCCCTCGACGAGCAGCTTGGCGATGGAGTGCTGGATGTCCGTGATGCCGTCGGGGGCGGTCTCGTAGGGCGTGCCGGTGCTCAGTGGGACCGCGCGGTCCCACAGGAACTCGAACACCTTGATCAGGTAGCGGACCAGGCCGGGCTGGCGGAGCTCCAGGGCGACCTGCTGGTCGTCGCGGGCGGGGATGAAGGCGACGGTCTCGTCACAGATGATCACCCGCTCCACCAGTTCGTCGATGGAGCGGTACTCCACCTTGCCGTCGGCGAGCCGGGCGGCGTAGGCGAGTTGTTCAGGGTTGTAGCGGGCCGTGTGCTGATACAGCGTGCGGATCTTCACACCGCGTTCGATCAGCGGCCGGTCGCGCTCCAGGCCCATCAGCAGGGCGCGCTCGGACAGGCGGTCGCTCGGCTGGACCGTGAGCATCTCGGTCCGGCACTGGGCGGTGGCCAGATTGAGCGCGGCATTGATCCGGTCGCTGCCCTCCAGCACGATGAGGGAGTCGCCGGCGGTGGCCGCCTGGGTGCTGATGGTCATGAACGGCTCAAAAGCATCGGCGAGCTCGATCGCCGACCGCCGGCGCTGGGTGATCTCCCGCTCCAGCGGGCCGAGCCGCTGCGCCAGGGCGACCGTCGGCGGTACGGGACGCAGCCAGTCGGGGTCGTCGGGATCGGGATGGAGCAGGGCGAACTCCATCAGGCAGGGCGCCGGCCCCGTGTCCGCACGGGCGATCCGTCCGGTTCGCAGGGCGGTGGCGTAAAGACGGCTGCCCTCCTCGCACAGCTCGGACAATGGGTGGGTATGACCGGCTTTGGTCCGATTCGCTGCCAAATTTCCACCCCCCAGGGTCCTGAACATGCAGGAACATGATGCACCGATTGTGTGGCCATGACGTGCCCGAATGAGCCATCGTCTTATCCGACGGGGGAAGAGGGGACCTTCAAGTGAGGACGAAGCCGATTATGCGTAACAGAATGCTTCGCTCGGTGCTTGTCACCGCCTTTTCCGCCGTTGTGGCTCTCGGCGCACTGGGCGGCTTCTCCGGAGCGAAGAAGGACGGCGTCCAGGCGAACAGCAGCTGGCCCTCGGTGGCGGCGCAGACCGACGTCCTGGCGAACAGCAGCTGGCCGCTGGTGGTCGCGCACGCCGGCACCGCGGACAACAGCAGCTGGCCGATCGCCCCGGTGGACGGTTCCGGGAGCTGATGTGACCACACCACCCGACGACCGGTCCTTCCGCCGCGAAATGGCCACCGCCTACCGCTCCGGCTGGCACTTCATCGACCTGGTCACCGCCATCCCCCACAGCGGTGACTCACTGATGGTGACCGTCTTCGGTGAGCCTGTCGTCGTCACGCGGGACGAGGACGGAGACGTACGGGCGTACCGGTGTCTGCGGCGGCCTCGGGGGGCGCCGCAGCCCGTACGGTGTGCCATCCGGTACGGAATGATCTTCGTGAACCTGGATCAGCGGGACCACCGGCAGGTGGCGCCGGAACCCGACACGGTCAGGACCATCTCAGCCACCCCCCGCAGTGCCTGACGCGATTCCCCCGTCGTAAAAGATCGCTCAGGTACTTCCCCCCGCAGCGGCGTCACCGTGACCTGAACACGGTGACGCCGCTGCAGTTTCACCCGGAATCTCCGGATATCGGCAGACCGAGCCCTGGCTGAAAACAGCCGCCGCTCCCGCCTCCCGCCTCCCTCGCGCCTCCCGCTCAGCCTCGGCCCAGCGCCCGGATCAGTTCGATCTCGATCACCACCCGGGAGGGGTTGGGTGCCGGCGTGCGCTCGTAGCGCTCGGCGTAACGCCGCTCCGCCTCCGCGATCCGTTCCGGTTCCGTGCGGACGAACGCGCGGCCCTCCAGCGTCGCCCAGCGCCGCCCGTCCACCTGGCACACCGCGACCGGCGCGCCCTGCGGCCCGGCCGCCCGTACATGGCCCACCTTCGCGCTCGCCTTGTTGGTGATCACCCGGGCCAGCCGTGCCCCGGGGTCGTAGGTCACCCCCACCGGGACGACGTGCGGGGTGCCGTCGGGGCGGAGGGTGGTCAGCGTGCACAGATGCCGCTCCCGCCAGAAGCCGAGGTACGGCGCGTCGGGTGCGCCCGGGTCCTGGGAATACGTGGTGGTGCCCATGACCCGGCAACTTAACCCAGGAGGGCCCGCAGGTCCCGGCAACTCGGTCCCGACAGGCCTCCCGGACCTACCTTGAGTGGAATAGACTCAAGTTTGTGTACGTTGACTGAGTCAGCACTGGGAGATGTGGCAGAGGGCCGACGCCAAGGAGGAGAGAAGCGACTGTGGACGCCGAGCTGACCAACAGGAGCCGGGACGCGATCAACGCGGCCGGCAACCGGGCCGTGACCGGGGGACACCCCGACCTGACCCCCGCCCACCTGCTCCTCGCGCTGCTCGAGGGACAGGAGAACGAGAACATCATCGACCTGCTGGCGGCCGTCGACGCCGACCAGGCGTCCGTCCGGGCCGGCGCCGAGCGGGTGCTCGCCTCGCTGCCCAGCGTGACCGGCTCCACCGTCGCGCCGCCGCAGCCGGGCCGTGAGCTGCTCGCCGTGATCGCGGACGCGCAGAGCCGGGCCCGGGACCTCGGGGACGAGTACCTGTCGACCGAGCACCTGCTCATGGGCATCGCCGCGAAGGGCGGCGCGGCCGGCGAGGTGCTCACGGGGGAGGGCGCCAGTGCGAAGAAGCTGCAAGAGGCATTCCAGAAGGCGAGGGGAGGGCGCCGGGTGATCACACCCGACCCCGAGGGCCAGTACAAGGCCCTGGAGAAGTTCGGCACCGACTTCACTGCCGCGGCACGTGAGGGAAGGCTGGACCCGGTCATCGGCCGGGACCAGGAGATCCGCCGCGTCGTGCAGGTGCTGTCCCGCCGCACCAAGAACAACCCGGTCCTCATCGGTGAGCCGGGCGTCGGCAAGACCGCCGTCGTCGAGGGGCTCGCCCAGCGGATCGTCAAGGGCGACGTGCCCGAGTCCCTCAAGGACAAGCGGCTGGTCGCGCTGGACCTCGGGGCGATGGTCGCGGGCGCCAAGTACCGCGGCGAGTTCGAGGAGCGGCTGAAGACCGTCCTCGCGGAGATCAAGGACTCCGACGGGCAGATCATCACCTTCATCGACGAACTGCACACGGTCGTGGGCGCGGGTGCCGGTGGCGACTCCGCGATGGACGCCGGCAACATGCTCAAGCCGATGCTGGCCCGCGGCGAGCTGCGCATGGTCGGCGCCACGACGCTGGACGAGTACCGGGAGCGGATCGAGAAGGACGCGGCGCTCGAGCGGCGCTTCCAGCAGGTGCTGGTCGCCGAGCCGAGCGTGGAGGACTCCATCGCGATCCTGCGCGGGCTCAAGGGCCGCTACGAGGCCCACCACAAGGTGCAGATCAACGACTCCGCGCTGGTGGCCGCGGCGACCCTGTCCGACCGCTACATCACCTCCCGCTTCCTGCCGGACAAGGCCATCGACCTGGTCGACGAGGCCGCCTCCCGGCTGCGGATGGAGATCGACTCCTCGCCCGTGGAGATCGACGAACTCCAGCGCGCCGTGGACCGGTTGAAGATGGAGGAGCTGGCGCTCGACAAGGAGACCGACGCGGCCTCGCGCGAGCGGCTGGAGAAGCTGCGCCGCGACCTCGCCGACAAGGAGGAGGAGCTGCGCGGCCTGACCGCCCGCTGGGAGAAGGAGAAGCAGTCCCTCAACCGGGTCGGTGAGCTGAAGGAGAGGCTCGACGACCTGCGCGGGCAGGCCGAACGCGCCCAGCGCGACGGCGACTTCGACACCGCCTCCAAGGTGCTGTACGGCGAGATCCCGGACCTGGAGAAGGAGCTGGAGGCCGCCTCGCAGGCCGAGGAGGAGGCCGCCAGGGACACCATGGTCAAGGAGGAGGTCGGCCCGGACGACATCGCCGACGTGGTCGCCTCCTGGACCGGTATCCCGGCCGGCCGCCTCCTGGAGGGCGAGACGCAGAAGCTGCTGCGCATGGAGGAGGAGATCGGCAAGCGGCTCATCGGCCAGACCGAGGCCGTACGCGCCGTCTCCGACGCCGTCCGCCGCAGCCGCGCCGGCATCTCGGACCCCGACCGGCCCACCGGCTCGTTCCTCTTCCTCGGCCCGACGGGCGTCGGCAAGACCGAACTCGCAAAGGCACTGGCCGACTTCCTCTTCGACGACGAGCGGGCCATGGTCCGCATCGACATGTCCGAGTACAGCGAGAAGCACAGCGTGGCCCGGCTGGTCGGCGCCCCGCCCGGATACGTCGGCTACGAGGAGGGTGGCCAGCTCACGGAGGCGGTCCGCCGCCGCCCCTACAGCGTCGTACTCCTCGACGAGGTGGAGAAGGCCCACCCGGAGGTCTTCGACATCCTCCTGCAGGTGCTGGACGACGGGCGTCTGACGGACGGTCAGGGGCGTACGGTCGACTTCCGCAACACCATCCTGGTGCTGACCTCGAACCTGGGCAGCCAGTTCCTGGTCGATCCGATCACCAGCGAGGAGGAGAAGAAGGAACAGGTCCTGGAGGTGGTCCGCGCCTCCTTCAAGCCGGAGTTCCTCAACCGCCTGGACGACATGGTGGTCTTCTCCGCCCTGACCAAGGACGAGCTGAGCCGGATCGCGAAGCTCGCGATCGACCGCCTGGCCAAGCGCCTGTCGGAGCGCCGCCTGACCCTGGAGGTCACCCCTCAGGCGCTGGCGTGGCTCGCCGACGAGGGCATGGACCCGGCCTACGGCGCCCGTCCGCTGCGCCGTCTGGTGCAGACCGCCATCGGCGACCGCCTCGCCAAGGAGATCCTCTCCGGCGAGGTCAAGGACGGCGACACGGTCCGCGTCGACCGCTTCGGCGAGGGCCTGCTGGTGGGACCGGCGACCGGCAAGACGCTCTGAGCGGCACGGCGGCCCGCCCTCACGGCACGGGGGCGGGCCGCCGTTCGCACGACCGGGACCGGTCCCGGGCAGCCATTCGCCGGCTCAACCACTGGCCGGCTCAGTCATTGGCCGGCTCAACCGTTCATGAGGTCAACTGTTCACGCGGTGAACGCGGAAAAACGCCCCGAGGCCGCATCCGGTCCCGCGTACGTCACCGCCACATTCACGGCGTCCGCGCCGAAGCGGGAGTCCGCGGCACCCGGGACATGTCCGGCGTGGTTCCCGTCGCCCCGGCGGGCCCTGGCGGAAGCCCAGGTCCAGGCGGAGGCCGGCCGGGTCCGCGCAGAACTCGGTCCGCGGCTTCGGCGCGTCCGGACAGGTGCCCGCCGGCCAGTCGCGCGCCTTGTCCCGCGGCATCCGGGAGCCGGCCGTGCAATCGACGTCCTGCCACTCCTGCACGGCGCACCGGGCATCGCGCGCCCCGGCCGGCAGCCGCGCACCGCCGAACGCCAGGGCGTCGGCGCACAGCGCCTTCCCGGGCGCTCCGCCGAGCGGGTAGTCGGACCGCGCCCACCGACGACCAGCGGCCCGCCCCGGCCAGGAGCAGCGCGGACAGCCCCAGGTCCACCGTCAGCAGGACCCACCGGGTCCGCCGGCGTCCGCCACGCCCGGCCGCCGTTCCCCCCGTCACCGCTCACCTCGCCACTCCCGGTTCCGTCCCCGCCTCGCCGCGTCCGGCCAGATCATGTCAGCCAGGGGCTGACAGGCGGCGTCAGGGCTTGCCACCCCCCTCCCCGGATGGGGGAGGATGGCAGGATCCGTACGAAGGGAAAAACACGGTGAGCATCGACCCGTCCTCGATTCCGAACTTCGGGGGCCAGCCCGAGCCGCAGCCCCAAGGACCGGCGGGCCCCGTCGTCCCGGATCAGGACCTCGTGAAGCAGCTCCTCGAACAGATGGAGCTCAAGTACGTCGTCGACGACGAGGGCGACCTCGCGGCGCCGTGGGAGCAGTTCCGTACGTACTTCATGTTCCGCGGCGAGGACGACCAGCAGGTCTTCTCGGTACGGACGTTCTACGACCGGCCCCACAAGATCGACGAGAAGCCGCAGCTGCTCGAGTCCATCGACGACTGGAACCGTCGGACCCTTTGGCCCAAGGTCTACAGCCACACCCACGACGACGGCACCGTCCGCCTCATCGGCGAGGCGCAGATGCTGATCGGCATGGGCGTGAGCCTGGAGCACTTCGTCTCCTCGACGGTCAGCTGGGTGCGGGCCGCGATCGAGTTCGACCGGTGGCTCGTCGAGCAGCTGGGCCTCGAGGAGGCCGTGAACGAGGCGGACAAGCCCGAGGACGACGAGGAGTAGTCCTCCCGAGGGCCACAGGGCGCGCAGGACCTACAGCGGCGTGTAGGTGATCACCAGCGGGTGCGCGCCATGAGCGAACGAGAGCCCGGCCAGGGCGCAGGCCACGACGGCCCTGTGCCGGGGCCGGGCTCTCGCCGTGCGCCCGGGGCCCGTCCACAGGCTGTGGAAACATGGCTCCGGGGGCGGCCCAGGGCCGTTGGATCTCCACCCACAACGGCACCGGGGCGGGTGGCCGCCGCCGTGTGCGGCGGCCCGTGTGTGCCGGCCCGTGTGTGCCGGCCCGTGTGTGCCGGCCCGGGTACGTCGGCCCGTGCGGGTCAGGCTGCCAGGGTCTTCAGGCGCTCGGCCGCCTCCTGGAGCACCGCCGGCTGTTCGCAGAAGGCGAAACGGACGAACGGTGCGCCCTCCTCGCGGTGGTCGTAGAAGACGGCGTTCGGGATCGCGACCACGCCCACCCGCTCGGGCAGGGAGCGGCAGAAGGCGAAGCCGTCCGACTCGCCCAGCGGGCGGATGCCGGTGGTGACGAAGTAGGTTCCGGCGGGGCGGAACACCGTGAACCCCGCCTCCGCAAGGCCCGCCGCCAGTAGCTCCCGCCGGGCCCGCATGTCCGCCCGGAACGCGGCGAAGTACGACTCCGGCAGCGCCAGCGCCTCGGCGATCGGGTACTGGAACGGACCCGAGGCCACATAGGTCAGGAACTGCTTGGGCGCCCGCACCGCCGCCACCAGCGCGGGCGCCGCCGTGATCCAGGCCACGCCTCGTTCGTACACCCATTCACGCGTGGCACACCGGGCCCACCAGGGGCAGCCGTCGCCGACCGGAGGCGCGGGCTGAGAAGTCCGCCGCTCTCCGCCGCACGACTGAACGCAACGCACCGTGCGGACGGGACGGGACCGGTGGATCGCCGCGGTTCACCAGTCAGCTCTCGTAGTGGTAGCGGCACTGTGCGATCAGGACGGCGTCCTCGGTGGCCTTGTAGATCAGTCTGTGCTCGTCGTTGATGCGGCGCGACCAGTAGCCCTGGAATCCGTGCTTGAGCGGTTCCGGTTTACCGATCCCTTCGTTGCCGTTCCGGGCGATGTCCGCGATGAGCGTGTTGATGCGCTTCAGGATCTTTCGGTCCTGAAGCTGCCACCACAGGTAGTCCTCCCAGGCGCGGGAGGAAAAGGTGATCTTCAACCCGGGGCCCTCATTCGTCGGTCGCCAGCTCGCGTACGGTGCCGCCGCCGTTCTCCAGCTCGTCGATGGAGGCGAGTAGGCGCCGGGCGTTCGCCGGGCTTCGCAGCAGGTACGCGGTCTCCTTCAGGGACTCGTAGTCCTCAAGGGAGATGATGACGACCGGCTCATGTCCGGCCCGGGTGATGACGACCTCCTCACGGTCGTCGGTGACGGAGTTGAGCACCTCGGCGTACCGCGCGCGGGACTCGGAATACGTCATGGTCTTCACGATCAACCCTCCTTCGACGTACAAGAAATTGTACGTCTCGCTCTGTGGTGCGGCAAGCGCCGGTACGACGGCCGGGAGCATGCGGCCTCCGGTGCGGACGTTCCGGGCGGGCGGGGCGGGCGACGGGGAATGCGAGGACCGACCTGCGGCGGCGGGCGGTGCGCGAGCGCTTTGCGGAGCCTTTCCGCCGCATCCGTCAGCACCTCGGTGCGTTTGCAGAAGGCGAACCGTACGAAGGCGCACCCTGCTCGCGGTGGTCGTAGAAGACCGCGTTCGGGATGGCGACGACGCCCGCGCGCTCCGGGAGGGCGCGGCAGAAGGCGAAGCCGTCGGTCTCGCCGAGGGGGCGGATGTCGGTGGTGATGAAGTAGGTGCCGGCGGTGTCGTAGACCTTGAAGCCCGCTTCGGCCAGGCCCGACGCGAGGATGTCGCGCTTGGTGCGCATGTCCTGGCGGAAGGTCTCGAAGTAGAGGTCGTCCTCCACACCGAACTCCCGCGCCCGGAGCCCGAGGCGGACGCCCGCTGACGAAGACTGCCAATGTGGCCAGTCCGTTGCCGTGAGTCCGTGCGGCGAAGCCCGGTTCGTCGCAAGGAGGTTCAACGCCGGGGTCGCTGTGGGTGACAACCACCGTGTACGGCCCTTGCGGTAGCTGGCCGCTCGCCCTCAGCCGAGTTGTCGGCCCCGGATGGGCGATAGCGTGGGGCGGCAAGGACTGCTGCTGACAGGGTGGACGAATTTTATGCGGATGCGGTTCGAGCCCGAGGCCGAGGAAGAGTTCGAGGCGGCGTGCGGGCTGCTGGTCGACCGCCTCGTCCGGTGGGCCGGGGAGCAGACGCTGCCGGTGGACGGGTTCACGGCTGAGACGGCACTGGACTACCGGCACCGGGCGACTGCCGACGGCCGACTGGGGCTGTGGGAGTCGCGCCATGTGGAGGAGCTACTCCTCTCCTGGCTTCCCCAGCAGGTCACCGAGCTTCCCGGGGAGGAACGCGCCGATGCCTCGGGCACACTGCGCACGCTGCTGCGCTACCTGCACGCCACGCAGTTGGCGGACCCGCGCGGCCCCGCCCTCGAGGACTCCCTCGCGGCGGTCGACGCGACGGCGGGACGGTATCCCGCGGCGATGGCGGACCGCACCCGCTGGGGGATGGCGAAGTTCTGGGCCATGACAGCCGCCGAGCAGGGCGTGGACGTCTTGGACGGGGCGGCGTTGCAGCGCTTCGCGGAGCGGGCGCAGCGTGGGGAGGCCGTCTACGACGAGCAGGTCCTCGATGCGATCATGGAACGGCGGCTGACCGGCAACACACTGTCCGGTGTGGCGCGGGCCGAGCCGCAGCTGCCTGTGGTGCTCCCCCCGGACGGCGAGCTGCGTCGACGGGCCGAGACATCGGCGATTCTTGCGCAGTTGCGCGGACTCGCCGAGTGGGCGGGGCGCGACGGCCGCGCGGTGACGGCGGCGGGGCGGCTGCGGATGGCAGATGCCCGCGAGCTGGTGGACGTACTGGACACCGGGGACAAGGTCGACGGGGTGCGCTCTTCGGCCGACCTGCCGCAGCTGGGACTGCTGTTGGAGTGGGCGAAGAAGGCGCGGCTGGTCCGGGTGGTCAAGGGGCGTTTGTACGCGGTGGCCAAGGCCCGGCCGGTGCTGTCAGATCCGCTTCAGCTGTGGCTGCGCGCCTTCGACGCGTGCTTCGAGTTGCGGCAGGCCCTGATCGGCGCGCGGAGCGGCTGGCACGTCGAGTCGATGCTCTTCGACGTCTACGAGGACATCCTGGAAGATGTGCTGAACACGCTCTACAGCCTGCCGTACCCGATGCCCTGGCCACGGTTGCGTGACTCCGTACACCTGGCCTATCGGGCCCGCTTCCGGCTGGACGGCGGGTCGGATCTCCGGCACCGGATGTGGTTCGAGCACGCCGACCGGGACCTGCGCACGGTGCTCGACCTGCTGGACGACCTGGGCGCGATCGAGCGTGGCCGTGGGATGGCCGACCCGGTGTTCCTGGACGTCGACCTCTCCGATACCGGACCCGAGCTGCCCGCGGACATGCCGCCGGAGCTCGCGGAGCTGCTGGGCGTCGCGGGGGCGGCCACGGACCCGGCGGCGCGGGAGAGGGCCGATGCCCGGCGCGAGGAGCTGACCACAGGGCCGGTCGAGCTCATCCATCTCACCGAACTCGGTACCCGGGCCGTACGGCGGCGGCTGATGGCGGCCGGCAGGGACGCACCGCTGGTCGGTGAACTGGCCCAGGCGCCGGCGGCCGGCCTGCTGGGGGTGCTGGCCGATGACTACGACCCGGACTCCGCCCGCACGGAGCTGGCCGGCTGGATCACGGCCCGCGGCGTGCGAGAGGCCGCACTGCGGCAACTGACCGACGCCGTAAGGACCATGGCTTTCCGCACGCGCGCGCAGGCGATGCTCGACGTGCTGTTGGCGGCGTTGCCGGACGGTGAGGGCGAGCGGCTGCTGCGTACGCTGCGTCGCGACACCCAGCTGGCGCCCCTGGCGCTGAACGCTCTGGCGCAGCGCGAGTTGCTGTCCCCAGGGGACATGACCGATGCCGAGCATCTGCTGGTGCTTGCCGAGAACCTGCTCCAGCTTGTGGAGCTGGCGGGCGGCTCAGGCAGCGCCGAGGAGGCGCTGCGCGCCCAGGGTCCCCAGGCCAGGGACGCGGTTGCCGCCGCGTTGGACTCCGCGCACCCGGAAAGGGCCGGGCTCGACGAGCTCAGGCAGTTGGCGGCACGGGTACCGGGTACCCACGGCGCCCGCCCCGGCATCGCCCGGAAGGCTCGGCGCCCCTCAGGCAAGAGCGTCCGCAAGCGGCGCCGCTGACCGGGCAACTCAGCCTGGCCCCCAGACGCCGGGTGTGCCGGCACTGGCACGGAGCCGGGCGGAGGGAAACCGATGGTCCCGGCGTCGTACGTCCTTGGTGGCGCGTTACCGTCGGCGTCGTGGTTGAGGGATGGGACGAGGACGGACTGCGGGCCCTGCGTGGCGCGCTCTACGCGCAGGACGGGGCGGCACTGCTTGCGGCGTTGCGTCGTGGACCCGTGCGTGAGGTGCTGCAGCTGGTCGGCGATGGTGTGGCCGGGGCCGCGGCGCAGGGCCTGCCGGGGGCCGCGGAGACGGCGGCCTTGTTTCTCGGCGCGCTCCAGGAGCGTGGCTTCCGGGGCGATGAGGAGCTGGCGGACCGGTTGCGTGAGGCCACGGGAGACGCGGCGATCCCCCTCCTGCGTCCGCTCGCGGTGGATCTGGAGATGCTCGCCATGCTGCTGGAGGGTGACCTGGCCGAGTCCGGTGGCCGGATCGATCTGCCCACCGGGGAGTGCTGGCCTGCGTTCACCGATGAGCTGGGGCCTGGGCCCGAGGCCGAGGAGAACGACGATCCCGAGCGATGGCTGTACGTGCCGGCTCTGGGGTCCCGGGCAGGTTACCGGGACATGGAGCTGTTCATCGAAGAGGTCGAGGACGCCGCCCTTGCCGACCGGCTGCGGTCCGCCATCGGCGGGCGGGGCGCCTTCCGGCGCTTCAAGGACGTGCTCGCCGGTGACGAGCGCTCCTGGAGCCGGTACCACCGGTTCCGCGATGAGCGACAGCGCGGCCGGGCCCGTGCCTGGCTGGCCGAGGAGGGCTACTGCCCGCACATCACCTTCTTCGTAGAGCCCAGCTCGGGTTCGTACCCTTCGGGGCCGGTATGACTCTTCGCTGCCCCTGTCCCGCATGATCCGGAGGCGCTGTCACCGGGCCTGGCGGCGTCGGCTGATCGCTGATGGAAGCGTGTCCGCGGACAGGCGGGCCGCGTGATACGACTGCCGATCACCGGTGTCCCGGTCGACCAGGCGGCAGTCGAGTGCGGGGGCGCGGCGGCGCGGAGCGACCAGGCCGTGTGGCCGGTACATCTGCTGGTACGTCTGTGGCTGTCAGACGGCCAGCGTCTTGAGTCGGGAGGCCGCCTCCTCCAGCACGCCTGTCCGCTTGCAGAACGCGAAGCGGACAAAGGGCGCGCCCTGCTCACGGTGGTCGTAGAAGACCGCGTTGGGGATCGCCACCACCCCGCAGCGCTCCGGCAGTGCACGGCAGAAGGTGAAACCGTCGCTCTCACCGAGGGGCCGGATGTCGGTGGTGATGAAGTACGTGCCGGCCGGGCGGAAGATCTTGAAGCCCGCCCGCTCCAGGCCGCCCGCGAGCAGGTCCCGCTTGGCCAGCATGTCCGCGCGGAAGTCCGCGAAGTATGAGTCGGGCAGGCTCAGGGCCTCGGCCACGGCGTACTGGAAGGGCCCGGACGCGACGTACGTCAGGAACTGCTTGGCCGAGCGGACCGCGGCCACCAGAGTCGGGGTGGCCGTAATCCAGCCGACCTTCCAGCCGGTGAACGAGAACGTCTTGCCGGCCGACCCGATCGTCACCGTCCGCTCGCGCATCCCCGGGAACGTGGCGAGCGGCACGTGCTCGGCGTCGTCGAAGACCAGGTGCTCGTACACCTCGTCCGTGACCACCAGGAGATCGCGTTCCACGGCCAGCTCCGCGATCGCCGTGAGCTCCGCGCGGGTGAGGACCGTGCCCGTGGGGTTGTGCGGGGTGTTGATCAGCAGCAGCCGGGTCCGGTCGGTCACCGCGGCCCGCAGCTCGTCCAGGTCCAGCCGGAAGGCGGCTCCGTCGGCGCCGACGGCTCCGTCGTGGTTGTGCGGCCGCAGCGTGACCGGCACCCGCTGCCCGCCCGCCATCGCGATGCAGGCGGCGTAGGAGTCGTAATACGGCTCCAGGGCGACCACCTCGTCCCCGGGCTCCACGAGCGCGAGCAGCGCGGCGGCGATCGCCTCGGTGGCGCCCGCCGTGACCAGCACCTCGGTGTCCGGGTCAAAGGACAGCCCGTAGCGCCGCAGCTGGTGCGCCGCGACGGCCCGGCGCAGCTCGGGAACGCCCGGGCCCGGTGGGTACTGGTTGCCGCGTCCGTCGCGCAGCGCCCGTACCGCCGCCTCCCGGATCTCCTCGGGGCCGTCGGTGTCGGGGAACCCCTGCCCCAGGTTGATCGACCCGGTCCGCGCGGCCAGGGCGGACATCTCGGCGAAGATCGTCGTCCCGAACTCGGCGAGCCGGCGGTTGAGGAGCGGGCGTGCGCTGGAGGTCATGCCGGTCATCCTGCGTCGAAGCTCTGGACTTCCTCAAGTGGGCTTTGGCCGGAGCAGTGGCCGGGCATCCCCCGGGCACGCAACGAGCGAGGCGCCCGCGGGGGGCTGCTTCGGGGGACTTCCGGGGGGAGCCCCGGGGGATCGGAAGGAGGGGGACGCCATGGTCTTCGGCATCGTCCTTGCCGTGGTCGCGGTGCTGTTCGTGGCCGCCGTGGTCGCCGCGGCACGCAGGAGCGCCCGCAGCGACCGGCACGCCAAGAGGCACGGGGGCCGGTGGGTGCGGTCCCACAGCGGGAGCGGCGACGGGGGCGTGAGCTGGTGGGCGGCGGGGGACGGCGGCTCGTCGTCCGGCGGCCACCACTCCGGCGGCCACCACTCGGGCGGGCACCACTCCTGCGGGGGGCACTCCTCGTGCGGCGGCGGGTCCTCCTGCGGGGGCGGCTCGTCGTGCGGCGGCGGATGCGGTGGAGGCAGCTGACACGGGGCAGCCGAGCTCCACAGGGAGAACCGCATCCCTGGCGGCGCCCGTCGGCAGGAGCTGGCCGGCGGGCGCCCCAGCGCCGACCCGCGCGCCACCGCGCCGACTCACGCGCCCTGGCGCACGCCGTGGTTGAACAGTTGAGCTGTGGGGCCCTCTAGGGGATGGAAACCCCACGAAGTTGGGTAAAGACGCTGTGGCGGCGCCATCGTTCATGATTCCCTCTAACTCGCCGACGCAGCCCCTGGGACGTCCTGCTCACCCCACACCTGAACTGGGCTGACCTGGCCGCTCTCCCCTGGGTCGACCGGGGTGCGCCGGCCCTTTGCCTCCCCTTCTTTCTGCGTGCTAGCGGAGCCGACCCATGCTCACGACCCTGAACACCTCCTATACCGACACGCGCGCGGCCGACCTCGCCTGGGCCCTGGGACGCGAGCCGCTGCCCGCACTGGCCACACTGGACCTCGAACTGGCCGACGCGAAGCTTCAGTTACGCCTTCTCGGCGCATCCCACCAGGTGCTTCTGGAGGAGGAGCGGGGCAGTTGCTCGGAGACGGTGGCGTGCATCGCGGGCTCCAGTACGCCCCTTCCGCTCGGGGTCGCCAAGCGCGTGGACGACTGGGAGTACGAGTTCGCGGCGCGCGTCGAGGTGCTCTCGCCGGGCTCGTTCGCCGGCCGCGCCCAGGAGTTGCTGGCGCTGGTGTCCGACCACCCCCACGGCCTCGCGGGGGTCTTCCCGGGCAGCCCGCACGCGTTCACCGCGATGCTGGCGCAGCGGTACGAGGGCCAGGTGCACTGGCGGACCTGGCACGCCTACCCGCAGGACGGCCAGTTGGTGGCGACCCGGACGAGAGTGGGAGCGCGCCGCTCCGCACTGGCCGGGTCCAACTGAGCTACGGCGCCGGCCGGGCTTCAACCGAAGTGCCGCCGGCCGGGCTTCAACCGAAGTGCCGCCGGCCGGGCTTCAACCGAAGTGCCGCCGGGGCCGACTGAAGTCCCGGCGGGTCCAACTGGCCGAATTCAAACGCCTGATGCGTCAACCGTTCCTTTTTCCACACGTGTGGGTGACGAAGCGTCCCACACCCGTGACGTAACGTCGCAGTCGTGATCGAACCGCACGCCCCGGCCCAGTCCGGCACCGCGCCACCCGGCACGGCGCCGGTCCGGTGCGGCCCCGCGAGGCTGCCCGTCCGGCCGGGGACCGGCCGGTTCCTCGTCCTCGCGGGCGTCTTCGTCTGCGCGGCCTGCGGACTCGTCTACGAGCTCGAACTCGTCGCCCTCGCCTCGTACCTGATGGGCGACTCGGTCACCCAGGCCTCCGTCGTGCTGTCCGTCATGGTGTTCGCGATGGGCGTCGGCTCGCTCGTCGCCAAGCGGCTGCGCCGGCACGCCGCCGTCGCCTTCGGCGCGATCGAGGCGACGCTCGCCCTCGTCGGCGGCTGCAGCGCCCTGGCCCTGTACGCGGTCTTCGCCTTCACCGGCGGCTGGGGCGGGATGTGGGCCGACGGACCGCGCTGCCTGCTGGTCGCCTTCTCACTCGCCATAGGCCTGCTGATCGGTGCCGAGGTGCCGCTGCTGATGGAGCTGATCCAGCGCATCCGCCGGCAGGACGCGGGCGGCGCGGTCGCCGACCTGTTCGCGGCGGACTACGTCGGCGCGCTCGTCGGGGGCCTCGCCTTTCCCTTCCTTCTCCTGCCGCTGCTCGGTCAGTTGACCGGGGCACTGCTCACCGGCGCGGTCAATGTCGTGGCCGGCGGGGCCCTCGCGCTCGGCCTGTTCCGGCGGGACCTGACCCCGCGCGGGCGCCGGCTGCTGCTGGTCGCCAACCTCGCCGTACTCGGGCTGCTCGCCTCGACCGCCGCCCTGGTCGGCGACTTCGAACGGGCCGCGCGGCAGGCGGTGTACGGCAACGACGTCCGCGTGGCGCTGCGGACCGGCGTCCAGGAGGTGGTCCTCACCGGCGGCACCCAGGGCCGCCCGCTGGACCTGTTCCTCGACGGGCGGCTGCGGGTCAGCGGCCACGACGAGCGCCGCTACCACGAGGCCCTCGTCCACCCCGCGATGACCGGCCCGCACGCGCGCGTGCTGATCCTCGGCGGCGGAGACGGCCTCGCCGCCCGCGAAGTGCTCCGCCACCCCGGCGTCGAGCACGTGGACATCGTGGAACTCGACCCGGACGTCGTCCGGTTGGCGCGCAGCGACCCGGCGCTCGCCCGGCTGAACGGGCACGCCTACGGCGACCCGCGCGTCCACGTGACGACGGCCGACGCCTTCGACTGGCTGCGCGGGGCGCCGCCGGCGGCGTACGACGTGGTGATCGAGGACCTGCCCGATCCGGGCATCACGGCGAGTACGAAGCTCTACGCGCAGGAGTTCTACGGCCTGGCCCGCCGGGCCCTGGCGCCCGGCGGCCGGCTGGTGGTGCACGCCGGCCCGGTCTCCCTGTGCCCGCGCGTGTTCTGGACGGTGGAGGCGACGGTCCGTGGGGCCGGGCTGCGCACCGTCGCCTACCGGGCGGGCGGCCACGACCAGGGCTTCACAGCCGGGCCCGACCGTACGGCGGGCCCCTCCCACGCGCCCCGGGACTGGGGCTTCGTCCTGGCGGCCCGCTCCACCCCCGTGCTCGGCCTGGACCCACGGGCCCCCCGCCCGCACACGCTCACCCCGGCCGCGCTGGCGGCGGACGCCCGCGCCGCACTGCGCACACGCATCCCGGACCTGCCCCCGTCGACACTGGTCCACCCGCGCTACGCAGACTGAGGAACCGTTCCGGTGCCGGGTGCCGTTCACGGCACGTACGGCCACAGCGTCGTCGCCCGCGGACCAGTCCACCGGCCTGCGCGCCCTGACCTCCCGCGAGGTGGAGCTCCTCCGCCTGGTGGCCCGGGGCCTGACCAACGCCGAGGCCGCCGACCGCCTCTTCGTCAGCGAGGCCACGGTCAAGACCCACCTCAGCCGCACCATGGCCAAACTCAGCCTGACCAGCAGAGCCCAGGCGGTGGTGCTGGCCTGCGAGACGGGGCTGGTGCGGCCGGGGGCGAGGGGTGAGGGGTGAGGGGTGAGGGGGCGGCGGACCGGGGCGTCCGGGCGGCCGGGGCCTGCGGTGGTGCGGTGGTCAACACGGGACGAGTTGCGGTCGAGGGGAGGGTATTACCGGCCGCCACTGGGTACCCTCGGCTGACATGGAGCACGAGGTGTTCGTTCCGGTTCCGGCCCAGCGGCTGCGGGAGGCGCTCGCCGACCCCGCGCAGGTTGCCCGGGCGGTTCCCGGGCTTCAGGCGGAGGCGGGCACCGAGCCCGTCGCCGGCCGCCTGAAGGTGCGGATCGGCAGCCACTCCATCACCTACCGCGGCACCTTGCGCGTCTCCGCCGGCGACGAGGGCACGTACGCCGTCGAGGGCGACGCGACCGAGTCCCGCGGCACCGGCTCGGTCAAGTTCGCGCTCACCCTGCGCGTCCGCGACACCGACGCCGGCTCGACCCTCACCTTCGACGGCACCGCCATCGCGGGCGGCCGCGTCGCCGAGCTCGACCCGGAAGCGGTGCGGGCCGCCGCGGCCCGGCTGCTGAACCGTTTCGCGGAGGGGCTCGCCGAGGACACCGAACCCCGCCCCGCCGCGCCGTCCGGGCGCATCCCGGCCTTCGAGACGGAGGTCTTGCCGCCCTCTCCCGACCCGCTCGCGGACGAGGAGGACCAGGCCGAGGACCACAACGGTGAGGACCGGCCCGGCGGCGAACGGGACGAGGAGGCCGAGGAGCAGGCCGAGCGGGACGACATCCTGGAACCCGTCCTGCCCCCGACCGGTGCCGAGACCGGCACCGAGGCCGTCTCCGACACCTTCGCCGAGGCCGAGGAACCGCCCGCCGAGGCCGCGCACGCGCGCCGGACGATGATCGGCCGCAGCGCGGAGGAGGTGGACCACGCCCCGCCCCGCGGCCGCTACGCCCCCGTGCCCGCCCCGCTCACCGTCTCCGGCAACCCCGTCCTGCGCTGGGCCGCTCCCGCCGCCGCGCTGGCCGTGGCCTCGGCCATCGTCGTGGGCCGCGCCCTCAGACGCCGCCGGTGAGGCAACAACCCCCGACCCGCACCGCCGTCGGCCGGCCACGACGGAAAACAACCTCTTGATCGGCCCAGTAGCCTCGTTGCGTGAGTAACGAAGAGATCACGCTGACCGCGGGCGACGCGGAGGCGATCGTGCGGCCGGGCGACGGGGGCCGTATCGGAGGACTCCGCGTGGGCGGCCTCGAACTGCTCCGCCAGGGCGAGCGGTTCGGCTGCTTCCCGATGGTTCCCTGGTGCGGCAGGATCCGCGACGGCCGGTTCCTGGACGGCGCCACGGTCCACCAGATGCCGCTCAACTCCCCGCCGCACGCCATCCACGGCACCGCCCGCGACGGCGCCTGGCGCACGGCCCGCACCTCGGCGCACGAGGCGGTGATCACCTACGACCTCGTCGACCCCTGGCCCTACGCCGGCCGGGTCACCCAGGCGGTCGCCCTGACCGGGGACTCCCTGACGCTGACGATGTCCGTGGAGACGTACGACTCCTCCTTCCCGGCCCAGATCGGCTGGCACCCGTGGTTCAACCGCAACCTCGGGGGAGAGGGCGCCGAGGACGTCCGGCTGGACTTCCACCCCGCCTGGCAGGAGGAACGCGGCGACGACCACCTGCCCACCGGCCACCGCACCGACCCCCGGCCCGGCCCCTGGGACGACTGCTTCGGCATGCCCGGCGGCGTGGACGTCACGCTCACCTGGCCCGGCCGGCTGGAGCTGAGGGTGACCAGCCCCGAGGAGTGGGTCGTCGTCTACGACGAGCAGGAGGCCGCGGTGTGCGTGGAGCCGCAGACCGGCCCGCCCAACGGCCTGAACACCCGTCCGCGCCTGGTCACGCCGCTGGAACCGCTGGAGGCCACGACGACCTGGACCTGGCGCCCCGCTTAAGCTGACTGCCATGAGTGACGTTCGCGGCGAGCTGCTGCAGCAGATCAAGGACAAGGCCGTGGTACACGGCAAGGTGACGCTGTCGTCGGGCAAGGAGGCCGACTACTACATCGACCTCCGCCGCATCACGCTCGACGGCGTGGCCGCGCCGCTGGTCGGTCAGGTCATGCTCGACCTGACCGCCGACCTGGACTACGAGGCGGTCGGCGGCCTCACCCTGGGCGCCGACCCGGTGGCCACCGCGATGCTGCACGCCTCCGCCGCACGCGGGAGGACGCTGGACGCGTTCGTCGTGCGCAAGGCGGGCAAGGCGCACGGTCTGCAGCGCCGTATCGAGGGCGCGGAGGTCGCGGGCCGTCGTGTGCTCGCCGTCGAGGACACCTCCACCACCGGCGGTTCGGTGCTGACCGCCGTCGAGGCGCTGCGGGAGGCCGGCGCCGAGGTCGTCGCGGTCGCCACGATCGTGGACCGGGCGACGGGCGCCGCCGAGGCCATCGCCGAGAAGGCGCAAGTGCCGTACGTGTTCGCGTACTCGAAGGACGACCTGGGTCTGGACTAGCGGACCCGTCATCCACAGGCTGGACAGGGTGTCCGGTGCATCCGGCTCCGTCTGCAAAGATGGGGCCGACGACGACGTCACCCCCTAGGTCAGGGCCTTCAGCACGCAGAATGCCACCCGCACATACAAGGAGCGGACCATGCCCATCGCAACCCCCGAGGTCTACAACGAGATGCTCGACCGGGCGAAGGCAGGCAAGTTCGCCTACCCGGCCATCAACGTGACGTCTTCCCAGACCCTGCATGCGGCGCTGCGCGGTTTCGCCGAGGCGGAGAGCGACGGCATCGTCCAGATCTCGACGGGTGGCGCCGAGTTCCTGGGCGGTCAGTACACCAAGGACATGGTCACCGGCGCCGTCGCCCTGGCCGAGTTCGCGCACATCGTCGCCGAGAAGTACCCGGTCAACATCGCGCTGCACACGGACCACTGCCCGAAGGACAAGCTCGACGGGTATGTGCGCCCGCTGCTCACGCTCTCCGAGAAGCGTGTCCAGGCCGGTCTGAACCCGCTGTTCCAGTCCCACATGTGGGACGGCTCCGCGGAGACCCTCGCGGACAACCTCGTCATCGCCCAGGAGCTGCTGGAGCGCGCCCGCGCCGCCAAGATCATCCTTGAGGTCGAGATCACCCCGACCGGCGGCGAGGAGGACGGTGTCTCGCACGAGATCAACGACTCCCTGTACACGACGGCCGAGGATGCGATCCGCACCGCCGAGGCCCTCGGCCTGGGCGAGAAGGGCCGCTACCTGCTGGCCGCGTCCTTCGGCAACGTCCACGGCGTGTACAAGCCGGGCAACGTCGTGCTCCGCCCCGACCTGCTGAAGGAGCTGAACGACGGCGTGGCCGCGAAGTACGGCCTGCCCGCCGGCAGCAAGCCGTTCGACTTCGTCTTCCACGGCGGCTCCGGCTCCACGGAGGAGGAGATCCGCACCGCCCTGGAGAACGGCGTCGTGAAGATGAACATCGACACCGACACCCAGTACGCCTTCACGCGTCCGGTCGCCGACCACATGTTCAAGAACTACGACGGCGTCCTGAAGGTCGACGGCGAGGTCGGCTCCAAGAAGACCTACGACCCGCGCACCTGGGGCAAGCTGGCCGAGGCGGGCATGGCCAAGCGCGTCGTCGAGGCCTGCGGCAACCTGCGCTCCACGGGCACCAAGATCAAGTAGGACCGTACGGGACGGCAGATGACGGACCCGGCGCGACGGCGCCGGGTCCGTTCCCCGTCTGGTCCCCCGACGGCCGGCGCGGGATGATCCCCTCATGGCTGTCACCGCACGGCACGCCCCCGCCGTCAGGATCGCCACACCCACCGGGCGCTGGATCCTCTTCACGACCGTGCTCGGCTCCAGCATGGCCCTGCTGGACTCGACCGTCGTCAACGTCGCCCTGCCCCGCATCGGCCAGGACCTCGGCGCGAGCCTCTCCGCCCTCCAGTGGACGGTCAACGCCTACCTGGTCACCCTGGCCGGCCTGATCCTGCTCGGCGGCTCCCTCGGCGACCGCTACGGCCGCCGCAGGATCTTCGTGCTCGGCGTGGTCTGGTTCGCCGCCGCCTCCCTGCTCTGCGGCCTCGCCCCCGGCCCCGCCGTCCTCATCGCCGCCCGCGCCCTGCAGGGCGTCGGCGGCGCCCTCCTCACCCCCGGCTCCCTCGCCCTCATCCAGGCCTCCTTCCACCCCGACGACCGGAGCAGGGCCGTGGGCCTGTGGTCCGGATTCGGCGGCATCGGCGCGGCCGTCGGCCCGTTCCTGGGCGGCTGGCTGGTGGACGGCCCCGGCTGGCGCTGGGTGTTCCTGCTCAACGTCCCGCTCGCCCTGGTCTGCGCGCCCGTCGCCGTACGCCACGTCCCCGAGTCCGATGCGGGCACCTCCCCCCTCGAACGCGGCCCGGAGCCCGGCGGCGGCCGCGCCCGCGGCGGCTTCGACGTGCTCGGCGCCGCGCTCGGCGCCCTCTCCCTCGCCCTGGTGACGTACGCCCTGATCGCGGCCGGACACGGCTCCCTCGCCGTCGCCCCGACCGCGACCGCCGGAGTGCTCGCCGCCGTCGCCTTCGTCTACGTCGAGAAGCACCGCCCCGACCCGATGATGCCGCTCGACATCTTCGCCTCCCGCCAGTTCACCGCGGTCAACCTGGTCACCCTGTGCGTCTACGCGGCCTTCGGCGGCTTCTTCTTCCTCACCGCCCTCCAGCTCCAGGTCGTGTCCGGCTACTCGGCGCTCCAGGCGGGCACCGCCCTGCTCCCGACCACCGCACTCATGCTCCTGTTCTCGGCCCGCTCGGGCGCCCTCGCCGACCGCATCGGCCCGCGCATCCCGCTCACCGCCGGCCCACTGCTCAGCGCGGCGGCGATGCTGCTGATGCTGCGGGTCGGCAAGGGCGCGGACTATCTCACCGACGTCCTGCCTGCCCTGCTGGTCATGGGCGCCGGCATGGTCACCCTGGTGGCCCCGCTGACCGCCACCGTCCTCGCCTCGGTGGACACCTCCCGCGCGGGCCTGGCCAGCGGCATCAACAACGCGGCCGCCCGCGCCGCCGGCCTGATCGCGGTGGCCGCGCTGCCGCTGCTGACCGGGATGGGCCCGGAGGCGTACCGTTCGGCGGACGCCTTCGACGCCGCGTTCCGGCGGGCGATGCCGATCTGCGCCGGGGTGCTGGTGGCGGGGGCGGTGCTCGCCTTCGCCACGGTCCGCCGCCCGGCCCCGGACTGCCGCCACCCCGAGTGCCGCACCCACTGCTGGGTGACCGCGCCTCCGCTGGAGGGCCGCCGGTCGCGAGGCGGTGCCCCGTAGGGCGGCCCGCCACCCACCCGCATCCCCGACGGCCCGGAGCCCCGTGAGCTCCTCGCGAAGGGCACCTCGCCCGCCGAGGTCGCCGCGCGGTACCCGGCGTCCTCGCCGGCGTGGGCGCAGCCGGCCGACGACGCGTTCGAGCGGGGCGCGGCCGTGGAGTCGTACGCGTACGCCCGTACGGGCTGCCACCGCGGTCTGGACGCCCTGCGCCGCGGCGGGTGGAAGGGGCACGGCCCGATTCCGGGGAGAATGCCACTGCATGTAATCGTGCACTCCGTGCCACCGCCGCTGTCCGGGTTACCGCGGCACGGACGTTTCAGCCCCGGTGACTACCGCTTCAGCTCGGTGTACGCCTCAGCACTGCTGTCCCTGAGGAACTGCCAGCAACGCTCCGCCTCGTCCTTCTCGTTGATCTCGCCCGCGGCACGAGCGAGGGCGGCGAGGCAGCGCAGGAACCCACGATTGGCCCGGTGGTCCCAAGGGATGGGGCCATGCCCCTTCCACCCGGCCCGGCGCAGTGCGTCCAAGCCGCGGTGATAGCCGGTGCGCGCGTAGGCATAGGACTCCACCACTCGCCCCGCCTCGAAGGCGTCGTCCGCGAGCATCGCCCAGGCGAGCGAGAACGTCGGATGCTTCGCCGCGACCTCGGTCGGCGCCAGGGAATCCTCGCCCAGCAGGCGGTACGCCTCTTCGTTCTCCGGCAGGTACGTCGGTTCCGGGCCGCCGAGCAGGTTCTTGTGCGTCGTCATGGAAGCAGTCTGCCACTTGCGGACAGACATTCGTGATGCACATGAGGAACATCGGCCGTGGTCCAGGTGGTGATGAGAACGGCGGTTGATGTAACCGACCGTGGTATGCGACGATCCGGCGCATGGCGGTACGACGGGGGTCCTCCGGGGCCATACAGGTGGGCATCTACACCCGGATCAGCAAGGACGACGAGGCTGAGGGACTGGGCGTCGCACGGCAGGAGGAGGACTGCCGCCTGCACTGCGCGGCCCGGGGGTGGGAGGTCGCCAGGGTCTACGAGGACAACGATCTCTCCGCGTACAAGCGCAAGACGGTACGCCCCGAGTTCCGGCAGATGCTGGAAGATCTGAAGGCCGAGCGGATCGACGGGGTCGTCGCCTGGGACATCGACCGCTTCACGCGTCAGCCGCGTGAACTGGAGGCGTGGATCGACGAGTACGAGGATGCCGAGCGCCGGAAGCGCCACCTCGTCTTCGACTCGGTATCGGCGTCGGACATCGACCTGTCCACGGAGAACGGCCGGTTCATCGCGCGGATCAAGGTGACTGTCGCCAGCAAGGCCTCGGCGGACACCTCCCGGCGTACGAAGCGCAAGCACCTGGAACTGGCGGCGCAGGGCAGGCTTCCCGGTGGCCGGGCGCCGTACGGATGGAACCGAGAGGACCGCAGGACGCTGGTGCTGGAAGAGGCCGAAAACCTCCGCAAGGCGGTGCAGGACTTCCTCGGCGGCATCCGCTGGGCGTCGATCGCGCGTGAGTGGCGGGACAAGGGGGTCAGGTCGCACAGCGGCGGCTTCTTCGACGACTCCAAGATCAAGCGGATGCTGATGAACCCGCGGATCTGCGGCTACCGGATGCACCAGGGTGAGTTGTTCCTGGACGAGCATGGTGAGCCCGTCGTCGGCGACTGGGAGCCGATCGTCACCCCCGAGGACTGGTACCTGCTCACGGAGAAGGTCCGGCGGGAGTCGGAGGGGCGGGCCGCACGAGACAACGCCACCAAGTACCTGCTCTCCGGCATCGCCCGGTGCGGGCGGTGTGGTGCGAAGATGCGGGGCTTCCCGTCGTACCGGAAGTCGAAGACGTCATCGCAGTTCAAGTACGCGTGCCCCGGTAAGAACGACGGGGGATGCGGGGGAGTCGCCAGGGCAGGCGAACCGGTCGACCGTCTCATCAGGAACGCCGTGTTCCTCAGTTCGGACAAGGCGCTCGCGAACGTCCGTCAGCACGCGCCGGAATGGACCGGAGAGGAGCTACTGGCCTCTCTCGAAAGGGATATGGCCGAGTTCCAGCGGGCGTGGCAGGAGAAGCGCATGTCGGCCGCTCGCTACATCGCGCTCACCGAGGACCTGGAGAAGCAGATCGTGGAGCTGCACCGGGAGCGAGCCCTGCACCGCGCCGAGGCGTCCACCTTCGCGGCCGGCCCCACCGACATACGGGAGCGGTGGGAGAAGCTGACGATCGAGCAGCAGCGCGCCGCCGTCCTCAAGGTCTTCCGCGCGGTCGTCATCAAGCCGGCGTCCAACGGGCCGATCTTCGACCCGGCGGACATCGAGCCGGTGCTCAGGTGATGAACGGAAACCGGGCCTCCGTTTCGGCTGGGGACCCGGCTCGGTTCGTTCACGATCGGTCCACGCCGAAGATGCGGAGCAGGTCGTCGACCCACTCCTCGACCCGATCAGGGAGCTGAGCTTCTGCTCGGCGCAGCCACTCGTCCTCAGCCGGAGAGTCCGACCTCCCGCGCCGCGCCACCGCGGCCGCGGAATGGGCGGAAACACGGTGCCGGGACACGGTGAGGGAAACGGGTGAGGGCGGCGTCCGAGTGCGGAGTCGGTGCGGAGGCAGGGGATATTGAGGGTTGGTACAAGGGGTGATTCCTCTTCCGGCTGGCATGGGTGCGGCAACATCGGCCCGCCGGTCGATCGCTGGGGATGGGGTGAGGTGCCCGTGCTGGGGGTTCGCGCGCCCAGGACGGGAGTGGACGGAGGCCGGAGGCTACGCCTCGTCGGGGGAGCCGGCATCGTCGTCGCGGACGGCGGCCCGGGAACAGGGATCACCGACTGATCGTTCCACTCCCGCCGCTGCCGCGAACTCTGTGCCGGCCGAGCCGGCTCCGCGATCCCTGTGGGGCATCATGTGACGCCGGTTCCGGGGAATTGCGCAACCGTCCACAGTCATCCGTTCCACCGCCGCGATCACGTTCTCGCGGACCGATTGCGCATGGCTCCCATGGTGCGGGGGGAATCCGCCTCCGTGCGTTGATGCCAAGGACCTCCCGTGCGGCGATCCCGGCCATTTTCCCGACCACCCCGTCCGGGATGGTCGTTCTGCCACGGGGCTCCGACGCACCCGGCAGCATCGTGCCCAGGCGAGTGCGGGGCTCATCCGGACCGGCTTGTGCAGAGCTGAACCGTTCGGCTCCGTCTTGCGCCGTCCACATCCTGGGATTGGGCGGCTTCGGACCCCCGTCGTACGACGTGAGGTCTAGGCTGCTGTATGGACGTCCCAGACCCCGGCGGCATGCTGTTGCTGAACGCAGATGGCTGCGGGGTGCGGACCTTTCGTCCGTCACCCGGCGCATCCCTGGAGGGAACTGGGTGGGCCCACTGTCCTGTTGTGCAGGCTGTCGGACCGGCCGTTGCTCTGCCTCCGTCGAACGTACGCCCCTGCCGGCAGCGCGCCCAGGGAGGCCGGGACTCCGGCACCACCGCGCCCGCTGCCGGATGGTCTTCCGAACCGAGGCGTCATGCCCCTCCCACAGCTCACCGTCTACCGCCATGACCGAAGGAAACGGGCGCTGATCACCTTGACCGGTGAGATCGATCTCGAAAACGCGCCGTTGGTGTGCGCATCCCTGGAGCGGTGCTTGCGAGACGGCATCCGCACCGTCGACGTCGACCTCACCCCCGTCACCTTCTGCGACTGCAGCGGACTCAACGCCTTCCTGCATGCTTCGCAGCAGACCACCGTGGCCGGCGGGACCCTGCGACTGCACCACCCTCCCGCGATGCTGGCTCGGATGCTGGACCTCACCGGCTGCGGCTTCCTCCTCCTCGGCCTTCCGTTCGGCCAGCTGCCACCTCCTCTCGGGGACACCCCGGCCGCACCCGCTCCCGCCCCGCCGCACGGGTCTGTCCCGCCGGCGCCCGTCCTCTCGGGCGATGTGCGATGACGGCCGCATGGAAGGCCGGCCGGCCCCACCACATTCCCCGCGCATGTATTTTCCCGCGGGGAACGAACCACGGCGAGGCCGGGGGGCCTTGTCACGATGCCTGGAGGCGGCGGTCCGGTTGGGGCCTGACAGCCGGTCGGCCCGCATCCAGACACTGGCGGCCGAGCAGGCGGCCCGACGCGGTGTTCGGGTCGGCGTGGTGGACGTGTGCACCGCGGCCGTGGCCGCGCTGCCGGTCGCAGGGGCCGGGCTGTCGGCGATGTCCCGGACCGCGGCGAGCCACCCGCTGTGCAGCACTGACGACATCAGTGAGCAACTGGAAGAGCTCCAGCTCACGTTGGGTGAGGGACCTTGCGTGGACGCCTTTGCACGCGGCTCGGCCGTCCTGACACCCGATCTGCGCTCCGTCGAACTGCAGGATCACTGGGCCGTGTTCGCCGATGCGGCCCTGGAAGCCGGAGCCCGCGCGGTCTTCTCACTTCCCCTGCAGCTGGGGGCGATCAGCCCGGGAGTTCTGGACCTGTACGCCGATATTCCGACCGTACTCGACCCGGAGGAACTGGGCGACGCACTGGCGTTCGCCGATCTCGCGACTCTCCTCCTGCTCGATACGGGGATCGACGAGACGGGTGCACCGACCGGGGGACCAGTGTCGGACCGCAGCTTCGAGGGCCTGGGCGCATATCGGGCGGAGATCGACCAGGCCAGCGGCATGCTCGCGGTCCAGCTTGGCGTCGGGATCGAAGAAGCCTTCGTCCGGCTCCGCGCCTGCGCCTACACGCAGGGGCGCCGGCTCGCCGATGTGGCCGCGGACGTGGTGGCCCGTCGGCTTCGTTTCTCACCGGACGCGGAGCCGGGCCAGGCGGAGGAGGAAACCTGACGCATGGCTGCCGACCGCGGAACGTACCGTACTTCCCGCCTCTTCAGGCTGGGACTAGTCTCAATCGAGGGTGCCCACGATGGATCAACAGCTTCTGGCCAAGACTTTCGTCGAGCTGGCCGACAACCTCGTCGCCGACTTCGACCTCATAGACTTCCTGCGCCTGCTGGCCGACCGCTGCGTCGGCATGCTCGACGCGAGCGCCGCCGGGGTGCTGCTCGCCGACCGGGACGGCAAACTCCGCGTCATGGCCGCCTCCGACGAACAGGTGCGTCTGCTGGAGCTCTTCCAGCTCCAAAACGACGAAGGCCCCTGCCTCGAATGCTTCCGCACCGGCGCACCGGTGATCATCCACGACCTGGCCCGGGAGGTCGATCGCTGGCCCCGCTTCGTCACGGTGGCCCAACGCAGCGGATTCGGGGCCGTCCAGGCCCTGCCCATGCGCCTGAGGGAGGAGACCGTTGGCGCCCTGAACCTTTTCCGCGCCGCGCCCGGCCCCTTCGATCCGGCCGCCACACTCATCGCCCGGGCGCTGGCAGACGTCGCCACCATCAGCCTGCTGCAACAACGCACCGCCCACCGCAGCACGGTGCTCAACGAGCAGCTGCAGACGGCGCTGAACAGCCGGGTGCTGATCGAACAGGCCAAGGGGAAGCTCGCCGAACGCCAGGGCATCGACATGGAACGGGCCTTCACCGCGCTGCGCGGATACGCCCGCGCCCACAACCGGCGCCTGGCCGACGTGGCCCGCGCCTTCATCGACGACTCCGAACCCCTCGCCGGTCTGGGGTCCTGGCCCACGCCCTGGCAGGGGTCCGCTACTGGACTGCGCCGTCCTCGATCAGACGGCGGTGCAGCTCCGTGGTCATGACGTGGATCGCCCCGCGTCAGCTCGGTGTTGGTCTTGAGCTCCAACTCCTGCTCGATGAAACCGTGGTCGGCCTTGATCTGCTGGAAGGCCGCCTGCCGGTTCTGGCCGATCATGACGGACTTGAGAGGGAGATCGCCTCCAGCGATGCGATACCACGAGGGTCAATGTGGGCCACGGGCTGGCCTCGGTGAACAGCATCCGGAGCGCGCAGGAGGTGCGTCCGACGGCCGTCCTGGACGAGGCACCGGAGAGCTGAGCTCACAGCTCCCGGTGTCGTCCGCCTGCCGTGTGCGCCGTGCTCCGGTCCGCCAGATCGAGGCGCCTCAGTGCTCGGCGCAGCTCCCGCTGTATCGGTTCCGGGAGCGTCCGGTCCTTCGTCGTCGCGACCAGGGCCGTAGCCACGTCCCGGAGCTTGATGTTGCAGTGCTGCGACACGTCCACCAGCAGGTCCCAGGCCCTCTCGCTGGGACACGGCGCCAGGGCCATCAGCATGCCGCGTGCCTGGTCGATCACCACGCGGCTCGCAAGCGCCCGCCCCAACTGCTCGTTCCTGGCACGTAGTTCCACGACCTCGGCCAGCAAAGCCGCGTCTCCCGCTGAAGGCTCGGTTCTCAACAGCCGCTGTTCTTCGCGGTGCGGGGTCACCTGGTGCATGGTGCGTACCTCACAAGGCAGTCATCCTGTCCGTAGGTGGTCAGCGGCGCGCCAGTTGCCGTTCGCCGGCCGCACCGGGCTTGTAGGCCAGCCCGTAGTGCTTGAAGACCGCTTCCTCCTGCTCGGCGGGCAGCACGTCGTCGGTGCCGATCGAAGGGGCCTGCTTCACCAGCGTTTTGACATAACCGACCCTGAGATACTCCGGCCCGGCGATCGCATCATCGAGGGGGACGAAGACCAGGCGGTGCCGGGTGGGCAGTCCGATCCGTACCGTTGCCATGGCCGGCTCGTCGGTGGTGGTGTCCACATAGACCGCCTCCAGGACACCGATCTTGTGCGACTCGGTGTCGACGACATCGCGGTTGCGCCATTCTCGGACGTCAGCTGCGTGAATCATGACCTCTCCCTACCTGGACGACCCGCCTGAGTGTCGTGAGTCGCACCCCTGGTTTTCCGCGTGGAATCGCCGCAGCGCACGACTCAGCGCCCGCTGCATCTGCCCCGGGAGCGGCTTGCCCTCCCAGGCGGCGACCAGGGCCGCGGCCACCTCTGGAAGTCCGACGTCGCATTGCCGTGAGACATTCACCAGCAGGTCCCATGGCCGCCCCGCGGCGGCAGGGGGTCAGGACCATCACCATGCCGCGTGCCTGGTCGATGACCGCACGACCGGCCAGCGCCCGCCGCAGCTGATCGTTCTCGGCGTGCAGCGCCACGACATCCTGCCCCGCCGACGCGTTCCCCCACATGGCCTCGGCCCGCAGCTCCCACCACTCCTCTTGGATCACGCGGGCGTCCTGCATGGCTTGTACCTCTCAATGATCTCGACGCGTCCAGCCTGGCCGAAGCAGTCCCGGAACCCCCGGCTACCGGGCCACTTCGCGGTTCACCTGCGGTGTTCGCGGTCCTGCCGGTCCTCGCGCCTCCAGCGCGCCCGGTTCTGACGGCTGTAGCGGCGGTCCCAGCGTTCCTGACGATCCCGGCGCTCCCGGTAGTCCTGGTACTCCCCGAAATCGGAACCGCCGCCACGGCCTCCGCCACGATCGCGGCCGTTGCGGGTGGCGGCGAAGACCAACAACGCCGCGGCCACCCACCAGATGGGGTGGAGGAAGCCGAAGCCGAACAGGACCGCGATCAGGACGAGGAGCAGGACAAACACGGTGGGCCTCCCCGGGAGCGGGACACAGCATCGATACCGGGGACTGGGGCCTCACCCCACAGCGTAGTCCTGCCCAGAGGTTGCGGATACAGCGCGACGCAAGCGATGTCGTGTCCGGCACGGATGGCTGCTTGACACCTGTCGGGGAACTGCGGCGAGGGCTAGTGTGCGACATGCCGCCGCCCCTGCCCCCGGCAGCGTCCCACCGCCAGCGCGCTCCCCAGAGGGCGCACCCTGCGCATCGCTGCCGGAATCCGCCACGTCACGCGCGAGGCCGCTTTCGCACGCGCCCATGGTCCCGATCCCGGCGCACCCGATGTGCCCCGGGCGAGCGCCGATCTGCCGCCCGCCGCGTCGCACGCATTCCACACCAGGCGGTACACATGTACGCGCTGATCGTTCCCGCTTCCACCCCCTTCGTCCTGCTCGCCACCGTGCTGGCCCTGTCCTGGTGGGAGGACCACATCCTGCCGACGATGCCGGTCGAGCCGGCCGAAGCCTCCGCCGAGGCTCCGTTCACCCCGGCGGCCCCTGCCCAGCTCCCAGAACTGCTCGGTGTCGACGCTGCGTTGACAAGGGACGGTGCCGGGCGTTGACTGGCAGCACGGTGTAGGGCTGTGCCACTCCGGATTGTTCGGCCGCAGCATTCCACCTTCCCGCTTCGCCCGGACCCCGCGGAACCAGGAAATCCCCGCGATCCGGAGGCCCGGCAACGTTCTGGATTCTTCCCCTTCCCCTTCTGCTGATCCTGGTGGCCTTCGGGTTCGGCTTCACCCTGCAGTTCCTGTGGTGGATCGCGGCCGTCCTGCCGGCCCTCTGGATCGTCGGCTTCGCCATGCGCAGCGGGAAAGGCGCCGGCACAGCCGTGGCCGCAGGTAATCCACTCCATGCCAGATCTCACCCAGCGGGATCGGCGGTCCGTGCGGCGATCACGCGCGGGAGCCCATCCAGCGGACATGCACAGGACAGTCATGAGCGTAGGACAGACGATCAAGCACAAGGCGCAGGAACTCAAAGGCCGGATCACCGAACGCATCGGCCGGACCACCCGCAATCGGCGACTGCGGCGCGCGCATGTAACCACCCGTTGCTTCACCGCTCACCGCTCGCAGCAGCCGGCGCATGCTGTCGCCGCGCAGACCACAGGGCCCCTCATTGGCTGGCCGGCGCGGGCTGCAGCGGCACGAGTGCCGGTTCTCCGCGGGGTGGCGCCCCCGTCTTCCGGCGTCGGTCCGCCGGCTCGTGCGCCGCCACGACTGCCCCGGAGAGCGGTGGAAGCATTCCGGCGGTGCGTGCCCAGCAGCATGGCCAGGACCGGGTATTTGAGCCGTCCGAACAGGACGAACGGGAAAGCGACGTGCAACAGCACGGTCAGGGGGCAGCCGATGGATCTCAGCACCTCGTGCAGGCCCACGGACCCGTGGAGGAAGCAGATGGGCCGCGACGGCGAACACGCCGCGGTTTGTGCAGTACGGCCGCCAAGGCCGGGCGGGAATGGCGGAGCCCGGCCGTTCCCTGACCCACGGGCGGGCACGCCGTTGTGCGCGCGGAGGCCCGGAGACGGGTTCGGCGTGCGTCCAGTCCGGGAGTGTGACGGCCGACGATTCCTGCGAGTGGTTTCGCCGGATCGATGAGTGGACCGCAAAACGCAGAGGAACACGTGACGGGCCGGGTGTTTCTGAAATCGAAATTCTCACCAGGGGCGACGACCCGGCACAGTCGGCCGAACGGAAGGCCGCCGCGAGAAGATCATGCACGCTCCACACGGAAGGCAGCCGCCCCCACGGGTATAGCCCGGGTGGGGTTCACTTCATGATCTTGGGATTCCCGTCGGGGAGCCGGCCACCGCCTGCACTCATCTGAGCTCAAGATTCGGCGCCTGGCAGGCCGAAGGGGCGAGCGCGGTCGCTGCTCCGCTCGGGACATGTCCGAGCGGGTCTATCGGCAGTAACATTGACCGTGGGTTGGTTCACTCTCACGTGCAACCGCCCGGAAGGGCGACTCCGGCGTGTTTGCGCCGGAGTCGTTGTCCGTCGTTGGCGCTACAGCCCAGAGGACGTCGGCGTTCGGCCGTGGAACAGTCCCGCAGATGGGAAAGTCGCTCTGAGGCGAGAAGGGCGTGGGGCCGCCGTATCAAGGCCGGCCGTGGCATTCCGTGGAACGGCGTGCACGGCAGGCGCACCGCTCGAAGGGAGAGACCGTGATTCATGCAGCCGGTATCCGCGAGTGGCGCAACCGCGGCGTCGTCGACCCGAAGGGTCACAAGATCGGCGTCCTCGAAGCGATCTACGTGGACACCACCACCGATGACCGTCCCGGGGCCCGGTCCGCATCGGACTCCCCACCCGCCGCCACCTGGCCTTCGTGCCCCTTGACGAGGAGATCCTCCGGCCTGGTTACGTCAAGGTGCCGTACGTCAGGGCGCTGGTGAAGAAGGCGCCCTCGGCCGGGAGCCGGGCCGCGAGGTTGTCCAGCCACTCCTGCTCGGTCATACCGTGACCCCCTCTCGCCTGGGGTGCATATCCCACCACTCTATTAGGAGCATGAGCCGAACCGCACCCTGCGCGCGCGGTACGCCCTGGCCCGCGCCGCCCAGGCGATCGGCGAGCCGGAGGAGTTCGCGCGCTGCTCGCAGTTCCTGAAGGACTCCTCGGAGACGGCCGCCCAGACGCTGGACTGAGCCGCGCACCGAGCGGAGCAGCACGTGACGGGCCCGCCCGGGCGACCGGGCGGGCCTTGCGATCTGCCCCCCTGATGCGCAGGATGCCGGTGGGGACCGGGGCCCCCGTGCCGGCATCGGCAGGGGCGGACCGCTACCCGGAGTACAGCAGGAGACAGCGATGTCCCAACAGGCTCACCCGACCCCTCAGCCGGCTGAGGCCTCTGAGCCCGAGACCCCGCATCTCGACTTCGAAGGCACGACGCCCTACGAGGACTACGTCAAGGCGGACGTGCTCACCCACCTCCAGCACACCCTCTCCGACGATCCCGGCGAGATGGTCTTCCTGGTCACGACCCAGGTGATGGAGCTGTGGTTCACCGTGATCGTCCACGAGTGGGAGACCGCGGCCCGCGCCCTGCGCTCGGACGACGTACCGGCCGCGGTCGCCGCGCTGAAGCGGTCCGTACGGGAGCTGGAGGCGCTGAACGCCTCCTGGAAGCCGCTCGGCCAGCTCACCCCCGCCCAGTTCAACAGCTACCGCGGCGCCCTCGGCGAGGGCTCCGGCTTCCAGTCCGCGATGTACCGCCGTATGGAGTTCCTGCTCGGCGAGAAGTCCGCCTCGATGCTCGTCCCGCACCGCGGCGCGCCCCGCGTCCACGCCGAACTGGAGAAGGCGCTGCACGAGCCGAGCCTCTACGACGAGGTGCTGCGGCTGCTCGCCCGGCGCGGCCACGCCGTCCCGGACGCCGTGCTGCGCCGTGACGTCTCACTGCGCTACGAACCCTCGGAAGAGGTGGAGGCCGTCTGGACGGCCCTCTACTCCGGTGACCCGGACGACGAACTCGCCCGCCTGGGCGAAGCGTTGACGGACGTGGCCGAGCTGGTGTGGCGCTGGCGCAACGACCATCTGGTCGCCACCCGCCGCGCGATGGGCGCCAAGCCGGGCACGGGCGGCTCCGCCGGGGTGGCCTGGCTTGAGAAGCGGGCGCAGAAGAACGTCTTCCCCGAGCTGTGGACGGCGAGGTCCCATGTCTGAAATGACTCTCCGGGCAGGCAAGTTGGACGCGGCGGACGAGCTGGCCGGGCTCCGCGACCGGTTCGTCCTCGACGACACCGTGTACCTGGACGGCAACTCGCTGGGCGCGCTCCCGGCGAACGTCCCGGACCGGGTCGCGGACGTCGTCCGCCGTCAGTGGGGCCGGCTGCGCATCCGCTCCTGGGAGGAGAGCGGCTGGTGGACCGCGCCCGAGCGGATCGGCGACCGGATCGCCCCGCTGGTCGGGGCGGCGCCGGGCCAGATCGTGGTGGGCGACTCCACGAGCGTCAACGTCTTCAAGGCGTTGGTGGCGGCGGTTCGGATGGCGCGGGAGACGGATCGCGCCGCAGGCGGCACAGCCGATGGCGGGGGCACGGCTGGCGGCGGGGGCACGGCCGGTGGTGGGGGCACGGCCGGTGGTGGGGGCGCCCGGGACGAGATCCTGGTCGACGCGACCACCTTCCCCACGGACGGGTACATCGCCCAGTCGGCGGCCCGGATGACGGGCTGCGCGCTGCGCCCGGTGGTGCCGGCCGAGGTGCCCGCCGCCTTGTCCGCCCGTACCGCCGCGGTCCTGCTGAACCACGTCGACTACCGCACCGGCCGCCTGCACGACCTGCCGTCCCTCACGGCCGCGGTGCACGCGGCGGGCGCGTACGCCGTCTGGGACCTTTGCCACAGCGCGGGCGCCCTGCCGGTGGGGCTGGACGAGCACGGGGTCGGCCTGGCGGTCGGCTGCACGTACAAGTACCTGAACGGCGGCCCTGGTTCACCGGCGTACCTCTATGTGCGCCGCGACCTCCAGGACCGCTTCGACTCCCCGCTGCCCGGCTGGAACTCGCACGCCGAGCCCTTCGGGATGCGTCCCGAGTACGAGTCTGCGGCGGGTGCGCTGCGCGGGCGGGTGGGCACGCCCGACATCCTGTCCATGCTCGCCCTGGACGCCGCGCTGGACGTCTGGGACGGCGTGCCGATCGAGGCCGTACGGGCCAAGTCGCTGGCGCTGGCCGACTTCTTCCTGGAGTGCGTGGCGCAGTACGTGCCACCGGGGCGCGTGGAGTCCCTGACCCCGGTCGCCCACGAGGAGCGCGGCAGCCAGGTGGCGCTGCGGTGCGCGGACGCCGGGAAGGTGATGAAGCGGCTGATCGAGCGGGGCGTGGTCGGCGACTTCCGGCACCCGGACGTGCTGCGCTTCGGCTTCACTCCGCTGTACGTCGGGTTCGCGGACGTGGAACGGGCGGCGCGGGTGCTGGGGGAGGTGACGGGCGAGGTGCTCGCGTAGTTCGCGTGCGGACGGTGCGGGCTCCCGCCGGGAGCGGCGGGGCCCGCACCGGGCTCACCGAGCGTGACATCCGCGTGCCGGCGCATGTCACCGGCCTGATACCGTCCCGGCCAACGGCCGAGCCCACTCCTGGTCCGCCAATTCCGTTTTGCCGCTGAGAGGTTGGAGAATGCCGGACGCCCCCGCACCCTGCGATACGGATGCCGCAGAACCGGGCCGCACCGCCGGCCGTGACGCGGCCGTGCGTGCCGCCGCGGAGGAGAAGTCGGCCTTCTCGCACGCGCCCGTCGACCCCGACGGCACCGCCGCCTACGGCGACCACCCCGACCAGGTGATCGACTTCTACGCCCCGCGCGGCACCGGCTCCCCGGCACCCGCAGGCTCCGTCCCGCTCGTGGTGGTGCTGCACGGCGGTGCCTGGCGGGCCCCCTACGACCGCCGTCACATCACCCCGTTCGCGGACTTCCTCGCCCGCCGCGGCTTCGCCGTGGCCAACGTCGAGTACCGGCGGGGCGGGGGCGGAGGAGAGGGCGGCGGAGACGGCCGAGGAGAGGGCGATGTCGGGAGCGCTCCGGTCGCGGGCCGCTGGCCGGACACGTTCGACGACGTGGCGGCCGCGCTCGACGCCCTGCCCGCGCTCGCCCGGGAGGCCCTCCCGCAGGCAGACGCGCGGCGCACGGTGATCACCGGCCACTCGGCCGGCGGCCACCTGGCCCTGTGGGCGGCCGCCCGGCACGTCCTCCCCGCGGACGCGCCCTGGCGCACCGACCGCCCCGCCCCGCTGCGGGGCGTGGTCGCCCTCGCCCCGATCGCCGACTTCTCGGTCGCCGAGAAACTGGACGTGTGCGGCGGAGCCGCGCGCCAGCTCCTGGGCGGCGGCGAGGGTTTCGCCGAGCGCCGGCCGTACGCCGACCCGGCCCTGCTGCTGCCGACCGGCATCGCCACGACCCTGGTCCAGGGGCGCACGGACGAGGTCGTGCCGCAGGCCGTCGCCGAGTCTTACGCGGACGCGGCGGCGAAGGCCGGCGAGGTGGTGGGCCTCACCCTCCTGGAGGAGGTCGGCCACTTCCCGCTCATCGACCCGGCAGCGGACGCCTGCGCGGTGGCGGTCGAGGAGATCGCCCAGCTGGCCTGGTGAGCGCGGGCCGGCGCGGAGTGCCTGGCTTTCCGGTTTCCCGGTTTCCCGGTTTCCCGGATCCCGGTTTCTGGGTTTCCCGGTTTCCCGTGCCGTGACGTCCGGTCCGGTGTCTCCGATCTGGGACCCGGTCATACCCGTAGTACCTGAGAGCTACGGCCCAGAACAGCTCCTCGGCGGGACGCGAGCGACGGCGCCCGATCCGTAATTTCCCTTCCGGACCAGCCCGATGGCCGGGCGGAGCGGAGGGGGGCGAGCCATGGGGCTCGAACGGACGGCTGTGGGCGCGGACGTGAGCTCAGGCGGCGTGGACGCCGTGCCGGGGGAGCGCGCGCATACGGGCCCAGGGCATACGGGCCCAGGTGTGGACGCGGCGCCGGCGGAGATCGGGACCCGGCTCCGCACACCGCCCCAACGAGGCGCCCACAGATGGCGCCGAGCGCTGCTGGCCGTCCTCGTCGCCGCCGCCGTGGTGGTGCCCCTGTCGGCCGCGGCCCGGCCCCGGATTCCCGCCCCGGCCCCGGCGACGCTCGCCCCTCTCACCCGGAGCACCCTGGACACGGCCTACGCGGCGAACCGGGCCAACGCGGCGCAGGCGGCCCGTATGGCCGCGGGGCACGGCGATGCGCACCGCGCCGCCGTGGACGGTTCGCTCGCGGCGCCCGGACGCCACCTGCTCGCCTTCGACGGCCGCGGCTCCGGTCGCGCCACGGAGGTCATCGGCGATCTGGCGCGCGCCGGCCGCGTAGCGGTCCTGGTCCCGGGCAGCGACACCTCGCTGGACACCTACGGCCGCTTCCGGCAGGGCGCGCTGTCCCTGTCCCGGGAACTCACCCGCGAGGCCCCCGCCGGGACGCCCACCGCGGTCGTCGCCTGGCTCGGCTACGAGACGCCGGGCACGGTCAGCAGCACGGTCCTCACCTCGGGCCGCGCCGAGCAGGCGGCCCCCCGTCTCAGGCAGTTGATACGCGACCTGCGCGACGTGGCGGGCCGGGCACCGCACATCACGCTGGTGTGCCACTCCTACGGCTCGGTGGTGTGCGGGCGTGCCGCCGCCGGCCTGGACGTGAACGACATCGCCCTCATCGGCAGTCCCGGCACGGGGGCGGACTCCGTGGCGGCGCTGCACACACCGGCCCGTGTGTGGGCGGCCCGGGGCGCCGGCGACTGGGTGGCGAACGTGCCGCACGTGCACGCCGACCTCTTCGGCACGACCGTCGGCTTCGGCACCGATCCGATGGACCCCGCGTTCGGCGCCCGCGTCTTCCAGGCCGGAAGAGGCGGTCACAGCGCCTACTTCACCCCCGGCTCCCCGTCCCTCGCCAATCTGACCCGCATCGTCCTCGGCACCACGACGGAAGGTGCGAGGTGACCGACGCTTCCGCCCCCGCCCCCGCCCCCGCCCCCGCACGCAAGCGCATACGCACCGCCGTCCTTCACCTCCACACCGCCACCCCGCCCGACCGGGACCGAGCGGCGGACGCCCTCCGGGCGTTCGCGATCCTCGGCGTGGTCCTGGGCCACTGGCTGGTGACCGCCCTGGTCGCGGACACGCGCACCCACGCCCACCCCACCCTCCACACCGCGAGCCCCCTGCACTACATGCCCTGCCTGGCCCCGGTCTCCTGGGCCTTCCAGACCCTCGCCGTCTTCTTCCTCGTCGGCGGTCACGTGGCAACGCGCAGTCACGACACGGCCCGCGCGCGCGGCACCACGTATCCCCAATGGCTCCGCGCCCGACTGTCCCGCCTGTTCGGGCCGGTGGCCGCCGTACTGACGCTGTGGACGGCCACTTCGGCCGCCCTCCTCCTCACCGGCGCGGACCCCGGCACGGTCCGCGCCCTCGTCAAACTTGCCCTGTCCCCCTTGTGGTTCCTGCTGGTCTTCGCCGCCCTGACGGCCGCGACCCCGCTCCTGACCCGGCTCAACCCGCTCTGGCCACTGGCCGTCGTTCTCCACGTGGACCTTCTGCGCTTCGGTCTCGGCGCCCCTTCTTGGCTCGGCTGGCTGAACCTCCCCGCGGGCTGGCTCGTGCCGTACACCCTCGGCGCGGCCTGGACCCGCGGTGAGCTGGAGCGCCGCCGTGCGGGCTGGATCCTGCTGACCGGCGGCGCGGCGGCGACGGCGGCCCTCGTGGCCTGGGCGGGTTACCCGGCGTCGATGGTCGGCGTCCCCGGCGCCGCGATCTCCAACCTCAACCCGCCGACCCTGGCCGCCGTCACCTTCGGCCTGGCCCAGTGCGGCCTGGCCCTGCTGCTGCGCGCACGGCTGCGCCGGGCGATGCGCCGCCGGCTCGCCTGGGCGGCCGTGGCGATGGTCAACCTCTCCGCCATGACGATCTTCCTCTGGCACCAGACCGCCATGATGGCCACCACCGCCACGGGCCTGTTCGCGGGCCGCCTTCCCGGCCTGCACACCGCCCCCGACGGTCCGGGCTGGGTGGTGGCCCGTCTGGCCTGGCTGCCGGTCTTCGCGCTCGCCCTGGCCGTCTGCTGGGCCGCCTTCCGCACCTGCGAACAGGGGCCCCGGCGTTCGAAGAACCGCCCGTCCCGGGTCATCCGTGTCCACCGGAGCGGACACCGCGGCGGACACCACCGGAGCGGACACCCGGACGGGCACCCGGGCGAACAGCAGGACGGACACCGAGGCGGCAGTCCCACGACACCGGGGACGCCTCACCGTGCCTAGGGTGGGCGGCGTGCTCCGTCGCCTCCGCTCGACACTCGGTGAAACGTCCTCGTCCCTGTCCCCGCCGCTGTCGAGGTACCGCTGGCTGCGTGCCCTGACCTATCTCGCCGTCGGCTGGATCGTCCTGTTCGTGACGGTTTTCGGCGCCGGTGAGTTGATCGACGACTACCACCTGCCTCCGATTCAAGGAGTGATGGCGGGCCTCGCCCAGGGCACCGCCGTCGTCCTGGCGCTGTGGCGTCCCACGCCCGCCTGGACCCTTTCCCTGAGCGCCACGGTGGTCACCGCCCTGACGGCCCGGGGGTCTCTCGTTCCGGACCCGTCACCGTCCCGGATCCCGTTCCCGCCCCCGGGGTCGGGGCCGGGCGCGGGAGCGGGGCCCGGGTGGCCCTGGTCCACACCGGAAATGCTGGCGCACACCGCGGTCCTCGTGCTGCTGGCCCTGCGTCTGCCCGCCCGCAGGGCGATCGCGGCACTGGTGGTCTCGGGACTGGCGACATCCGCCGTGCAGGGAATCATCGGCGCACGGGGCTACACGGCGACCGGCGTGGCCGCGGTGACCGTCTTCGCCGTGGCCGTGCTCGTCGGTGGCGCCCTGCGCGGCCGCCGGGAGGCGCGTACGCAGCTCGTCGAACAGACGACGATCACGGCCGAGGAGCGGGCCCGCCGCACGCTGCTGGAGGAACGCAGCCGCATCGCCCGCGAGCTGCACGACGTGGTGGCCCATCACATGTCGGTGATCTCCATCCAGGCGCAGGTGGCCCCGCACCTGGTGCAGAACCCCTCGGAGGAGCTGAAGGAGAACCTCGCCGGCATCCGGCACAACGCCCTGGAGGCGCTCGCCGAACTGCGCCGGGTGCTCGGCGTGCTGCGCTCGGAGAACCCGGACGACCCCTACGGTCTCGGCGAGCCCGGCACCCGGGCGGCCCCCGACGCCCCGCAGCCCACCCTGGACCGCCTGGACGCGCTCGCGGAGAACACCCGGGCCGCCGGGCTGACGGTCGCCATGCGCGTCGAGGACACGCGGGACGAGCCCCAGCCCTACCCGCCGGGCGTGGAGCTGTCGGCGTACCGCATCGTGCAGGAGGCCCTCAGCAACACCCTGCGGCACGCCCCGGGTTCGACGGTGCGCGTGGAAGTCACCCACCTGCCCAAGGGACTGCACCTGAGCGTGGTCAACTCCCGCCCGGAGCACCCCGTCCCGCCCTCTCCGGGCGCCGGGCACGGTCTGCTCGGCATGCGCGAGCGGGCGACGATGCTCGGCGGCCACGTCACCGCCACGAGAACACTGCACGGCGGCTTCGCGGTCTCGGCCTTCCTCCCCCGCGACGGCACCGCCCCCCTCACCGGCCCCGAACCCGAACCCGGCCCCGAAGCGGAATGGTCCCGCCTGCCCGTCGTCTACAGCGACCCGCCCGACACTCCCGTCGTCCACGTCGCACCACCCGGCGTGCCGGCGGCCGGCGACGGTGGCCCCGCCGCGCCCGTTGCCCGCAAGGACGTGCCCGCCCCCGGCTCCCCACCCCCGACAGGAGAAGAGTCCCCATGACGAGCGGCAGCATCCGCGTACTCATCGCCGACGACCAGCAGATGGTCCGTCAGGGCTTCACCGTGCTGCTCAACACCCAGCCGGACATCGAGGTGGTCGGACAGGCCGTGGACGGCCTGGACGCCGTCGCCAAGGTCGCCGAACTCGTCCCGGACGTCGTTCTCATGGACATCCGCATGCCCGAGCTCGGCGGCATCGAGGCCACCCGCCGCATCACCACCGACACCCCGGACATAAGGGTGCTGGTGCTCACCACCTTCGACCTCGACGAGTACGTGTACGAGGCGCTGCGCGCCGGCGCGTCCGGCTTCCTGCTGAAGGACGCGTCCGCGGACAAGCTGGCCGAGGCGGTCCGGGTGGTGGCGGCCGGTGACGCCCTGCTGGCACCGGGGATCACGCGCCGGCTGATCGCGGAGTTCTCCCGGATGAACGGCAGACCCCGCGCCCCGCTGAAGGCACGCGTCGGCGATCTGACCGAACGTGAGACGGAGGTCCTCACGCTGATCGCCCAGGGGCTGTCCAACGCGGAGATCGCCGAGCACCTCGTCGTCGCCGAGCAGACCGTGAAGACCCACGTCGGCCGCATCCTGGTGAAGCTGGGCCTGCGGGACCGCACCCAGGCGGCGGTGTTCGCCTACGAGTCGGGACTGATCCGGCCCACCGGCTACTGACCGCGCGGACGCCGGTCCGGCACCGGCCGCCCTGATGCCGGGCCGGTCCCGGCCGCCTCGGTACCCGGCGCGGGCGCTGCGGGAGATACCCGTAGTACCTGAGGGGGATGCCGAAGAACCCCTCTCCCTGGGGACGACCGCGACCCCCGCCTCCGCCTACCGTCTTCATCGTGACCGAGACGACCCAGACGCAGACGACGCCGGACGGCGGGTACGGCGCGTCCCAGCCGCGCAGCCCGGAGTACCGGCTGGCCGCGGACGCCATGCGGGGACTGCGGCAGGACCTGTTCCACGACGCCTTCGCCTACCGCCCGTTGCCCCGCAGGGGCGTGGACGGCCCCCTGACCAGGCGGCTGTCCGGCCGCACCCGGGGATACGCGGCCTGGATGCCGCATGCCCTGGTGGCATGGGCCGGAGCGATGGCGCTGTTCGCCGGCTGGGCGGCCGCCGGTGGCGGCCCGGCGGGCCTGGTGACCGGCCTGCTGGCCCTGGTCCCGGTGCTGCTGACGCTGGCCCGCCCGGTCGGAGCCTTCTGGCTGTCCCTGATGGCGACCGCGGCTTCGTCGGTGGTGGCCGGCGCCTTCGGCGACTGGCCGTGGCAGCCGGGCAGCTTCATCTCACACCTGACGGTGCTCACGGTGGTGGCCATACGCACCCGGCCGCGCACGGCGGCATGGATGTGGGTGCTCACCGCTGCCTACGCCTTCCTCGTCGAGGCCGTGCTCGGTGACCACTTCAGCAACAATTCGGCCCCCATGCTGGTCGTTTCCGCCCTCGCGCTGCTGGCCGTCACCGTCTGGCACATACGCCGGAGCGCCCAGCAGGAGGTGACCGCCCAGCAGACGGTGACCGCGCACGAGCGCTCCCGCCGCACCCTGCTGGAGGAGCGCACCACGATCGCCCGTGAGCTGCACGACGTCGTGGCCCACCACATGTCCGTCGTCGCGATCCAGGCCGAGGCCGCCCCCTACCGGGTCGAGAACCCGCCGCCGGAACTGGAGAAGGCCTTCGCCACCATCCGGGAGAACGCGGTTGCGGCCCTCACCGAACTGCGCCGCGTGCTCGGCGTGGTCCGCGCGGAGGACTACGAGGCCCCGGAGGCCCCGCAGCCCACCCTCGCCGACCTCGGCACGCTGCTGGCCAACGTGCGGGATGCGGGCCTGAAGGTGGAGAAGGTGGTGACCGGCGCGGTGCGCGAACTCCCGCAGGGCGTCGAGCTGTCGGCGTACCGAATCGTCCAGGAGGCCCTGAGCAACACCCTGCGGCACGCGCCCGGCGCGAGCGCCCGGGTCGAGATCGGCTACGTCCTCGGCGGGCTCGGTCTGCGCGTGGTCAACGGCCCGCCGCCCGAGCCGTCCCTCATAAAACCCTCTCCGGGAGCGGGACACGGCATCACCGGCATGCGGGAGCGGGTCTCGATGCTGGGCGGCGAGATGACGGCGGGCCCGGCCGATGACGGAGGCCATGAGGTGGCGGTGTTCCTGCCGGTCGCCACGGTGCGGGAGCGCCCGGACGACGACGGGGCCGGTGCATGACGACGGGCACGATCCGCGTACTGATCGCGGACGACCAGATGATGGTGCGTGAGGGCTTCTCGGTCCTGCTGAACGCGATGCCGGACATCGAGGTCGTCGGCGAGGCCGTCAACGGACGTCAGGCGGTGGAGCGGGTACGCGAACTGGCACCGGACGTGGTGCTGATGGACATCCGCATGCCCGAGCTGAACGGCATCGAGGCGACCCGGGAGATCGTCGCCGCGGACGGCACGGCGAAGGTGCTCGTGCTGACCACCTTCGACCTCGACGAGTACGTGTACCAGGCGCTGCGGGCGGGGGCCTCCGGGTTCCTGCTCAAGGACGCCTCGGCGCGGCAGCTCGCCGACGGGGTGCGGGTGGTGGCGGCCGGCGAGGCCCTCCTCGCACCCTCGGTCACCAGGCGGCTGATCACGGAGTTCTCCAAGATGAACGAGGCCCCGCGGCTGGCGGCCACCGCGCAGGCGGCGTACGGGGATCTGACCGACCGGGAGACGGAGGTGCTGGTCCTGATCGCGCAGGGCCTGTCCAACGCGGAGATCGCCGAGCGGCTGGTGGTCGCCGAGTCGACGATCAAGACCCATGTGAGCCGGATCCTGGTGAAGCTGGGCCTGAGGGACCGGACGCAGGCGGCGGTGTTCGCCTACGAGGCGAGACTGGTCACGCCGGGGTGAGACGCCCCCGGCCCCCCCGGTTCGGCCTGCCGGGGGGCCGGGTGACACCCCTGGTCGGAGAGGGGGAAGCCGGGCTAACGTCCGCCCATGGCAGCTCATCCTGACCTCGCGTTCGACCCCTGGGATCCGGCCTTCGTCGCAGACCCCTATCCCGCCTACGCCGAGCTGCGCGCCCGGGGCCGGGTGCTCTACTACGAGCCCAGCGACCAGTGGCTGGTCCCGCACCACGCCGACGTCTCGGCGCTGCTGCGCGACCGGCGGCTGGGCCGGAGCTACCAGCACCGTTTCAGCCACGAGGACTTCGGCCGTACGCCGCCCCCGCCGGAGCACGAGCCGTTCCACGTCCTCAACGACCACGGGATGCTCGATCTGGAGCCGCCGGACCACACCCGGATCCGGCGTCTGGTGTCGAAGGCGTTCACCCCGCGGACCGTGGAGCGGCTCGGGCCCTACGTCCACGGGCTGGCGAACGAGCTGGTGTCCGCCCTGGTGGAGGCGGGCGGTGGTGATCTGCTGGCGGAGGTCGCGGAACCGCTGCCGGTCGCCGTGATCGCCGAGATGCTGGGCATACCCGAGCCGGACCGGGCACAGCTGCGGCCGTGGTCGGCGGACATCTGCGGGATGTACGAGCTGAGCCCGTCCGAGGAGACGGCGGCGAAGGCGGTGCGGGCGTCGGTGGAGTTCTCGGAGTATCTGCGGGAGCTGATCGCGGCCCGTCGCAAGGAACCGGGCGAGGACCTGATCTCGGGTCTGATCGCGGCGCACGACGAGGGCGACCGGCTGACGGAACAGGAGATGATCTCCACGGCCGTGCTGCTCCTCAACGCGGGCCACGAGGCGACGGTGAACGCGACGGTCAACGGCTGGTGGGCGCTGTTCCGCAACCCCGGCCAGCTGGCGGCCCTGCGCGCGGACCACTCCCTGATCCCGTCCGCCGTGGAGGAGCTGATGCGCTACGACACCCCGCTCCAGCTCTTCGAGCGCTGGGTCCTGGACGAGATCGAGATCGACGGCACGACGATTCCGCGGGGCGCGGAGATCGCCATGCTCTTCGGCTCGGCCAACCACGACCCCGAGGTCTTCTCCGCTCCCGAGCGGCTGGATCTCACCCGCCGGGACAATCCCCACATCTCCTTCAGCGCGGGCATCCACTACTGCATCGGTGCCCCGCTGGCCCGGATCGAGCTGGCGGCCTCCATGGCGGCCCTGCTGGAGCGGGCCCCCGCCCTCGCCCTGGCCGGCGAGCCCGAGCGCAAGCCGGGCTTCGTGATCCGGGGCCTGCGGGGGCTGAGCGTGGAGATCCCCTGAGACGGAAGGGCCGGAGCGGGGCGGAACAGGGCGGGACCCGGCGGAACGGGGTGGAACGGGGCGGGGGCAGGGCGGGACGGGGCGCGGGGCAGGGCGCCGAGGAACAGCGCCCTGCCCCGCGCGTGCCGCGCCTGAGGCACCGGCCCCCCTACCGCGCCTGAGGCACCGACCGCCGCCGCCCCCCGGAGGGGTGGGCGGTTCAGGTGGTCAGGTCCCGCCTGCGCAGGCCCGCGAGGCCGCCGGCGACCAGCAGCGCGGCGAGGGTCAAGAGGACGCCCACCGGCTCCCACTCCATCCGCCCGCCCGGCAGTTTCGGCAGATGACCGAAGGGAGAGAGGTCCAGCACGAGCTGGGGGACGTTCAGGGCGGGGCCGATCCAGCCGATCAGCAGGACCGCGCCGGCCACGCCCCAGGCCGCCACGGCGCCCCGCGGCAGGACGCCGTAGAGGAGCACGGCGATGCCGCCGATCACCCACACCGCGGCCACCTGGAGCAGGCAGGCGCCCAGGATCGGGCCAACCTGCTTGCCGTAGCCGACGGCGAAGCCGAGGCCGGCCAGGAGCATGATCAGGACCGAGCCGCCGAAGGAGATCAGCAGATGGCCGCAGGCCCAGCGCAGCCGGCCCACCGCGCCCGCCAGCACCGGCTCGGCGCGGCCCGAGGTCTCCTCGCCGCTCAGCCGCAGCACGGACGAGACGACGTACAGGGCGGCGATCAGGCCGAGCATGCCGACCATCGCGGCGAGGAAGGCGTCCGTCAGGGCCGACTGTCCGCCCATGCGCTGGAAGATCTCCCGGGCCTTGTCGTTGTCGCCGACCAGTTCGGCCGCGCCGTCGGTCAACCGGCCGTAGACGACTCCCGCGAGGAAGAAGCCGGTGCTCCAGCCCAGCACACTGCCGCGTTGCAGCCGCCAGGCAAGGGCGCCCGCCGTGCCGAGTCCGCCCTCGGCCGGTCCCGGCCGGGTGGGCAGGAAGCTCATGCCGACGTCCCGGCGCCCGGCCAGCTCGTAGGCCACCGCGGCCTGGAGGGCCGTGGCGGCGGCGAGCAGGAGCAGCACCCACCACCGTTCGGCGGCGAAGGCCCGCAGGTCCTCCAGCCAGCCCAGGGGGGAGACCCAGGTGAGCACGGACGAACCGTCGGCCGTGGCCGAGTCGCCCGCCGCGCGCAGCACGAAGGCCGCGCCCAGCACCGCCGCAGTCAGGCCCCGGGCCAGCCGGGCGCTCTCCGTCAGCTGGGCGACGATCGCCGCCATCGTGGCGAACACCATGCCCACGCCCGCCACCCCGAGCCCGAAGGCCAGGGCGCCGGACACCCCCTGTCCGGCCAGACCGGCCGTGATCAGCAGGGCCAGGGCCGCGTTCGCGACCGTCGCCGCCAGCAGCGCCGCCGTCAGGGGCGCCCGGCGGCCCACCGTCCCGGAGGACACGAGCTCCTGCCGCCCGCTCTCCTCCTCGTCCCGGGTGTGCCGTACGACGACGAGCAGGCTCATGACGGCCGCGAGTTCCCCTGCGGTCAGCCCCACCCGCCAGGCCGTGAGCGCGCCGAGGGAGTCGTCGAAGACCGGGCCGACCAGGGCGCGCAGGGAGGTGTTGGCGGCCATCTGGCGCATGAGGTCGGCGCGTTCGGCGGGGCCGGCGTACAGGCTCTTCAGCGTGTTCGGCATGGAGAGGACCATCAGCGCGTTCACCGCGACCCAGACCGGGATCAGCACGCGGTCGCGGCGCAGGGCGAACCTCAGCAGAACGCCCGTGCCGGCCAGTCGGCGGGCGGCACCGGACCGGACCGCGAAGGCGGGGGAGGCCGTGGCGGTCATCGGGTCACCGTCCCCTCGGCGGAGTCCTCGCGCACCTCGTCCTGGTAGTGCCGCAGGAACAGTTCCTCCAGCGTCGGCGGTGTCGAGGTGAGGGACCGCACGCCGGACTCGCTCAGCGAGCGCAGCACGTCGTTCAGCTTGTCGGTGTCCACCTGGAGGCGGACGCGACGGCCCCGTATGTCGAGGTCGTGGACGCCGGGCAGGCGGGTCAGCCCGTTGGGTGGGCCGGCGAGTTCGGCGGTGACGCTGGTGCGGGTGAGATGGCGCAGTTCGGCCAGCGAACCGCTCTCCACGGTGCGGCCCTTGCGGATGATGCTCACCCGGTCGCACAGCTCCTCGACCTCGCTGAGCATGTGGGAGGAGAGCAGGATGGTGCGGCCCCGGTCCCGTTCTTCCTCCACGCAGCGCTGGAAGACCTCCTCCATCAGCGGGTCGAGGCCCGACGTCGGCTCGTCCAGGATCAGCAGGTCGACGTCCGAGGCGAAGGCGGCGACCAGGGCGACCTTCTGCCGGTTGCCCTTGGAGTAGGTCCGCCCCTTCTTCGTCGGGTCCAGTTCGAACCGCTCGATCAGCTCCGCCCGGCGCCGCGCGTGGAGTCCTCCGCGCAGCCGGCCGTACAGGTCGATGACCTCGCCCCCGGAGAGGTTGCGCCACAGGGTGACGTCGCCGGGGACGTAGGCGATCCGGCGGTGTGCCTCCACCGCGTCCGTCCACGGGTCGCGGCCCAGTACCTGCGCGGCGCCCGAGTCGGCGCGCAGCAGGCCGAGCAGCACCCGGATGGCGGTGGACTTGCCGGCGCCGTTGGGGCCGAGGAAGCCGTGGACCTCGCCGGTCTCTACGTCCAGGTCGAGGCCGTCGAGCGCGTGGGTGGCGCCGAACGACTTGTGCAGACCCGAGACGGTGATTGCCTTCGTCATGCTCCGCAACGTACGCTTGTTTCAGAAGTTTGTGAAGTTCCGGAAGGGTGCGAATCGCCGGGTAGGGTGAGGTACGGCGGCCGAGCGGGGGAGACCGAGCGGGGGAGATGCAGGGGAGATGAGCAAGCGGTGACGCAGGCGGCGGGACGTGACCCCGAGGCGGTCTCGAACTTCGTGGAGAGCTTCGCGGCGCAGCTGGTCGAGGCCGGGATGCAGCGGATGCCGGCCCGGGTCTTCGCGGCCCTGTTGTCCTCCGACACCGGCTCGCTGACCTCCGCCGAGCTCGGCGCACAGCTCCGGGTCAGCCCGGCCGCCGTCTCGGGCGCGGTGCGGTACCTGGCCCAGCAGCACATGGTCTCGCGCGAGCGTGAACCCGGCTCCCGGCGCGAGCGCTACCGCGTGCACAGCAACCAGTGGTACGAGGCCCTCACCAACCGGGACGCTGTGCTCAAGCGCTGGGAGCACGCCCTGCGCGAGGGTGTGGACAGTCTGGGGGCCGACACCCCGGCGGGCAGCCGGCTCGCCGAGACGCTCGCGTTCTTCGAGTTCGTCGACGGTGAGATCGCCGCGATGATGGACCGCTGGCGCGAACACCGGGAGAAGACCTTCGGCCGGGACTGACGGCACCCGGCCCGTCCGGCGGAGGGCCGTCCACTGGCCGCTCGCCCCGCCCGTCCGGCGGAGGGCCGTCCACTGGCCGCTCGCCCCGCCCGTCCGGCGGAGGGCCGTCCACCGGCCGCCCCCCACCGATCGTTCGCCGACCACTCACCGGCCGCTCACCCGCGCACCGGCAGCGTCAGCCCCCAGGCTCCCTCCCGCACCGTCCACGTCCGGCTCCGCACCGGTCCCGAGACCAGCGCGTCCGCCCGGTAGCGGAAGTCGGTGCCCGAGACGGTCACCGTGCGCCCCTCGGCCAGCAGCGGCGAGGCCTCCGCACCCACCGACAGCGGCCGCACCTCCACCTCGGCGATCCCCGGCTCCCCGGGGGCGACCGACACCGCCTCCACCGGCTGGTCCAGGTCCACCACCGTCACCCCGTCGACCTCCACCCGCAGCCGGGACGGCCCGGGCGGCCCGGCGACGGCCGTGGTCCTGGGCGGACGGGTCACCAGGGTCCGTACGAGCGACTGACAGGTCCGCAGCCAGGGACGGCCCGCCCCGTCGGCGAGCGCGGTGGCACCCGCCGGAGCCGTGCGCGCCGGACTCCCGCCCGGCCCGTCCCGCTCCTCCCGTGGGAACAGCGGTGGGATGCGCAGCGCCCCCAGCACCACCCCGTCGCTTTCGTCGACGAGCAGGTCCAGCCGCCGTTCGGCCCCGTCGAGCACCGCGCGCGCCGCCGCCACCGGCCCGGCCGGCACACCCAGGGAACGGGCCAGGGACATGACACCTCCGACCGGCACCACCGACAGCGCGCATTCGGCCAGCTCCCGCTGCCGGTGCAGCACGGACACCGCACGCAGCAGCGCGCGGTCGTCACCCACCACCACCGGCCGCCGCGAGCCGCGCCGGGCCAGTGCGCGGGCGAACTCCTCCGGCCCCTCCGGCAGACACACCTTCGTGGCCGCACCCGCGCTGAGCACGTCTTTCGCGATCCGAACGGACTCCCCGTCCGTGTGCCGGGCGACCGGGTCGATGACCACCAGCAGCTGATCGGATGTCGCGAAGGTCGCCACCTCGGTCCTGCCTCGCTTCCTCGGGTAGCATCTTTGTGCAAGAGCCCCTTGCGCTATTGCGCCAGGGGCTTCGTCTATTCCGGGGCATCCGGTCCGACGGTTGTGCGGCCAACGACGGTCGCGCGGTGCACGCGGCGGTGAACCCGCGTACGCCCCTGACCTTGGACATGCCCCGCCCGGAAGGGGTGTACGCGCGTGCCCGCACTTGTGCTGCTCGGTGCTCAGTGGGGTGACGAGGGCAAGGGAAAGGCCACCGACCTGCTCGGTGGCTCGGTTGACTATGTGGTGCGTTACCAGGGCGGCAACAATGCCGGCCACACGGTCGTCGTCGGCGACCAGAAGTATGCACTGCACCTCCTCCCTTCCGGAATCCTGTCTCCCGGTTGTACGCCCGTCATCGGCAACGGAGTCGTTGTCGACCCGTCGGTCCTGCTCTCCGAGCTGAGCGGTCTGAACGAGCGCGGCGTCGACACGTCGAAGCTGCTGATCAGCGGCAACGCGCACGTCATCACGCCGTACAACGTCACCGTCGACAAGGTCACCGAGCGCTTCCTCGGCAAGCGCAAGATCGGCACCACCGGCCGTGGCATCGGCCCGACCTACGCGGACAAGATCAACCGTGTGGGCATCCGGGTGCAGGACCTGTACGACGAGTCGATCCTCACCCAGAAGGTGGAGGCGGCCCTCGACGCCAAGAACCAGATCCTGACCAAGCTCTACAACCGGCGCGCGATCGCCGTGAGCCAGGTGGTCGAGGAGCTGCTGGGCTACGCCGAGCAGATCAAGCCGTACGTCGCCGACACGGTGCTGATCCTCAACCAGGCGCTGGACGAGAACAAGGTGGTCCTGTTCGAGGGCGGCCAGGGCACGCTGCTGGACATCGACCACGGCACGTATCCCTTCGTGACCTCCTCCAACCCGACCGCGGGCGGCGCCTGCACGGGCGCCGGCGTCGGCCCGACGAAGATCAGCCGCGTGATCGGCATCCTGAAGGCCTACACGACCCGTGTCGGTTCCGGTCCCTTCCCGACCGAGCTGTTCGACGAGGACGGCGAGGCGCTGCGCCGGATCGGCGGCGAGCGGGGCGTGACCACCGGCCGTGACCGCCGCTGCGGCTGGTTCGACGCGGTGATCGCCCGCTACGCGACCAGGGTCAACGGTCTGACCGACTTCTTCCTCACCAAGCTCGACGTGCTCACCGGCTGGGAGCAGATCCCGGTCTGCGTCGCCTACGAGATCGACGGCGAGCGGGTCGAGGAGCTGCCGTACTCCCAGACCGACTTCCACCACGCGAAGCCGGTCTACGAGTACCTGCCCGGCTGGCAGGAGGACATCACGAAGGCCAAGACCTTCGCCGACCTCCCGAAGAACGCCCAGGCCTACGTCAAGGCCCTGGAGGAGATGTCCGGCGCCCCGATCTCCGCGATCGGCGTGGGCCCGGGCCGCGACGAGACGATCGAGATCAACTCGTTCCTGTAGTCCACCTGATTCGGTAGTCCAGGTGATTCGATGGCCGGTGCGGTGAGCCGCACCGGCCATCGCCTGCAATCCCGGGGGAGGGGCACATGCCCGTCCGAAGGCCGTCAACAGAGCGGCAGCGCCGCCTGGGGGCCGATTTTGCGCAGGATGCGCGAGCAAGTCGGCATGACCGTCAACAGGCCGCCACGCTCCACCGCACCGACCGGACGACGATCAGCAACACGGAGGCCGCCCGTTCGGGCGTGAGCAGTGACCGAGTACCGGTGTGGGCGGCCAACTACAGCGGCGTGCTTCCCTCGGCCCCCGAGAATCGCGGATTCCGTTACACCTGCTCTGCCACGACCCTACGGTTCGACTACGTCGGCGGCGCCTTCGAGGAGTACACGTCAAGCCACTGACCGCATTTCCCAGTGGTGTTTGGTCAGGTTGGTCTTGGGGTGGGCATGCCGCGCGGCATGTGGGGCAGCCGGTCCTGGCCGCGAGCTTGTCTCAGGTCGGCCCCGAACCAGCGCTGCGGCTCACGGTGACCCCGCTGTCCGGAGACGAGTACGCCGTGAACAACAGCGTATTTCTCGGCGCGCTCCACCAGCTCGGTGTTCTGCTCGGCACACCATGCCCTTCCTTGACCCGGACATGACTTGTTCCTGGTTCCGTGCTGAAGTGGCCGAACGCAAGCATCTACGCGGGTAGTTGCCTGTGTTCCTCCGCCTTCCTCACGTCCCTGGAGACCCCGTATGCCCGTCAGTCCCATGAATCGCCGGGAGTTCATGCAGAAGTCGGCCGTCACCACGGCCGCCGTCGCCGCCACGGGAACCGTCGCGGCGGCCCCCGCCCAGGCCGCGGAGCACAAGCCGGAAAAGGCGCCCCGCACCTGGTCGTTCTCCATCCTGGGCACCACCGACCTGCACAGCCACGTCTTCGACTGGGACTACTACAAGGACGCCGCCTACAGCGACAAGGCGGGCAACTCCGTCGGTGTCGCGCGCGTCGCCACGCTCGTCAAGCAGCAGCGGGAGGCGAAGGGCGAGCACCGGGTGCTGCTGGTCGACGCCGGCGACATCATCCAGGGCACGTCACTGGCGTACTACTACGCGCGCGTGGACCCGATCACCGGCAAGGACGCCCCCGAGCACCCGATGGCCGTGGCCATGAACCACATGCGCTACGACGCCGCCGCGCTCGGCAACCACGAGTTCAACTACGGCATCGACGTGCTGCGCAAGTTCGAGAGCCAGTGCCACTTCCCGCTGCTCGGCGCCAACGCCCTGGACGCCAGGACCCTCAGGCCCGCGTTCCTTCCGTACACGGTGAAGCGCGTCTGCGTGCCGGGCGCGCCGGACATCAAGGTCGGCATCCTCGGGCTCACCAACCCCGGCATCGCGCTGTGGGACAAGGACAACGTCAGCGGGAAGATGGCGTTCACCGGGCTGGTCGAGCAGGCGAGGAAGTACGTGCCGAGGCTCCGGGCGCTGGGCTGCGACGTCGTCTTCCTCACCGACCACTCGGGCCTGGACGGCAGTTCGTCGTACGGCAACGAGCTGCCGTACGTGGAGAACGCGTCGAACCTGGTCGCCGAGCAGGTCCCCGGCATCGACGCCATCCTCGTCGGCCACACCCACGTCGAGGTCTCCTCCTACACCGTCACCAACAAGGAGACCGGCAAGGACGTCGTCCTCTCCGAGCCGTACTGCTGGGGCATGCGGCTCACCGTCTTCGACTTCGACCTCGAACTCCACCACGGCCGGTGGAAGGTCACGAGCGTCAAGGCGCAGACGCTCAACCCCAACGGCGTGGCCGAGGACCCCGAGATCACCGAACTCCTCCAGGCGGACCACGAGCTGGTGGTGAAGTACGTCAACACCCCCGTCGGCACCTGCACGCAGGACCTGTCGGCGGCGGAGTCGTGCTGGAAGGACGTCCCCATCATGGACTTCATCCACCAGGTGCAGATGGCGACCGTCGCCACCGGGCTCTCCACCGCCGACGCCGCCCTCCCGCTCATCTCCGTCGCCGCGCCCTTCAGCCGCACGGCCGACATCCCGGCGGGCGCCGTGACCATCCGCGACATCGCCGGGCTCTACATCTACGACAACACCCTCTACGGCAAGAAGCTCACCGGCGCCCAGCTGAAGGACTACCTGGAGTACGCGGCGAAGTACTACCACCAGGTCCCGGCCGGCACGAAGGTGGACACCGCGACCCTGACCAACGCCAACAACTTCTGGGACTACATGTACGACACGGCGGCCGGCGTCGACTACGAGATCGACATCGCGCAGCCGGAGGGCTCGCGGATCAAGAACCTCAGCTACAAGGGCGCGCCCGTCGCCGACGACCAGGTCTTCGTCGTGGCCGTGAACAACTACCGCGCCAACGGCGGCTCCGGCTACCCGCACATCGCGTCCGCCGACATCGCCTACAGCTCCACCAACGAGATCCGCCAGCTGATGATCGACTACGTGACGTCGAAGGGAACGCTCGACCCGACGTCCTTCGCGGCCGTCAACTGGCGCCTGACGCAGGCCGGCACACCGGTGTTCTAGCGATCCGGAACTCCCCGGACCGGACCGCCACGGGCCGCCCGGGACCGGACCGGACCGCCACTGACCGCCCGGGACCGGACCGCGCCGGACCGCCCGGGACCGGACCGCGCCGGACCGCGCCGGACCGCCCCGGAAGGGGCGCGGCCGCCGGCCCCTCCGCCGCCCTCAGCTGAAGACGATCATCGACCCCTGTGCCAGGCTCCGGGTCGCCGCCGCGTGCAGGCCCAGCCACACGTGGCGCTCGCGGGCGAAGGGGCTGGGGTCGTAGGGGCCGGGGGCGGCCGGCTGCTCCAGCTCCGTGGGGCCCAGCGGGGGCTCGGGGGGCGCCGGCGGGTTGGCCGGGTCGATGCCGATGGCCGGGGCGACGTACTCCAGCTCCCGCAGCAGGGCCTGGGAGGAGCCCAACGGGCCGCCGCTCGCCAGCAGTTCGTCGTTGGACAGAGGGTGCGGGAAGTCCAGCGGCACATAGGCGCCCGCGTGGTCGTAGTGCCAGACCAGGTGGGACTGCTGGGCGGTGGTCTCGAACATCTCCAGCAACTGCTCGTAGTCGCCGCCCAGTTCGTCCACCGGGGTCAGCGGCAGGCCACAGACCTGGAGGAGGTAGGCGCGGCGCAGGAAGTGCAGCGCGTCGTAGTCGAAGCCGGCCACCGGCGCGACCTCACCCGACAGACCCGGCATGTACTGGTACACCGGCACCGGTGGGAGCCCGTTCTCGGCGAGCACCTTGTTGTACTGCGCGAGTTCCTCGGCGAACGGGTTGTCGGGGGTGTGGCACAACACGTCGACGAGCGGTACCAGCCACAGGTCACAGGCCAAAGAGGGCTCCTCGCGTAGGTCGGGCGGAGTGCGTTCGGCGGTCGGCGGAGTGTAGAGAGTAGCCGGTGCGTCCTCGGCTCAGCTCCCCTCGTGCAGGTCCCATACCCACACCCCGCCGGTCCACTTCCCCGGACGGCCCACCAGCTTGGTGACCGCCTCGCGCAGGTGACCGTCGTTCTGCTGGGGGGCGAGCACCAGGACGCCCGCGTGCCAGTAGGCGAAGTCCCGCCGGGCCTGGGCCCGCCAGTTCCTGCCGATGACCGGCACGACGCCCGTGTAGCACACGTCCCGCAGCATGTTGGAGGTGAAGCGGGGGGAGGCGCCGTAGATGCCGATGTGGTCCGGGCCGTAGGGGCCGTTGTAGTAGCCGCCGGGGAGCCTGAAGCCGAGGTGGGCCGCCGTCTGCCAGTGCAGGGCCTCCGCCGCGCCGGGGTCGGGCAGCGGCACGGGAACGAGCGACTCGCCGTCGCGGACGTACGACTTCCACATGCCGTCCGAGATGAACGGCGGCACCGGAACCCGGTCCACCGCCTTCAGCGGCGCCGGGACGATGGGCAGCAGCGCGAGAGCGACGGCGAGCAGACCGCAGTAGAGGGTGCCGACACTGCGGGTTTCCGACAGCCTGGCGAGAGCGATCGCGAGCAGCATGCCCAGCGCCGGCGCGCAGATCATCGCCACCCGGCCCTCGATGACCGACTCGAAGAGCGGCCTGTGCGCGAGCAGGGCCCAGGGGCCGGGGTAGACCGTGTCGGTCAGCGGGATGCGGAACTTCGGGCCCAGCGAGAGCAGTGCCGCGCCGGCCGCCGTCACCGTCAGCGCCCTGACCGGGGCACGCTGCCACATCCGTACGGCGATCGCGAAGGAGAGCAGAACCAGCGGCCAGCCGTAGAAGGCGTTCTGCTCGGTGGGGTTCAGGGACAGGGCGTTCGCCCGCTGCGCGTCGCCCGCGAACAGGGAGCGATCCGCGAAGGCGAGCAGGGCGAGCGGGCTGTTGCCCGCGTTGTCGCCGTGCAGGACGCTCCGGTAGCTCTGCGGGCCCGCGAACTGCCAGTACAGGGGGTAGGCGATGATCGGCAGGCAGACCGCCCCGGCGATCAGCAGCCCCTTCAGCAGCGGACGCCAGGCCGCCTTCGCCACGTCCCTGCGCACCAGCGCGTAGGCGGTGGCGAACAGGGTCATGCCAATCGCAGCCAGCAGCAGCGGCTCCTCGCCGAGGAAGATCTGGTACGTCGCCATCAGCCCGAGCACGGTTCCGTCCCGGCGGACCCGAGCGCCCTCGCACAGGCGCAGCGCCCGGTCGACGATCAGCGGGATCATGAAGAGGATGACGAAGTTCGGGTGCGCGTTGGCGTGGCTGACCATCGGCGGGGCGAAGGCGGCCAGCGCGGCGCCGACGCAGGCGGCCCCCCGCTGCCGTGCGACCCGTTTGACGATCAGCCAGTACCAGGCGGCGGCGGTCGCGGCCAGGCCCAGCGTCATGCAGAGGCTGAGCGCGACCGCGGGGCCGAAGGCCAGCGTGACGGGGGCGAAGGGCACGGACAGGCCCAGCATGACCGTGTTGGCCATGAGGTTCACGCCGTCGGGGAAGCCCTGGAGGTCGGTGAACAAGGGATTGTGCAGGTGGGCGACGCTGTCGGCCGTGACGGCGAAGAACCACTCCCACTGGTTCTGGTCCTGGAGGCTGTCCGGGAGGTATCGGTGGCCGGGATCGAAGAAGCGGCCGGAGTAGAGAGCCACCGCCAGGAGGAGGAAGAGGGCGGTGGCGAGGAGGTCGGCCGGGCGGACGGAGCGGGCCTTGAGGCGGCCGAGTTCGACGAGGACCCGGGCGTAGTCGAGCGGGCCGACCTTGGAACCGGACTGGTGGGACCAGCGGACCGGGACCTCGGCGACGGGCCAGTCGGAACGGCGGAAGTGCTGGAGGACCTCCACGTCGATGCCCCAGCCGTTGAGCCGGGAGGCGGCGAAGGCCGCGCGGGCGCGGTCGCCCTCGAAGAGCTTGAAGCCGCACTGGGTGTCGCGGATGCCGGGCACCGCCGTGCGGCGTATGAGCAGGTTCCCTGCGCGGCCCAGCAGTTCGCGCACCCGGTGCTGGTGGCTCTCTATCGTGGCGCCGGGCACCGAACGCGAGCCGATGGCGGCCCTGTTGCCCTCGCTGAGGGCCTTGTCGAGCTGCTCCAGCTCCTCGATCGGGGCGGCGAGGTCGGCGTCGGTGACCAGCACGCGGCGGCCGCAGGTGGCGGCGACGCCCAGGCGCAGTGCGTGGCCCTTGCCGCGGTTGCGCTCGCCGGCGACGAGCCGGACGCGCGGGTCCCGGCGGTCCGTGACGAGGTCGCCGGTGGCGTCGGTGGAGCCGTCGTCGGCGACGACGACCTCCCACTCGCCGAATCGGCTCTCGTTGTCGCTCAGGTACTCGGTGACGGCGTCGAGGGTCGGCCCGAGCCGCTGTTCCTCGTTGTAGGCGGGTATGACCACGGACAGGTCGACGACCCGGGTGACGGTGCCGCTCATGCGGCGGCCAGCCGCTCGACGAGGGCGAGGGAGTGCGCGTTGTACGCGGCGACGATCGCGCGGGCGGCGGCGATGTCGCGCCTGGCCAGGGCGTCGACGAGTTCGGTGTGGCCGGACCAGAGCAGGCCGCGCAGATCGTCGAGCCGACGCAGGTGCTGCACCGCGCACACCCAGGACTGCACCCGCAGCCGGTGCAGGAAGTCGGAGAGGTAGGGGTTGCCGAACAGGGCGCCCAGCTCGCGCCAGAAGCGCAGGTCGTAGCCGATCAGCACGGTCAGGTCACCTGCGGTGGCGGCGCGCTGGGCCTCCTCGCCGCGCCGGCGCACCCCGGCGAGCGTCGCGGTCGTCCGCGGATCCAGCGGTTCGCGCAGCGCCCCGTGCCCGCCCGCGACGAGGACCTGGAACATGCCGTCGGTGACCAGGCTGCGGGCCTCGATCATCTCGCGCAGGTCGGCCGGCGAGTACTCGTGCACCCGGAAGCCGCGGTGCTGGTCGGCCTCCAGCAGGCCCTGCGCGGACAGGTCGACCAGCGCCTCCCGCACGGGGGTGGCGGACACCCCGTACTGCTCGGCGATCTCCTTGACCGTGAACTCCTGCCCCGGCTGCAGCCGCCCGGCCAGCACCTCGTCCCGAAGCGCGTCCGCGATCTGCTGCCGCAGGGTGCTGCGCGTCACGGCGCCGTTGCCACTGATGCCGGGCATGGTCGGGGCGTCTCCCTCACGCGTTCGGTGGCGTACTCGCCGATGTGCGTACTCGTCTATGTCTACGAGCACGCCACCTTACGCGTTCGGGTTCCGCGGGTTGCCCGGCGATCCCGGGGCGGCCGGGCTACTCGGTGTGCTCGTCGGCCACGGACAGTGCGGCGTCCAGGGCCGCCAGGCCCTCCTTCAGCTCGGCCTCGGTGGCGTTGCAGGGCGGGACGACATGGGTGCGGTTCATGTTGATGAAGGGCCACAGGCCGTGGGCCTTGGCTGCGGCGCCGAAGGCGGCCATCGGCGCGTTCGCCTCCCCGGCCGCGTTGTACGGCACCAGCGGCTCGCGGGTCTCGCGGTTCCTGACCAGCTCCAGCGCCCAGAACATGCCGACGCCGCGCACCTCGCCGACGCTCGGGTGCCGCTCGGCCAGCTCGCGCAGCCCCGGCTCCACGACCTCGGAGCCGAGCCGCCGGGCGTTCTCGACGACGCCCTCCTCGGCCATCACCTTGATCGTCGCGACGGCCGCCGCGCACGCCAGCGGGTGCCCGGAGTAGGTCAGACCGCCCGGGTAGGCCCGCTTGCCGAAGGTCTCCGCGATCGGTGCGGAGATCGCGACACCGCCCAGTGGCACGTACCCGGAGTTCACGCCCTTGGCGAAAGTCATCAGGTCCGGTACGACACCGGACAGGTCCGCCGCGAACCACTCACCGGTCCGCCCGAACCCGGCCATGACCTCGTCCAGCACGAAGACGATGCCGTACTTGTCGCACAGCTCGCGCACCCCGGCGAGGTAGCCGGGCGGCGGCACCATGATCCCCGCCGTTCCCGGAATGGTCTCCAGGACGATCGCGGCGATGGTCGCCGGTCCCTCGAAGGCGATGGTCGTCTCCAGGTGCTCGAGCGCCCGCGCGCACTCCTGCTCCTCGGTCTCGGCGTAGAAGCGGGAGCGGTAGAGGAAGGGCGCCCAGAAGTGCACGACACCGGCCGAGCCGTTGTCGGAGGCCCAGCGGCGCGGGTCGCCGGTGAGGTTGACGGCCTGCTGCGTGCCTCCGTGGTAGGAGCGGTACGCCGAGAGCACCTTCGGCCGGCCGGTGTGCAGCCGCGCCATCCTGATCGCGTGCTCCACGGCGTCCGCGCCGCCGTTGGTGAAGAAGATCTTGTCCAGGTTGCCCGGCGTCCGCTCGGCGATCAGGCGGGCCGCCTCCGACCGTGCCTCGACGGCGAACGCGGGCGCGAAGGTGGTCATGCTCGCCGCCTGCTCCTGGATCGCGGCGACGACCTTGGGGTGCTGGTAGCCGATGTTGGTGTAGACGAGCCCGCTGGTGAAGTCCAGGTAGCGCCTGCCGTCGTAGTCCCAGAAGTACGACCCTTCGGCGCCGGCCACGGCCAGTGGGTCGATGAGCTCCTGCGCGGACCAGGAGTGGAACACGTGCGCACGGTCGGCGGCCTTCACGGCCGCACCGGCCTCGGGATTCGGCTGAGGGGTCAGAGGCGTCATGCAAGCGAGCGTAGGTGTCCGGGATACGGACGCGGCATGGGCGTCCTGTCTGCGGTCGGCGGGATTCCGCGACAGGTTGTCGGGCCTGTCCGCGCCGGCGGAGTGGGGCGGGTGCTGTGCGGTCGGGGTGGGAGGTGTGGCGCCCGGCCCACGGGTGCTGTGCGTCGGGGCGGGGCGGGGCGGGGGGGGCGGACGGGGTGGGGTCGGGGTGGGGTGGGCGCCATATGGTCGGGGCCGGGCGGGGTGCCGTGTGGTCAGGTGGGGCGGTGCGGTCGGGTGGGGCGGCCGTACCGGAGGGGGCGGCGCGGGTCTGGCCTCGGCGCAGGCACGGGCTGTTACGGAACCGTAGACACCGGGCCGCTCGCCCGCCCCGGCCCCCGCACTATCCTCGGTCTGTTGCACAGGGGCGTATCGGGGGATATCGGGGGGAGGCGGTTTCGCCATGGAGAAGCTGGGACCCGGCGATCCGCAGCTGATCGGGGCCTACCGGCTGCTGGCGCGGCTCGGGGCCGGAGGCATGGGGCAGGTCTATCTGGCCCGGTCGGACCGGGGGCGGACCGTCGCCGTCAAGCTGGTGCGGCAGGAGCTGGCACGGCAGGAGGAGTTCCGGGCGCGGTTCCGGCAGGAGGTGCAGGCCGCGCGGCGGGTCGGCGGTCACTGGACGGCGCCCGTGCTGGACGCGGACACCGAGGCCGCCGTGCCCTGGGTCGCCACCGGCTATGTCGCCGGGCCCAGCCTGCAGCAGGTCGTCGGGCACGACCACGGCCCGCTGCCCGAGCGCTCGGTGCGCGTCCTCGCGGCCGGGCTGGCGGGTGCGCTCAAGGACATCCACGCCGCCGGTCTCATCCACCGCGACCTCAAGCCCTCCAACGTGCTGGTGACGATCGACGGGCCGCGTGTCATCGACTTCGGCATCGCACGGGCCCTGGAGACCGTCACGGACGGTGGGCTCACCCGGACCGGCGCGCTGGTCGGCTCGCCCGGGTTCATGGCGCCCGAGCAGGTGCGCGGCGACCGGGTCACGCCCGCGTGCGACGTCTTCTGCCTCGGCTCCGTGCTCGCCTACGCCGCCACCGGTGCGCTTCCCTTCGGCGGCGCCGACAGCGGGGTGCACGCGCTGATGTTCCGCATCGCCGAGGAGGAGCCCGACCTGGAGGCGCTGCCCGAGGGCATCGCCGACCTGGTCCGCGCCTGCCTGAAGAAGGACCCGGCGGCGCGGCCCACCCTGGACCGGATCCTCCAGCTCACCGGAGCCGAGGACACGGTGGCCGGCGGCCGCTTCCGCGACCCGTGGCTGCCGAGCGCCCTGGTGGCCCAACTCGGGCGGCACGCGGTGCAGTTGCTGGACGCTGAAAACCCGGAGGAGCCGCAGCCGCCGCAGCAGCAGCCGCAGGGCGAGCAGGCGCCGGGGGAGGCGGCCGCCGCCGGTGCCGTGGAGCTGACCAAGGGGGTGAAGGCGGTTTCCGGGGCGGACGGGGAGCCCCCCGCCGCCGGCGGGCCGGGGGCCCTGCCCGCCGCCGCGGCGCACCCTCCCGCGGCGGTCCCCGCAGCCCCCGCTGCCGCCGCGGCTGCCCGGCCCCAGCCCCAGCCCCAGCCCTCGCCCGAGCACGCCGCGGCCGCCGACGCCTTGGATGCCGGCGCCCCGGGCTCGTCCGGCGCCTCGTCCACCCCGACGCCCCCGGGGCAGCCGGGCGGTGGGGCGCAGAACCCGGTGAACCATCTGCCCACCATGGCGGCGGGGCAGACACCCGCGCCGGGGCCGGCGCCCGCGCACCCCGCCTACGGCTATCCCCAGCAGCACCCCCAGCCAGCCGTCCACGGTTACCCGCAGCAGCCCGCCGGCTGGTCCGGGCCGCCCGGTTCGCCGGCGCAGCACCCGTACGCCGGCCTGGGCACTACTGCGCCCCACGGCCCGCCGCTGTTCGGTTCGACCCCGCCGTACGGCCCGGGCGCCCTGCCCGGGCGGGAGCCGCGCCGAGGCCGCTCCACTGCGGCGCTGGTCGCGGTGGCGGTGGTCGTCGCGCTCGGCGCGGGCGGCTCGGTGTACGCCCTGATGAAGGGCGGCGGCGGTGACGACAAGGGCGGCGGGCCCGGCTCCTCGCCGACCGTGAGCGCCCCCGTCACGCCGACCACCCCCGACTCCGGCGGCTCCGGTCCGTCCCCCGCGACCTCGCAGCCGGACTCGCCCTCCCCGACCGGCGGGGTGGTCCCGGCCGCGTACCTCGGCAGCTGGACGGCGACGATCAACAACGCCTTCGGCCCGAACACCCGCCAACTCACCATCACCCAGGGCGAGGTGGGTGACACCGTGCTCACGCTCGCCGCCGCCGGCCCCACCGACGGCGGCGGCAGCTACCACTGCGTGTTCGAGGCCCGGCTCACCCAGCAGCCGGGCGCGAGCGGGCCGCTGGAGATCGGCCCCTCCACCGTCACCAGCGGGTCGGGTTCGGCCTGCAACCCGGGCGCGGCCACGGAGGTCACCCTGCTGCCGGACGGCACCCTGCAGCGGGTGAACACGGGCAACGGGGAGAAGCTGACCTACACCAGGCAGTGACGCACCAGGCAGGAACGGTGCCCGAAGCTCCGCGCGTGGGACCCCCGGGCCCCCGGGCTCCGGTCCTCGGCCGTTGCCGTGGTTCCGGTCCTCGGCCGTTGCCGTGGTTCCGGCTCTCGGCTGTCGCCGTGGCTCCGGCCCTCGGTGTCACCGGCGGCTCCGGAACTCGGTGTCACCGCGGCTCCGGCGGCCGCTGCCGGGGCATGTTCGGACGGGCGGTGCCCGGTGGCAGGGCCGGCCGGCCGTGGCCGCCGCCCACCTCCGGCCGCCCGCTGCCCGGTACCGCCGACTGGATCCCCATCGGCGCCGAGCCGATCCGGAACTCCACCATCCAGTCCGCCGTCTCGGTGCGCACCAGCTCGGTCACGTCCTCCGAGAACCGCCGCAGCACCGCCAGGCACCGCTCGGTGGCCTCACTGGCCGTCCCCTCCGCCGGTCCCAGGACCTCCCGCACGCACTCGGTCGCCCAGTCGAACTGCAGCGCCTGCAGCCGCCGCTGCACCGCCTGCGCGGTCGCCGTGTCCCTTATCCACCCCGAGGTCACCCCGAAGTACCGGTCGGTCCCGACGCACGCCACGGACAGCAGCAGCGCCAGATACCCCCACGGCGCCACCCCGCCGACCACGCCGGTCAGATCCAGCAGGGGCAGCGCCGCCCCGGCCACCGCCCCGGCCGCGGCCCCGCACCGCAGCACCCGCGCCCCCCGCCGCTTCCACACCCGCTCCGCGAGGTACCAGGCCGCCGTCTGCAGAGCCCCCCGCTCCACCCACCGGTACAGCTCGTCCAGCCGCTGGGCCGGCTCGCCCCAGTCGCCGAGCGGGAAGGGCCGCCCGGTCAGATCGCCCGGCCGCAGCCCGGCCGCCCCGTCGCCCCGCCCGTCCTGAGGCGGACGCTCGGGCTGCATCTCCGGCTGACCCACCCGGCACTCCCTACTGATCACGGTGCGTGACGCTGGCAGGCGCTGGTACGGCCCTGGGGCCCCGTCGCCAGGACCCTGGCCGCCGCGCCGGACCCCTTCCTACCCCCCAATGGGTGGCGAAGAGGCATCAAGCACCTCTTTTCCGCCCGGAAGAGGGCCTTGATCAGGTATAGGACTCACCCGAGACTCACTCGAAAGAGTGGCGGGGCGCTGTCTGCCTGGACCACGTAGGCTCGTGCCAACGGGGAACGATCGGTCGATCCCCGCCCGGACAGCCGTACGAAAGCAGGAGCTGATCGTGATTCCCGGTGGTGGCCAGCCCAACATGCAGCAGCTGCTCCAGCAGGCCCAGAAGATGCAGCAGGACCTGCAGCAGGCCCAGGAGGAACTGGCGCGGACCGAGGTCGAGGGGCAGGCGGGCGGCGGTCTGGTGCGGGCCACCGTCACCGGCGCCGGCGAGCTGCGCGCGCTGAAGATCGACCCGAAGGCGGTCGACCCGGAGGACACCGAGACCCTCGCCGACCTGGTCGTCGCGGCCGTCCAGGCCGCCAACGAGAACGCCCAGAGCCTCCAGCAGCAGAAGCTCGGCCCGCTCGCCCAGGGTCTGGGCGGCGGCAGCGGCATCCCGGGGCTGCCTTTCTAAGGCGGGTGCCGGGCAACTACCGTACGTACCGAAGAAAACCGTCAGGAAGGACGGCAGTCCGTTGTACGAAGGCGTGGTCCAGGACCTCATCGACGAGCTGGGACGGCTGCCCGGCGTCGGTCCCAAGAGCGCCCAGCGGATCGCCTTCCACATCCTCCAGGCGGAACCGGCGGACGTACGGCGGCTCGCCCAGGCCCTGCTCGAGGTGAAGGCGAAGGTCCGCTTCTGCGCGACCTGTGGCAACGTCGCACAGGAGGAGCTGTGCGGCATCTGCCGCGACACCCGCCGCGACCCGGCCGTCATCTGCGTGGTCGAGGAGCCGAAGGACGTCGTCGCCATCGAGCGCACCCGTGAGTTCCGCGGCCGCTACCACGTCCTGGGCGGTGCGATCAGCCCGATCGAGGGCGTGGGCCCCGACGACCTGCGGATCCGGGAGCTGCTCGCCCGCCTCGCGGACGGCACGGTCACCGAGCTGATCCTGGCCACGGACCCGAATCTCGAAGGCGAGGCGACGGCGACGTACCTCGCCCGCATGATCAAGCCCATGGGCCTGAAGGTCACCCGCCTGGCCAGCGGCCTCCCGGTGGGTGGCGACCTGGAATACGCGGACGAGGTCACCCTCGGCCGCGCCTTCGAGGGGAGACGACTCCTAGATGTCTGACGCCACGCTGCACGCGACCAGCCAGAACCCGGACGACTTCGCGGTCCAGATCGCCGATCAGGTCGAGAGCTTCCTCGTCGCGGTCGCCGAGATCGCCAGGGGCGACGAGCCGGAATCGGCCGTGCCCTACCTCCTCCTGGAGGTCTCCCAGCTGCTGCTGGCCGGCGGCCGGCTCGGCGCGCACGAGGACATCGTGCCCGACGAGCGCTACGAGCCCGACTCCGGCCCCGAGCCGGACGTGGACCTGCTCCGCGAGAACCTCGCCCGTCTGCTGGAGCCGATCGACGTCTACTCCGAGGTCTTCGACCCCTACGAGCCGCGCCGGGCCCCCGTCCCGGCCCGGATCTCCGACGACCTCGCGGACGTCGTGGCCGACCTGCGCCACGGCATGGCCCACTACCGCGCGGGCCGCACCACCGAGGCCCTGTGGTGGTGGCAGTTCTCCTACTTCTCCAACTGGGGCTCGACGGCGTCCGCGACGCTGCGGGCGTTGCAGTCGCTGGTCGCCCACGTCCGTCTGAACCAGCCCCTGGAGGAGCTGGACGGCCTGGACACCGACCAGGGCATGGGCGACGAGACCCTGGAGTTCGAGGCCGGCAAGGTGATGGCGCAGGAGATCGCCGCCCCCCTGGGCCTGCGCGGCGCCAAGTGAGGTGCCGCCCGCCGTTCGTGTGACCCCGCGCACTTTCCGAGTGCCGTCCCGTGGCGTGGGCATGAGCCGTCCTGAGAAACGGGCGCCGGACATCTCACGATGCGGCATCGCGGAGGGGAAATTCGGACGCTCGTTAGACTGAGCCGACCGCACTGCAACTGCGTATGTGCGGGAGAAACACGGACTGAGCGAGGAGCGCACGTGGGCCTTGTCGTGCAGAAGTACGGAGGCTCCTCCGTAGCCGATGCCGAGGGCATCAAGCGCGTCGCCAAGCGGATCGTGGAAGCGAAGAAGAACGGCAACGATGTTGTCGTGGTCGTTTCCGCGATGGGCGACACGACGGACGAGCTGATCGATCTCGCCGAGCAGGTTTCGCCGATGCCTGCCGGACGCGAGCTCGACATGCTGCTGACCGCCGGAGAACGGATCTCCATGGCACTGCTGGCCATGGCGATCAAGAACCTGGGTCACAAGGCCCAGTCGTTCACCGGCAGCCAGGCAGGTGTCATCACCGACTCGGTCCACAACAAAGCCCGGATCATCGATGTCACACCGGGCCGCATCCGGACCGCGCTGGACGAGGGCAACATCGCCATCGTCGCCGGCTTCCAGGGCGTCAGCCAGGACAAGAAGGACATCACCACGCTCGGCCGCGGTGGCTCCGACACCACCGCCGTGGCGCTCGCCGCCGCTCTCGACGCCGAGGTCTGCGAGATCTACACCGACGTCGACGGCGTGTTCACCGCCGACCCGCGCGTGGTGAAGAAGGCCCGGAAGATCGACTGGATCTCCTTCGAGGACATGCTGGAGCTGGCCGCGTCCGGCTCCAAGGTGCTGCTCCACCGTTGCGTGGAGTACGCCCGCCGGTACAACATCCCGATCCACGTCCGCTCCTCCTTCAGTGGGCTGCAGGGCACGTGGGTCAGCAGCGAGCCGATCGAGCAAGGGGACAAGCAGGTGGAGCAGGCCATCATCTCCGGTGTCGCGCACGACACCTCCGAGGCCAAGATCACGGTCGTCGGCGTGCCCGACAAGCCGGGCGAGGCCGCGTCCATCTTCCGTACGATCGCCGATGCCGAGATCAACATCGACATGGTCGTGCAGAACGTGTCCGCCGCCTCCACCGGCCTGACGGACATCTCCTTCACGCTGCCGATGACCGAGGGCCGCAAGGCCATCGACGCGCTGGAGAAGAACCGGGCCGGCATCGGCTTCGACTCCCTGCGCTACGACGACCAGATCGGCAAGATCTCGCTGGTCGGCGCGGGCATGAAGACCAACCCGGGCGTCACCGCGGACTTCTTCACCGCGCTGTCCGACGCGGGTGTGAACATCGAGCTGATCTCGACCTCCGAGATCCGTATCTCGGTCGTCACCCGCAAGGACGACGTGCCGGAGGCCGTGCGCGCCGTGCACACCGCCTTCGGACTCGACTCCGACAGCGACGAGGCCGTCGTCTACGGCGGCACCGGACGATGACCGTCCCCCGGCGGCGGGCGACCCCCGCCCCCTTGCACGGAGGCGTACGACGATGACCGTCCGACCGACGCTCGCGGTCGTGGGAGCGACCGGAGCCGTCGGCACGGTCCTGCTCCGGATCCTGTCCCAGCGCGCGGACGTCTGGGGCGAGATCCGCCTGGTCGCCTCACCGCGCTCGGCCGGCCGCAAGCTGGCCGTGCGCGGCGAGGAGGTCGAGGTGGTGGCGCTCGGCGAGGAGGCGTTCGACGGGGTGGACATCGCCCTGTTCGACGTCCCCGACGAGGTCGCCGCGCGATGGGCGCCGGTCGCGGCGGCCAAGGGCGCGGTGGTGGTCGACAACTCCGGCGCGTTCCGCCGGGATGCCGATGTGCCGCTGGTGGTGCCGGAGGTCAATCCGTACGCGGTGCGGCGACGCCCGCGCGGGATCATCTCCAGCCCCAACTGCACCACGCTGTCCATGATCGTGGCGGTGGGCGCGCTGCACGCCGAGTTCGGGCTGCGTGAGCTGGTCGTCTCCTCGTACCAGGCGGTGAGCGGGGCCGGGCGCGCGGGCGTTCAGGCGCTGCGCCGGCAGCTGTCCCTGGTCGCCGGTTCGGAGCTGGGCACCTGCCCCGGTGACGTACGGCGGGCCGTCGGGGAGGACACCGGGCCCTTCCCGGAGCCGGTCGCGCTGAACGTCGTGCCCTGGGCCGGGTCGCTGTGCGACGACGGCTGGTCGTCGGAGGAGATGAAGGTCCGGGCCGAGTCCCGCAAGATCCTCGGCCTGCCCCAGCTGCCGGTCGCCGTCACCTGTGTGCGTGTCCCCGTGATCACCGTGCACTCCCTGACCGTGCACGCCCGCTTCGAGGGCGAGGTCACCGTCGACAAGGCCCGGGAGATCCTCGCCACCGCCCCCGGTGTGGTGCTGTGCGACGACCCGGCCGCGGGAGAGTTCCCCACCCCCGCCGACGTGGTGGGCACGGACCCGACATGGGTCGGCAGGGTGCGCCGGGCGCTGGACGACCCCACGGCGCTCGAACTCTTCGTCTGCGGCGACAACCTGCGCAAGGGCGCCGCGCTGAACACGGCGCAGATCGCCGAGTTGGTGGCCGCCGAGTCACCGTGACTCCTGTCGCAGAACCGGGTTACCGCGGGAAATCCCGCGGCCGCGGCCGGATTCGTTTGTAGGATCCATGTAAGAAAGAGTGGTCGGGTCAATGGTCCGTACCACTTGATCCGTGCTGCCTCGGCGTCGGAAGATTCTCCTCCCCGCCCTTCGCAACCGCGTGAAGGGCGGGGAGCGTCTTTGCGGTCGCCTTTCGGGGGCGTGGGGACGCTGCGGGGCGTGGGGACGTCCTGCTTATTTCAGGACATAGGGGAAGAGCGGGACGCATGTGGGCATATGAGGCACCGTCCGTTGCGCCGCCTGCCGTGAGAACGTTGTCGGTCCCGGCACTCGGCGCAAAAGTGATGCCCGACGCGTACAACCCCGGCGGGGGCAGACGTGTCCAACTGGCGTGGCAGAGGTTCTCGACTTCTCCCCCAGGCTCTTCGAGCGGGGGGTATCCCCAGCGGCGACCCGCGGCACGGCCCTCGGCCGGCCCCGCGCGGCGCTCCGGCCGCGCGTGCCCGGCGGCATGCCGGTGATCGCGCCCATGCCCGCAGCGCGGCCCGCCCGCATCCCGAACCAGCGTGACGGCGCCGAGGAGGCCGCGGCGGCCGGCACCACCGTCGACCACCTCACCGAGACCTACCGCGCCCACTACCGCTCGCTGCTGGGCCTGGCCGCGCTCCTCCTCGACGACACCGCCTCCTGCGAGGACGTGGTCCAGGAGGCGTTCATCCGCGTCCACTCGGCCCGCAGGCGGGTCCGCGACCCGGAGAAGACACTCGCCTATCTGCGTCAGACGGTCGTCAACCTCTCGCGTTCGGCGCTGCGCCGCCGCATCCTCGGCCTGAAGCTGCTGTCCAAGCCGATGCCGGACATGGCGAGCGCCGAGGAGGGCGCCTACGACCAGCTGGAGCGCGACTCGCTGATCAAGGCGATGAAGGGCCTGCAGCGTCGCCAGCGCGAGGTGCTGGTGCTGCGCTACTTCGCGGACATGACCGAGGCCCAGGTCGCCGAAACCCTCGGGATATCGCTCGGCTCGGTCAAGGCCTACGGCTCCCGCGGCATCGCGGCGCTCCGGATCGCGATGGAGGCGCGGGCGTGAGGGAGAACGAAGAGGGCCGCGACTCGCACGAGCGGCACGAGCCCTACGCGTGGCACGAGCCGACGCGGCCACACGAGCAAGAGCACACGCAATCGCACGCTGGGAACGGAACCGTGAACCACAGCCCCGACGAACTGGGCCCCGAGGGGTTCGACTCGGACGAGCTGGCCCTGCGCAGGATGCTGCACCAGGCGGTCCAGGACGTCGAGCCGCGTGACGGCACGCTGGACCACCTGCGGCGCGCGGTCCCGGCCCGGCGGGCCCGCAAGCGGCAGGCCGCGGTCGGCATGGCCGCCGCCGCCCTGTTCATCGGCACCGCCGTCCCGGCCCTCGTGCACGTCTCCGACTCCACCGGCTCCGACGCCAACCCCGCCATCGCCGGCCAGGCCTCCCAGGCCCAGGGCGGCACGGGCCGGATCAAGGGCCCCGACGGCGGGACGAACAGCACCGGCGGCCCGTCCGACAAGGCCCCGGACAAGGGCACGGGCGGCAAGAAGGACGGCCGGAGGGGCGGCCCCGCCACCGGCTCCGGCGGCGGGTCGGCCGGGGGGCCGGACAACCCCTCGGCCACCACCGGTACCGGCACCCCGGTGTGCACGGCCGCCCAGCTCGGCTCCGCCACCGCGACGGTCGACGCCCCCGACTCCACCGGTGTCGTCTACGGCACCTTCCACATCGCGAACATCTCCACCACCAGCTGTACGGTCGGCGGCCCCGGCACGGTGACCCCGCTCGCGCAGGGCGCGGCCGACGCCACCAGGATCAGCGTGGTGCGGCACACCTCCGGCGACGCCGCGGCCGGACTGCCCGACCCCTCCACCGAGGTCTCCGGACTGGTCCTGCCGCCGGCTTCGGCCTACGAGGTGAAGTTCGCCTGGGTGCCCTCCGGGACCTGCCCCACCAGCAGCGGCAGCGGCGGCAGCAGCACCGGAGGCACCGAGACCGGCGGGCCCTCGCCCGGCCCGTCCCCCACCCAGGGCGCGAGCGCGACCGGCGGCGCGACGACGGGCACGGACGCCGGCACCTCCACCCAGCTGATGCGGGCGGACGGCGGCACGGCCGACGGCAGCGTGGTGGTCTCCCACACGGCGGAGGCGGGTTCTCCCACGGTCTCGGCCACGGTGACGAACGCCTGCGCGGGCACGATCTACCGCACAGGGGTGCTGGCTGCGTCGTAGCGGAACGTACGGCCTCGTAGGCGGGGCATACGGCCTCGTAGGCGCCGGCCGGACGCCGGCCGGGCAGCCGGTCGGACGTCGCTCAGACGTCGCTCAGACGCCGGACGGGGCGCCGGTGGCCGGCCTGGTCTCGGCGGTGCCCTCCGGCACCAGCCCCAGCTCCGCGTCCCGTACGGCCTCCACCTCGCGCCGTACCAGCCGGAACCACATGAAGACCACGAAGCCGGCGAAGACGAACCACTCGCCGGTGTAGCCGAGGTTCTGGAAGGCCTTCAGGTCCAGCCCGGTGTTGTCCGGCGCCTTCGGCGGCACCGCCCTCATCCCCGCGTCGGCCCTGTCGAGCGTGATCCACGCGTCGTAGACGTCATAGGGCACGAGGTTCACCAGTGACGCCGCGCTGATCGCCGCGGTCTGCCCGGACGGCAGTCCGCCCGCCGCGCTCACCCCGTTGTCGCCCGGCGTCTCGGACGCCTGCAGCGCCCCGGTGACCGTGATCTCGCCCGTGGGCGGCGCGGGGGCCTTCGCCGAGTCGGCGGAGCCCGGCAGCCAGCCCCGTACGACCGGCAGCGCCTTGCCGGAGCCGGTGCGCAGCAGCGTCAGCACGTAGTACCCGCGCCTGCCGTCCAGCTCGCGGCCCGGGACCAGCAACTGCTTGCCGTACCGGCCGCCGGCGGTGACCTGCATTCCCGAGGTCCGCTTGTCGACGGGCAGCAACCGCTCCAGGGGGCGCGCCGTCTCCTCGCGGTCCGAGGCGGCCTGCGCGGTCGCGGCCCGGTGGTCCTGCACCCGCGCCTCGAACCGGCTCAGCTGCCAGGAGCCCATGAAGACGCAGAAGGGGATGGCCAGCAGCACGAAGACGTTGATGCCCCACCACCGGGGCGTCAGCAGGAACCGGTACACGCCTTCAACGGTACGGTGCCGCCGGGCGCACCCGGTCGCGGGGTCGAAGTTGTCCACAGGCTGGGGAACGTGGCGCCACATTGTCGGCCCGGCCAGGCACTATGGGGCCATGACTGAGAGCAACGGGTCCGCCTCGCGGGACCAGCGGGGGCCGATCGAGCAGATGCCGGACTGGGAGAAGCGCTTCCGGGCGCCCCGGGTGTCCCTGCCCGACTGGGCGGAGGACGCGCCGGACCGCGCCCTGTTCGTGTCGAACGCGACGGGGACGTACGAGCTGTACGCCTGGGACCGGGGGACGGGCCGGCAGCGCCAGGCGACGGACCGGCCCAACGGCACGACGGACGGCGTGCTCTCCCCGGACGGCCGGTGGATCTGGTGGTTCGACGACAAGGACGGCGACGAGTTCGGCGTCTGGCGCCGCCAGCCGTTCGACGGCGGCCCCGACGAGCCGGGCGTGCCGGAGCTGGACCCCTCGTACCCGGCGGGCCTGGCACTCGGCCGGGACGGGCGTACGGCGGTGGTGGGCCGCTCCACCGACGAGGAGGGCACCACGATCCACCTCGCGCGCCTGGGCTCGGGCCGGGCCCCCGTGGAGATCTACCGCCACCGGGAGTCGGCGGGCGTCGGCGACCTCTCGCACGACGGCACGCTGATCGCCGTCGAGCACACCGAGCACGGCGACGCCATGCACTCGGCGCTGCGGGTCCTGCGCCCGGACGGCACGGCGGTCGCGGAACTGGACGACACCAAGGGCGGCACGGTCGAGCTGGGCCTGGAGGTGCTGGGCTTCGCGCCGGTCGTGGGCGACGCGCGGCTGCTTGTCGGCCACCAGCGGCGCGGCCGCTGGGAGCCGCTCGTGTGGGACGTGGCGACGGGGGAGGAGACCGATCTGGCCCTGGACCTGCCCGGCGACGTGAGCGCCGAGTGGTATCCGGACGGGACCGGCCTGCTCGTGGCGCACAGCTTCGAGGCCCGCAGCGAGCTGTTCCGCTACGACCTGGCGAGCCGCGAACTGGCGAAGATCCCGACCCTGCCCGGCACCGTCTCCGGTGCGACGGCCCGCCCGGACGGCAGCGTGGAGTACCTGTGGTCCTCGGCGGCCGAGCCGCCCGTGGTCCGCTCGACGATCGGCGGGGTGGTCCTGGACCCGCCCGGCATGCGCTCACCCGCGTCGGTCCCGATGGAGGACGTATGGGTGGACGGCCCCGGCGGCCGCATCCACGCCCTGATCCAGAAACCCCATGACGCGGTGGGGCCCCTCCCCACGGTCTTCGACCTCCACGGTGGCCCCACCTGGCACGACAGCGACTCCTTCGCCGCCGGCCCGGCCGCCTGGGTCGACCACGGCTACGCGGTGGTCCGCGTCAACTACCGCGGCTCCACGGGCTACGGCCGGGAGTGGACGGACGCGCTCAAGCACCGGGTGGGCCTGATCGAGCTGGAGGACGTCGCGGCGGTCCGCGAGTGGGCGGTCGCCTCCGGCCTCGCCGACCCCGACCGCCTGATCCTCACCGGCGGTTCCTGGGGCGGCTACCTCACCCTGCTCGGCCTCGGCGTCCAGCCGGACGCCTGGACCCTGGGCATCGCGGCGGTCCCTGTCGCCGACTACGTCACGGCGTACCACGACGAGATGGAAGCCCTGAAGGCCATGGACCGCACCCTGCTCGGCGGCACCCCGGAAGAGGTCCCCGAACGCTTCGAGGCATCCTCACCCCTGACCTATGTCGACCAGGTCAAGGCCCCCGTCTACATCTCCGCGGGCGTCAACGACCCCCGCTGCCCCATCCGCCAGATCGAGAACTACGTCAAACGCCTCGAAGCCCGCGGCGCCCTCCACGAGGTCTACCGCTACGACGCCGGCCACGGCTCCCTGGTCGTCGACGAACGCATCAAACAAGTCCGCCTCGAACTCGACTTCGCAAAGCGCCACTTGCCGAACTGAACGGACGGCTGCCCCCGGGTGGAGCGGGGCGGGGGCAAAGCCCCCGCCCGTGGTTCAGGCCGTGCACCTTTGGCCTTTTTGTGTTTCTTGGGCAGCGTCGTCCAGCACTTCCCGCACTTCCGGCACGTCCGAGAAATCTTCCAATCGGTGCAAGACCACTTTGACGCGTTCGGCCGTGCGCTCGCTTGCAATGTCCGCAGAAAGTGCGATGACGCGCTGGGCCGTTGCTGCCGCTTCCTCCGGCTCGTCGGCGTCCGCCAACGCAATGGCAAGCCAAGACAGGTACAATGCCAGTTCCCGCGTGTGCGTGGCGTCATATCGTGCGAGCACTTCCCGCAGCAACGGAACGGCGCGCAGAGGGCGTTTCAGCTCCGTATAGACGCGAGATTCCATCACCTGCAATTCGCCTGCCTCTACCCAATACAGGTATTGGGGCGACTCGCGTTCTACGCTGTTAGCCTCCCACGCTTCGGACGCCTCGCCCAGGGAACGCATTGCCGGTTGTGGCTCACCGGCTTTCGTGTGCGCCCAGGCCACGCGGTCGAGATACAGCGCCCGCGCTTTTGCAGGCGCATCCTCGCCTGTCTGGTCGAGCGCTGCCCGAGCAAGCGTCAACCCTTCCGTCTCTCGTCCCGTGTTGCTGTATTGGTACGCGAGCGATCCGGCGAGGTTGCCGACTAGCGTCCTGTCTTCCGCTTGCCAGGCAGCGCTCATGCCCAGTTTGTAAATGCGCTCCGCTTCCTCGTGGCGCCCAGCGTCAGAGGCGATCCAACCGGCAATCTGGGCCAACTCGCCAATCTGGGAGAGTAATGCACGCCCGACTTCCTCCGTGTGGCTTCCCTCGCGGTATAACTTCACCACGGAACGTAACTCCCTAAGCGCTGGTCCGATTAGGTCGCCACCCGCTAGAAAGTCATCCGCGAGGCGCAATCCATGCACGCGGCCGGCTAGGTCGGAAACGTCACCAGCACCAATTCGGCGCCCCTGTCTGACTTTCGGCGGCGTCAATTGGTCGGCATCCGGAAGGAAGTCGGCAACCGTTACAGGAGCGGCGCCCTCGGTACCACTCGCGACTGCCTGTCCAAGCTCACTGGCAGCCACGTCCAATGCGGTGGCAAGGAATGGCAGCCATTCACGCGGCGTGCGCTTTCCTTTCTCGTACCGGTAAATGTCCTGCCGTGTCAGTGAGTCGTGCGGTAACCCGGCTGCCCGGCATGCCTCTGCCGCTAGCCGTGCCTGACTCCAACCCATGGCCTGTCGCAGGCGCCGGATCACGTGGGCCGCTGTCTCACCGCGCATGCCTCAAGTCTGGCCTACCACGGGCCTACATGGGGCCGCTAGGCAGCGAATCGGCAGTGCGGAAGCGTGGTCAGGCGCAAGGACCCCCGCGACCGCTGGAACGGCCCGGGGGCGTGGCCACCGCTTCCAAGGAGCGATGACGTGACAGAACTTATCCGCACTGCTCTCGAATGGGTCGGAGTGGTCCTGCTCGGGCGACGTACCCCCGGCAGGCGTGCCCGCACCGATGCCGGCCCGCAGGTGTCACAGACGGCCCGTGTGGCGCCCTCCCCGCACGTATGGGGAGCAAGGCTGGTCGTGGCGCGCAGCCTGCGCCCCAGGCCCCCCGCCCAGCCGTCCGGCCCGTGCGGCGTGCATGACCCCGCGGAGCATCGGGGCGCCCTGGTCCGGCCCTACGTCGCCCAACTGGACGTCATGCTGCGAACTGCCCGCACAGGCGCCCACGTCGACCCGTGGGAGGCCGTCCAGTGACCATGACCATTGCCGTGTACCGGATCAACCCGGAAACCGGCGCGCGCACCGTGGTGCGCGAAAAGCGCACGGTAAAACCCCTTGAGGTGCCGGAGGTTAGTTCGGCACTTCCCCCCTGTTCCTGCCCTCACTGCGTCGGTAACGCCATCCGGCTGCATGCCAGGGTAAGGGAAACCAACCGGCGCAGTCGGGGGGAACTGTGACCGGCTCGACCACGGCGGACACGTCGACCATGTCCGCAGAATGCGGAGTCGCGCAGCGTCCCGAGTACAAGGGCATGCACCGGGACTGCCGCCGAACCGCCGACATCCCGCTCCCGGGCGCACCGGGCATCGTGCTTGTGCCTCGCTGCACCTGCCCGTGTCACCTGGGCAACAAGAGGGCGAACGCCTGAACCGAGCACCAAACCGGATGGGCCCCCTCTGCGACGCAGGGCAGAGGGGGCGCACTCATGCCCGCGCCCCGCACCCCGCGCCTACCCCCCGCCCCCGCGCCTACCCCCCCGCCCGCTCCCGCGCCCTCCGCCCCAGCAGCTCCGCCAGCCCCCGCCGCGTCGCCGCGAGCACCACCCGGTCCTCGCCCCGCAGGACATACGTCTCGGGCAGGTTCCACACCAGCTCCGACCCCGTTCGTCCCCCGCGCCCCGTCTCCTCGGAGGCGTCCCCCGCTGCCGGCTCCCGCCGCTCCTGCGAGCCCGCCACCCCCGTGTCCAGCGCCAGCACCCGCCAGTACCCCGCCCGGAACGCCTCCGCCACCGTCCGTCCCTCCAGCTGCGGATGCCCGCCCACGTCCATGGACGCGAACAGCAGCACCCGCCGCTCCACCGGAATCGCCCCCAGGATCTGCCGCCCGAACATCGCCCCGGCGAACGCGGGCGCCGCCAGGTGCGACACACTCCGGCTCCGCGTCAGCGCCTGCGGATGTGCCGCGCGCAGGGTGCGGTACACCGCGGTCGCGAAGTCGTCGTCGTACAGCCGCAGCACCACCCGCAGATCGGGCCGCACGGACCGCGCGTACAGCACGGCCTCCAGGTTCGTCGTGTCCGCGCTGGTCACCGAGAGCAGCGCATGCGCCCGGTGGATCTTCGCGGCCTCCAGCACCCCTTCCTGTGTGACGTCACCGAGCACCACCGGCACCCGCAGCCGCCGCGCCGTCGCGAGCCCGCGCGCCTCGGGGTCCGACTCGACGCACACCACCGGGATGTGCAGCTCCCGCAGCCGAGTCAGCACGCGTGTGCCGATCTTGCCCAGCCCCAGCAGCACCACATGCCCGCCCAGTCCCCGCGGCGGCTTGCGCAGCGCGGACGCCGTCCTGAACGTCCCCAGCGCCTCCAGCACCGCCGCCAGCAGCACCGGGAGCAACAGCAACCCCACCAGCCCGGACAGGAGTTGCAGCACCTGCCGTCCGAGCGACTTCCCGAGCGCGGGATCGTCGATGGCGAACAGGTCCAGCAGCGTCAGATACAGCGCGCCCAGCGGATGCACCCCGGTCACCAGCCACAACGCCACCGCGAGCGCGAACACGCACCCCACAAGGCCCGCCAGCGACCACCGCAGCCGCCGCGAGAACAACGACGCCAGTGGCGGTACGACCCCGACACTGCGCCCAGCCCCGCGCCGGGCCCCGCGCCCGGCCGGCAACGGAGGACCGGCGGCGTACGCCACCTGCTCCAGCACCACCGTGCCACGCCCGGTGGCCGTCCGTACCATCGCCTCGTCCGGCAGCAGCCGGGGCCGCTGTTCCCCGCTGTCCTCGGACCCGTCCGCGCCCGCCGGATCGCTGCTCGTCGCCGAAAGCAGCGCCAGTGTGCACAACCCGGAGTCGGCGACCTGCCCCGGCCCGGGCGGCGGCCGTTCCACCGCGCGTAGCAGCAGCCCGTCGGTCTGGACGACCTTGCTGGTGCCGGCGACGGCGCTGGCGGCCAGGGCGGGCGCGGCCGTGTCGGCGTCGGACAGCACGGTCGTGGAGGCGTCGCCGCCCTGCGCGGTGTCGCCGTCCCCCGTGGCCAACGCGGCCGCCTGGTCGAGCAGTTCCTCGATGTGCTGGCCCAGCCTCCGGTTGTACAGGCGCAGGACGAGCCGCAGCCGCGGGTTGAGCCGGCGGGCGGTGAGGGCGGCGCGGATGTTGGTCTCGTCGTCGTCGTACACCAGGGCCAGAGCCGTGGCCCGTTCCACCCCCGCGTCGGCGAGCACCGCCTCGGTCAGTTCGGGGGCCTCCAGCAGCCGGTCGGCACCGGCGGGTTGCCCACCGTTTCCGCCGGCCCGGCTCACCGCCGCGCTCACCACCCGGTCCACCCGGTCCAGCAGAGCGGACGCCGGCCTGGCGCGGCCGACCACCGGTGGGCGTACCGCGCGCTCGGACGGCGGTACGACCAGCGTGACATGCTCGCCGTACACACCGCGCAGTTCGGCGGCCAACCGGTGCGCGAGCCCGTCGTCGCCGCACACCATCATGTGCGCGCCCGCGTCACCCGGCGCACCACCCTGATACGGAACGCTCCCCACGAGGGAACAGACTGCCTCACCGGGACGGGTGGTTCCAGAAACCGCCCGCTGGTCGCCCGACGGACGCCAAGTCCCACGGCCCCCGCGCGCGGGCCCCACTGAACGGTCCCGCCCGCACTCCCGTACAGGAGGGGAGGGAGTCGAACTCGCCCAGCCCGCCGGAGGTACCGCACCCGTGGCCATCACCGAACCCGCCCCGCCCGGAGCGGATCCCCGCGACGACCGCAGGGAGCCCGGCGACCCCCTCGAAGGAACCACCCGGGACGGCTGGCACCTCACCTCGCCCGTCGCCCTGACCCTGCTGCTGCTCGTCGTGGTCGTGGCCCAGGGTCCTCTCCGCGAGGCGCTGTCCGCGCCGGTGATGCAGAGCTGGATGACGGTGTTCGTCGCCGTGGTGGTCCAGGCCCTGCCCTTCCTGGTGCTCGGCGTACTGCTGTCGGCGGCCATCGCGGTGTTCGTCCCGCCGTCGTTCTTCGCCCGCGCACTGCCCAAGCGCCCCGCTCTCGCCGTCCCGGTCGCCGGGATGGCGGGCGCGATACTCCCCGGCTGCGAGTGCGCGTCGGTGCCGGTGGCCGGCGCCCTGGTGCGACGGGGCGTCACCCCGGCGGCGGCGCTGGCGTTCCTGCTCTCGGCCCCCGCGATCAACCCGATCGTGCTGACGGCCACGGCCGTCGCCTTCCCGCGCGACCCGGAGATGGTGCTCGGCCGTTTCGCCGCCAGTCTGCTGGTGGCCTGTGCGATGGGCTGGCTGTGGCAGCGCCTCGGCCGCACCGACTGGCTGCGCCCGCCCGCCCGCGCCTCCTACGAGGGCCGGGGCCGGGGCGCCGCCTTCTGGGGCTCGGTACGGCACGACGTGATGCACGCCGGCGGCTTCCTGGTCGTGGGCGCGATGGCCGCCGCCACGCTGAAGGCGGTCGCCCCGGCGAGCTGGCTGCGCACGGCGGCCGGCAACCCGGTGGTCGCGGTGCTGGCGCTGGCGGTCCTGGCCGTACTGCTGTCGATCTGCTCGGAGGCGGACGCGTTCGTGGCGGCCTCGCTGACGCAGTTCTCGCTGACGGCCAAGCTGGCGTTCCTGGTCGTCGGCCCGATGATCGACCTGAAGCTGTTCGCCATGCAGGCGGGTACCTTCGGCCGCGGCTTCGCCCTGCGCTTCGCCCCCGCCACCTTCGCCCTGGCCGTGCTGGTGGCCGTACTGACCGGGGCGGTGCTGCTGTGAACCGTCAGGCACAGGCGGCCGTGATGTTCCTGGTCGGCGCGGCCCTGCTGCACGCGGGCCTCACCGGCCTCTACCTCCGCTACGTCAAGGCGGGCCTGCAACCGCTGCTGCTGGCGTCCGGGGCGGTGCTCGTCGTCACGGCGCTGATGACGCTGTGGTACGAGCGCAGGAACAGCCGTGTCCACGGCCACGGGGGCGGTCACGGTGCAGGCGGCGACCACGGCCACGGTCACGGTCACGGTCACGGGGACGGTCACGGTGACGGCGGCGACCACGGCCACGGTCACGGCCACCGCGAACCCCGTATCTCCTGGCTCCTCGTCCTCCCCCTCTTCGCGCTGATCCTCGTGGCCCCGCCCGCGCTCGGCTCCTACAGCGCGGTCCGCACCGGCACGGCCCTCCAGAAGCCGTACGGCTACGAGGCCCTCCCCAAGTCCGACCCGCTCCGGCTGAGCGTGGTCGACTACGCGGGCCGCGCGGTCTACGACCACGGCCGTTCGATCTCCGGCCGCCGTGTGCAGGTCACGGGCTTCGTGGCACTGGACCGCACCGGCGCGCCGTATCTCGTCCGCATGGCCCTCAACTGCTGTGCCGCCGACGCCCAGCCGGTGAAGATCGCCCTGACCGGCCACATCCCCCCGGTACTGCAACCGGACACCTGGCTGCAGGTCACCGGCGCCTACACCGCCCGGCAGACCAGGGACCCGGTCAACAACGGCCCGGTCCCCTTCCTGAACGTGACCGAGGCCCAACCGGTGCCGACACCGCACGACCCGTACGACGAGACCTGGAACCAGTGAGAAAACCAGTGGCCGCGGCCACCCGACCCGGCCTAGCCTGACGGTACTTCGAAGAGGCCTCCCCGGAAGTACGCCGCAGAGCGGGAGCGTCCCACCTCACGACAGGTGCCGGAGGGGCGGCAGTCCTTGTCGACCCCTTCTCCCCTGCGGAGGCTCTTCATGAACGTGGGAATCGGCCTGCCCATAGGCGACCCGGCCACCCTCCTCACCTGGGCCCGGCGCGCCGAAGCCGCCCCCTTCACCACCCTCGGCCTGCTCGACCGGCTCGTGTACGACAATCCCGAACCGCTGGTCGCCCTCGCCGTCCTGGCCGGCGCCACCTCCCGCATCCGCGTCCAGACCGAGGTGCTGCTCGCCCCGCTGCGCGACACCGCGCTGCTCGCCAAGCAGGCGGCCACCCTGGACCGGATGACCGGCGGCCGCCTGGTCCTCGGCATGGGCGTCGGCGGCCGGGAGGACGACCACTGGGCCGCCGGCGTCGACATCCGCACCCGGGGCCGCCGCATGGACGAGCAGATGGCGCTGCTGCGCCGCCTGTGGTCCGGCGACCCGTACGGCGACGGCGTGGGCCCGATCGGCCCGGCCGCCGCCCGTCCCGGCGGCCCCGAGGTCCTCTTCGGCGGCTTCAAGCCCGCCGCCCTGGAGCGGGTGGCCCGCTGGGGCGACGGTTTCCTGGCCGCCGCGCCCCCGTCCTGGGCGGGCGGTCTCTTCGACACGGTCCGCGCCCAGTGGGCGGAGTACGGCCGTACCGGCGCGCCCCGCATCGTCGCCCAGGTGAACGTCGCGCTCGGTCCGGAGCGGGTCGTCGAGGACGCCCGGGCGGCCATGCACGCGTACTACGCCTTCACCGGCATGCCCGACCGCATGGTCTCCGGCATGCTCACCACCCCGGCGGCGATCCGCGCGGCCGTCGCCGCCTACGGCGACCTGGGGGCCGACGAGGTCATGCTCTACTGCTACGGCCTCGACCCCGACCAGGTCGACCGCCTGGCCGAAGTGCTCTGACCGCTCGCCCGCCGGGCGCTTCGGCGGGAGAATCGGAATATGGGATTCCGTATAGGCCGGGCAATCCCGGGAAGCGGGCGAACCGTATATACAGACATGTCGAGGTTCCGGTTCCCCGTGGGCCGTCTCCCGGACGAGGCTCTGCTGTCCGGGCTGGCCACGGGTGACCCGGAGCTCGCCGTCAGTTTCGTCCGGAGGTTCCAGCACCGGGTCTTCGGTGTCGCCATCGCCGTCATCGGGGACCCGCAGCTCGCCGAGGACATCGCCCAGCAGACCTTCGAACGGGCGTGGCGCCATGCGCAGATCTACGACTCGCGCCGCGGGTCGGTCACGACCTGGCTGACCACCATCGCCCACAACCTCGCCATCGACGCGGTCCGTTCGCGGCGGCCGGAGCCGGTGGCGCCAGAGGACCTCGACGCGATCCTCGGCGTCGTCAGCGAGACCCCCGAGCAGCATGCGCTGGCCGACGAGGCGTCGTCCCGGCTGCGGGCCGCCGTGGCCGAACTGCCGCCCGAACAGGGCCGGGCCATGGTGATGGCGGGCATCTACGGCATGACCGCCCAGCAGATCGCCGACTGGGAGCGGATTCCGCTGGGCACCGCCAAGACGCGGATCAGGACGGCGATGGGAAAGCTGCGGACCGAGCTCGTGGCTCCGCCTCTCCAGCGAGACGACCAGGCCCAGCGAGGCGATCATGCCCAGTGACGTGACCTGCGGGAACCTGCGCGAGATCGGCGCCGAACTCGCTCTCGGCGTGCTGCCGGGCCGCGAGCGGGCCGGCGCGATCGGGCATCTCGACCGGTGTGCGGACTGCCGGGAGCACGTCCAGCAGCTGACCCAGATCGGCGACCGGCTTGTCGGGCTGCTGCCGGGCAGTGAGCCGCCGGTCGGCTTCGAGTCCCGGGTGGCGCAGGCGCTGACACAGGGGGCGGCGCACGAGGGACGGCCGCACGCCCGCGGCCCGGGCCTGCCGTATCCCGGTGGCCGCCCGCACCTGGGCCTGCTCGGCTGGGGGCGCACGCGGCTCGCCGCTGCCGGCGCCGCGCTCGTCGTGGCCATCGGGTTCGGCGGCTGGGCGGTCGGCACGGCCGTGCAGGACACCCTGGCCGGACCCACCCAGTCCGTCAGCGGCCAGTCCGGCATGCTGTGGGGAGGACTGACCTCCGCCCAGGCGGCGGTCGGTCGGCCGGCCGGTGAGATCTACGCCCACCCCGGGGCCCCGGGCTGGATCTACATGTCCGTCGACCTCGCCCAGGCCGGTGCGGAGTACAGCGGCAAGGTCTCCTGCCTGCTGGTGCGCAGGGACGGGAGCACGCACCGGGTCGGCAGCTTCACCCTGCACAGGGGCCAGGGCTCCTGGGGCGCCCCCGCCTCGGTCGACCCCGCGACACTGGCCGGCGCCCGGGTGACCGCGCCGGACGGCAAGGTACTGGCGGGCGCCCGCTTCGCCACCGGGGCGGAGGCGTGAGCCGTTCGGCGCCCGGGCCGGGCAGGTCTTGAGCCGCGGCCCCTCCCGGGCCGGGCAGGCGGCCCGGGGCAGCCGTCGATGGCCGTGGCGCCCCGGTCGGCGGCCATCGAGCCGTGGCGCCCGGGTCAGGCAGCCATCGAGCCGCGGCCGGGGAGCAGCATGCCGAGGGCCGCGGCCAGTTCCGGGACCGTGGGCCGGTCCGACGGGTCGTCGCGCAGGCAGCCGTCGATGGCCGCGGCGAGCGCGCGCGGCAGCCGCCGCCGCGCCGCGATCGGCGGGGCGCTCGCCTCAAGCTGCGGGTACCAGTACTCGCCGTGTTCTTCGTGCTCGCCGTGTTCTTCGTGCTCGCCGTGCTCGCCGTGCTCGCCGTCACCGGAGGCGCGGCCGTACACCCGCTCCCGCTCCCGCTCCCCGGTAGGGATGGTCTCGCCCCGGTCGAAGGGCACGTCACCGCTGGCCACCTCGTACAGCGTGATGCCGATGCCCCACACGTCCGCCGCGGTCGTCAGCCGTCCGCCGCGCGCCTGCTCCGGCGCGAGGTAGCTGAACGTGCCGAGCCCGGGCGGGGCGTCCCCGGGCGGCCGGGCCACGCTGAGGTCGAGCACCTTGGCGTGGCCGCAGTCCACCGCGACGTTGGAGGGCTTGAGGTCCAGGTGAAGCAGCCCCCGGCCGTGCAGGTAGTGGACCGCGGAGCACAGTTGCACCCCGAGCAGGGCCACGTCGGCGGCGGCCGGGCGGCGCGGCAACCGGTGGACGAGGTGGGACAGGGTCTCCCCGGTCAGCGTCTCCATGACGACGAGAGGCTCGGGCGAGGTGAAGGTCTCGTACACCCGGACCAGGTGCGGGTGCGTGAAGCCGCGCAGCCACCGGCCCTCGCGCAGCAGCCGTTCCGCGAGCCGATCCTCGCCGCGGCGGTCGGGCCGTACGACTTTGATGACGCACCGGCAGGCTCGCGCCTCGCTCCAGGAGTCGTACAGGTCCAGCCAGCCCGTGCGGGCCAGGTGCCCGAGGATCTCGTAGCCGGGATGCGGCCGGGTGCCCGGCGGCCGGGGCGGGTCCGGGGCGGTCCGGGTGGCGTTCATGACAGCACCGTCCCGGTGCCGGTGCCGGCCGGGGGCGACGTCATCGCGTGCAGCCGCTGGAGCCGGGCGTACGCCCCGTCGCGCACGAACAGGTCGTCGTGGCTGCCGGACTCGACGACCCGGCCGTGGTCGAGCACCACGATCCGGGTGGCGTCGCGGACGGTGAGCAGGTTGTGCGAGATGACGATGGTGGTCCGGCCGGACATGAGGCGGCGCAGCGGCTCCATGATCCGGCGGCCCGACTGGACGTCGAGGCCGGTGGTGGGTTCGTCCAGGAGCAGTACGGGCGCGTCCCGGATCATCGCGCGGGCGATCGCCAGGCGCTGGCGCTGGCCGCCGGACAGCGTCCGGCCGCGCTGGCCGACCACCGTGTCGTAGCCCTCCGGAAGCAGCCGGATGAACTCGTCGGCGTCCGCCGCGCGCGCCGCGGCCACGATCTCGGCGTCGGTCGCCTCGGGCCGGCCGTAGGCGATGTTCTCCCGCACCGTGCCGTGCAGGACGAGCGTCTCCTGGAGCACCACCGCCACGCTCTCGCGCACGTCGGACAGGGCGAGGCACCGCAGATCGGTCCCGTCGAGGCGGACGGCGCCCAGGTCGGGGTCGTAGAACCGCAGCTGCAGCTTGGCGACGGTGGACTTTCCGGCCCCGCTGGCCCCGACCAGGGCCAGGGTCTCGCCGGGGGCCACGTGGAAGGACACGCCGGACAGCGCCCAGCGGGGCGTACCGGGATAGCGGAACGACACACCGTCGAACTCGATCTCGCCCCGGGCCCGGCCGATCCGCTTGGCGTCGGCGGCCTCGACGACCTGGGGCTGCTGGTCGAGCAGTTCGGCGATCCGCTCCGCGGAGGCGGAGGCGGCGTAGAAGGTGGTGCCGAGGCGGGACAGGTCGCGGACCGGGCTGTAGAGCTTGCCGATCAGCGCCAGGAACACCAGCAGGCCGCCCAGCGTGAGCTGACCCTGCGCCAGTTTCCAGGTGCCCAGGCCCATGACGGCGAGGCCGCCGCAGACCTCGATGAGCTCGACGAGCGGCCGGTAGACGGCGCGGATGCGGGCCGACGCCATCGCGGCCTGGAACTTGCCGACGTTCTCGCGCTCGAAGCGGCGCTCCTCCCAGGTCTGCCGGTTGTACGCCTGCACCAGCGCCACGTTGCCCAGCGACTCCTCGGCGACCGCGCTGAGCGAACCGCTGCGGCGCCTGCGCTCCCGCGACGCGTCCTTGATCAACCGGGAGAAGTGCCGGGCGGCGCCCCAGAAGAGCGGCACGATGACGAGCGCGAGGAGGGTGAGGTCCCAGCGCAGGTAGAAGAGCAGACCGAGGAAGACGCCCAGCCGGATCACGTGGTAGAGCGCGTCCGCCACGCCCGACAGCAGGAACGTCTCCACGGCGTCCACGTCACCCGTGACCCGGGACAGCACGTCACCGAGCCGCCGCCGCTCGAAGAACCCCAGCGACAGCCCCTGCACATGCCGGAAGACGTCGGCGCGCAAGGACAGCAGGAACTGCTCGCTGACGTTCGCCGACGTCACGTCGTCGGCGAAGCCGAGAACCCCGGAGGCGACGATGAGTCCCAGATAGGCCGGCGCGATCCACACAAAGGGCGTGAGGTCCCGGGGGACGAGCACCTCGTCCACGACGACCTTGAAGAGCCACAGTTCGGCCGCGTCGACGAGCGGCCCGACCAGGCTGAAGAAGACGAGCGGGATCAGCCAGCGCCGGCGCCCACGCGTGTAGGGCCAAAAACGCCGGAACACCTCGCGCGGGGCCAACGGCGGGGCAGCCGCGACCACGGCGTCGGACTCCCCGCCCACCGACAGCAGACGCCGCAGGACATGCGCCATGGGCATGTGCCCCTCGTTGACGGATGTCCGAGCGGACCGGGTCTTGCGATCACCGGTCCGCTCGGCCTGATGTCACTTGTTGTGACCGTGACCCGTGTTGTGGTCATGGCCCCGGCGACGCCTGTTCATCGAGGTCTCGTCGTGTCCGGAGTCCGACCCGTCCCCGTGGCCATGGTGGTCACGGTGGTCACGGCGCTTGGCAGGAAAGAGATCACTGAAGATCGCCATGGCATTCCTCCCGCTGGAACGTGCCTTGTAGGTGATACGGGGCGGAGCGCCGATTGGATGGCTGTTTCACGAAAAAACATGAGAGTTCGTCTCAAATCCCCCTACCCCCCGTCCCGCTCGCGCCCTCCTCCGCCCCGCCTCCCCCTTCGTCCGTCTTTGCCGTCTCTTTGCAACCCGTACTGCCGCCGCCTCGTCTCTCCGCTCGATTCGTGACTCGGCCCGCCGGGCACCGCACCGCGCCGCACCGCACCGCACCGCGCCGCACCGCGCCGCACCGCACGGCACCGCACCGCACCGGCCGGACCGACCGACCGACGAAAGAGAGCGATCCCATGCGCCGAACCGTCCTCAGCGCCGCGGCACTTGCGTGCACCGCCGTGCTGGCGAGCACCGTCCCCGCCTTCGCCGCCGGTGCCGCCACGACGCCGAGCCCGGTACCGACCCGGGTACCGGCCACCACCATCCCCGCGCCCGCCGCGACCCCGAGCCGGGCGCCGGCCACCGCCCGGCCCGTCCCGAGCACGGCACCGACCCGCGCACCCTCCCGCGGCCAGGTCCCCGTCGTACCGAAGGGCGCGCCCGACACCGGAGTGGCGACGACGTCCCCGGAGTCCGGCACCGGGACGGGACTGATCGCGGGAGGTGCCGCGGCGGCGTTCGCCGCGGGCGGCGCGGCGGTCCTCGTCGTACGCCGCCGGCGGGCGACCGGGGCATGACCTCGCTCTCCGGGCGCGCCTTCGTCACCGCGGCGACGGCGTCGCTGCTGGTGGCCTGCGGCGGCAACGGCCACCCGGCCGCACGCTCCACCAGTACGCCACCACCGCCACCGGCCTCATCGTCACCGGCCGCGCAGTCGACGGGCCCCGTGAAGGATGCGGTGCACGCCCTGGGGCGTTCGGTCCCGGTCAGGATCCAGATCCCGGCCATCGGCGTCGACACCCCGGTGATGCGGCTGGGCCTCGCGCCGGACGGCACCGCGCAGGTGCCCCCGGTCACGGCACACGACCGGGCGGGCTGGTACGGGCACTCGCCGACACCGGGGCAGGTCGGGCCGTCGGTCATCCTCGGCCATGTCACCGTCGGCAAGTACGGGGACGGAGTCTTCCGTCACCTCGCACGGCTGCACCGGGGCGACCGGATCGTGGCGCGCCTGGGGAACGGCACGTCGGCGGTGTTCACCGTCAGGTCGCTGCGCACGGTCGCCAAGAGTCACTTCCCGACGGAGCAGGTGTACGGGGACGTGGACCACCCCGAGTTGCGGCTCATCACCTGCGGCGGCCCCCGCACCGGCGACGGCTACGCGGACAACGTGATCGTCTTCGCCGGCCTGAGCGGTACGACCCCCTGACCCCGGCCGTATGCCGGGCCGCCGGAACGGAACGCGAGCCGCCGGCCCGGCATCCTCACCCACAAGTGCCCTTTCCCGGAGCCTGGAGAGCGTTGAAACGGTCACGCGACAAGGCGGCGTCGGAGCTGTTCGCCGGCCTGTACCCGCGCCTCGCCGGCTGGTGCCGCCGGCTCGTCGACGACGACGAGACGGCCCACGAGATCGCCTCGGAGGCGTTCACCCGGCTCTGGGCCCGCTGGACGTCGGTGGAGGAACCCCGCGGTTTCCTCTACGTCACCGCGGCCAACCTCGTCCGGGACCACTGGCGAAAGCTGGAGCGCGAGCGCCGGGCGATGCGCCGTGCCACCGCGGAGGCCGCCGTCCGCCCGCACACCGAACAGGCGGACCCGTCGGTACGCCTGCTGGTGCAGTCGCTGCCGGATCGACTCCGTGTCCCGATCCTCCTCCACTACTACGCCGACATGCCGATCCGGGAGGTGTCCGTGCTGACCGGACGCAAGGAAGGAACCGTCAAGGCCGACCTGCACGCGGCCCGGGAACTGCTCCGCGCCCACCTGAGGAGAAGCCTTGACCGCACGCGCTGACGGCACCGCGGAGTTCGATCCGGAGCCGCAGGACCCCCTGGCCGTGATCCTGCGCCCCCCGGCCCCCGACCACCTGGCCCCGCCCCCCGGTACCTACGAGACGATCCGCCGCACCGCGGCCCGCCGCCGCCTGCTCCGCACCGCGGCCGGCGCTGCCCTGGCCTGCGCCGCCGCGGCCCTGATCGCGCTTCCTTTCCACCTGGCGGCCCCTGTCGACCCCGCGCCCCCGCTCGCCCCGCCCCCGGTGAGCGGCCAGGCCCCGCGGCCCTCGACGCCGGCCTCCCCGCCTCCGTCCTCGCCGCCGTCCGCCACGCCCCCGGCATCGGCGTACCCCACCCCCGCAACACCCTCCGGCCGAGCCCCGCGATCCCCGCGAACCAACCCCTCCGCGATCCCGGAGGGCCGGGGAGCAGTCTCCCCCCGGGCCCCCGGGGCGACACCGAGTCCGGCCGCGACGACGCCGGCACCAAGCACCCCGTCGCCGGAACGCACCGGGCCCGCCGGGGTGGCCGCCACACCTTGACGATCCCGGATTCGTCCGCGCGCCCGTCAGCGAGTGAGGCGGCCGTGGTCCGGGCCGACGAGGGCCCCGGCTCGGCCTATCGGCGGCCGGCTCCCTGGCGCACCGCCTCGGCCTCCGGACCCTCGATCTCGAGGTTCGGCCCGGCGTTCCGGCGCTCCTGGAGGTGGGCGTGGGCCATCAGACCGAACAGGACGGCGAGCAGGACGGCCGACGAGCCCGCGGTCCCCAGGTCGAGGCCGCCCTTGGCGACCGGCTTGGTGAGGAAGTCGCCGGCGGTTGCGCCGAGCGGGCGGGTCAGGACGAAGGCGATCCAGAACAGCAGCACGTTCGACACCGCGGGCACCTTCATCAGTGCGACGAGTACCCCCAGGAGTCCGGCCACGAGCAGCGCTCCGCCCAGAAAGCCGAGCCCCGAGCTGTCGGAGAGGAAGTCGCCCATGGAGGTGCCGAGCGTGTTGGAGACGAGGATCGCCGACCAGAACAGCGCCTCGCCGCGGAAGCTGACGATGTCGCGGATCTGGAACGTCATCCCGGACATCTTCCACACCGCGAAGATCACGAGCAGCATCGAGATCAGGATCGCCGCGCCGGCGGGGTAGCCGAGGCCGAGGCCCTGGGGGCCCCAGCCGAGCGAGGTGGCGCCGCTCGAGAGGTACTTGGTGCTGGCGTCGCGGTTCATGAAGTCGGACATCGTGGTGCCGGCCATGCTGGTCGACAGGATCACGGTCCAGTAGAAGAAGGGGTTGTAGCGGCTGGACCGGAGCTGGACGATCAACGTCACAACGAAGATCAGGAAGAGGGCGATCGTGGTGACGAAATAGCCGAGTTTGAGGGTCTGGGCGAACAGGTCGCCGGCTGTCTCGCCCAGCGTTGTCGCGGCGATCTTCATGATCCAGAATGCCAGAGTGACCTCGGGCAGCTTCTTCATCGCGGATTTCGTCGACGGCAAAGGGTACTCCTGTGCGTATGGGGGGTTTCAATTCCTGTTCGACCCGGACCAGGTCAACCTGAACGCATCCTGAACGTCCGCAACTTTCGGTACCGCCGCAGCGCACGGCGTCGCGCGTTTATTGTGCGCCGTCACGCAGTCGTCACCTCGCATTGCGGCCACCGGCGCTCCGGCGCGCATGGAAAACCTTCGGTTCTAGGATTTACGGCAGCCGGGCGCATTGTGTTCACGCGGTGCGGTGTGCCCCTGAAGCCGCGACGACAGGGCGACCGTATCTCCCGAGATATCCGCTGAATTCACATCCCGAAGTACGAACCCGGCGGTACAGGAAGCGTCCGGAACAAAGGTGCGAGGCGGGGTGCGATGTCCGAGCGGGCGGTGTGGACTCAGCCCGCATCCGTCCAGACCGTCGTCCGGTCCTGGCGGGCACCGGCGAGCACGGCGGGATGTTCCCTGACCAAGTCGCTTACCAGAGCGAAGAGTTCGTGGCCGAGCGACCGCCCCGCGGCAGCGAACAGATCGGGGTGGAGGCCGGGGAAGGTGATCTCGTCCACGATGATGGGCCGGCCCTCACACAGGATCAGGCCGAAGCCGACCAGCGGCAGGCGCAGAGCCTGCTGGGCGCGCTGGGCGAGCCGGGAGTGCATCGGGGAGACTTCGCAGCCGTCGACATAGCCACCGGCCCCCTCGGGGTCGTACGGCGGCTCGCTCCGGCATTGGGCGGCACTCGCTCGGGCAGCGGCGGCCAGGACATCGCGCGGCGGCCAGGGCATCGCGCGGCGGCCAGGACATCGCGCGGCGGCCAGGGCATCGCGCGGCGGCCAGGGCATCCGGCTACCGCTACGGCTACGGCTCCGCGTGGTGCCGAGTTCGGCGACATGGCCGGCGATCGATCCAGCCGGGCATGAGGTGCATGGCGGCTCAGTAGCGGCCGCCCTCCGGTGCCGGCAGGGCGTCGAGGTCGGCGAGGTCCGCCGCGCTGAGCTTGACGTCCGCCGCACCGGCGGTGTCCGCCAGGTGCGTCGGGGCCCTGGTCCCGGGGACGGGCACCACGTACCGGCCCTGGTCCAGCAACCAGGCCAGTGCCACCTGCGCCGGGGTGGCCCCCCGCCCGGCGATCTCCCGCACCCGGCCGACGATGGCCAGGTTGGCACGCAGCGCGTCGCGCTGGAAGCACGGCAGCCGGCGCCGCAAGTCGCCCTCGGGCAGGTCGTCGAAGGACGAGAACCGCCCGGTGCGGAAGCCCCGCCCGAGCGGCGCGAACGGCACGAACGCGATGCCCTGCTCCAAGGACCAGCCGTAGGCGAGAGCCCCGGCACCATGCCGCGCGCACCGCCGGAAACCCGGTCCGCGGCGCTCTCAGCTCCGCCCGTGGCCGCCGGCTTCGCCGTGCGGGGCGGCCGTCGCCTGCTGGTGGAGGTGATGGGCCCACACCTGCAGGCCGAGCGCGGCCTCCACGTACTCGCGTGCGGCACCCACTCCGTCAGCGGCACGTTCCTTGAACGCCATGGCACGCGTGTGACGATCCTCCACCTGTTCCCGGACCATGCCGCAGAGCAGTCGGGCCAGTTCGTCCGCGGAGCCGGTTTCAACGGCACGCGCGGCCACCGGGATCACCGGCCCGATGTCGAGTCCGGCCGGCTTGAGCCCCGTGAAGGGAGCGCCCTCTCCGGCCCGGTGCACACGGACCACCGTCTCGAAGAACCAGCGGTCGGCCACCTCGCGCCCCGTGGGGCCGAGCGCTCGCGCCGCGACGGCCAGACGGAACGCGTCACGGATTTCCCTCTCCCCCTCCTCCTGCACATAGGGGAGGACAAGATCGATGTCCTGCTTCGCCAGAGCCTCGCGCGCGGCCGTGACGACGGGGCCGTCGAGGGAGTCGCAGTGCGGTGGCATCGCGCATCACCTCCTCCCTCCAGGATGCGGGCGGCGAGATGCCCCCGGCAACGCGAGATCGCTCCCCCGGCACGGCGACCCTCACCCCGGCCCGGGGCGCCACCGCCGACCGACAGCGAGCCGCGCCAAGGGCATCTGCCGTTGAGATCACGGTCTTGCAACCTGATCGCACGACGACCGGCCCGTACGAGGGGTGGCAGGTGATCGGACTGGCGGTGACTCTGCCGGCACCGGTGTACCGGGCGGCATCGCGGCGCTCCATCGCGGGCGCTGTGCTCGGCACCACCGCTGGCCTGACGGTGCCGCCTATTACGACTGGTGGGACGACTCCGGCGGCCTCTTCGTGGTCGGCGTGGGGATGGTCATGATGGGGAGCCTCGCCGTGACCGCCGCCGTCTCCGCCGTGATCGTCTCCGTGAAACGGGACGTACGGCGGACCGGAGCTCGACGGCAGGCTGCACTGCCCCGCCGCGCGCCGGTCCGCCCGGTGTCCGCGCCGGACCTCGGGGATGCCGCCGCCGACGTCAGCCGAGACGTCCGAAGACCGCGGCCAGGAGCACACCGGATGCGAGGAAGACGACGGTCAGCGTCGCCATGGCGGCCTTCTGCTCTCCGGTCACCCCGGTTTGCGGCATGGCCATTCCGGTACCGGCGGAGGTTGCCGCGGCCGTCGGCCCGTGAACCGCCTCGCCGCCCTTTCCAAGTACCCGTACCGTCCCCATCCCGTGCTTCAGGTGGTTGCTCACCAGCCAGACGTTGACGGGATAGGCGAAGGCGAGCCCGGCCAGGACGGCGAGGGAGAACGTGGCCCAGAAGCCGACACCGGCGGTGTCGTCGGTGCCCGGCACGTGGCTCCGGATGATCACGAGCACGGCCACCATGGCGCCCATCACGCAGTTCATCGACAGCCACTCCGCGAACACCGTGGAACGCACGGCTCCGAGGTAGCTTCCGCCGAGCATGTCGCGCATGAACAAGGCCTGGAAGACGAGCAGCCCGAAGCCGAAACCCACGATGTACTCGAGCAGGCTGTCGCCCCAGGGAGGAAGACCGATCACCGAAGCGATCACTGCCGCCATCATGATGCCGGTGGCATCGCCGGCCACGCAGTGGATGGTGGATCCGAAAGCCTGTTTCCACAGCGGTGTCACAAACCGTTCGTGGTCTCCTGGCCGGGGTTCCTTGCACGAGAGCACATAGAGCGCGGCGCCGATGGGGCCGATGTAGAGGGTCACCAGCACCCAACCCCACTTCATCACCGTGAGTTCGGGGTTATTGGTGAACGCGTCGAGCCCAACGTAGACAACGGACAGGGCGACCAGGAAGAACCAGACATACATCAGTGCGTCAGCCGTGGTCCCGCTGACACCACCGGCGGCCACACACATATGCAGCTTCCCCCTCGACCATCCGCTCGGTAACCGAGACGCCGTGTTCCGCGATGGATCATGATGCTCCGCGGGGTACTTCCCGGGGCGGCCCGACGCACCTCGCCACGACTTCTGTGCGGTCGCTCTCACCCCAGTGGACGTGCCGACCGGTGCACCGGCGGAACGCCGGCACGCCCGGCGGCCGGTGCCCCGGACGCCGCTGCCGGCCGGCCTCGTCGCGCGGCGTCATCGCTCCGCCAAACGGCAACGAGGAGCGACCTCCCCACCCTTGATTCCGTCTTCCTTCACGTCCTGCTGCACAGTGATCAGGGCGCCTCCTCTGTTTGTGAAGTCCCGTACCTCCACTTCGTCGAGTATCCGGAGGTCGATCCCCTTGGGCCAGCACGTGCGCGCATTCACCAATGCCCCGGAAGGCTTTTCCCAGACTCGAAGCCTCCAGGTCCGCTCCCACGAAGTTGGCGCCTCGCAGGTCAGCCCCGTCGAACACTGCACCTTTGAGGATGGTGTCCCGAAATTGGGCCCCGCGAAGGTCGACATTGGTGAAGACGGCATCACGCAGAGTATTTCCGCTGAAGTTGATTCCATGGATGTCACGATTCCCCGGCGAGCAGCCCGGGATGCTCTCGGCGGCTTCGACATCCGCTCTCCACGTCGCGTACTTCGCGGAAGCATCGAACGCGATCTGCAAGTTGAGAGTCGCGAGCCCCACCGAGAGACCCGTGATGAGACCTCCACCGATGGCCGAGAGGACCCCGATTCTGGATCCCTTCTCCGTCTGATGGATGGCCATCCTCCAGGCATCGACCGCAAAGAGCATTCCGAGCACGAGGAGCATGGCGATGAGGAGCCATTGCCATGGGCCGGAGGCGGGCACGCGAATCCACCCCTTGCCTGCACATCTGGATTTCGGTGCGTACGCGCACGGACCCTTGTCAAGGCGTCGGCACGCGAGTCGCTCTGTGGCGCAACCTGCATCCTTCGGCTGCCGCACGGCCTTGGACGCGACCGCGTTCACCTCTTCCACCGGGAGAAGCTCGAAGCTTGCCGCAGCACGCAGTGGAAGGCCTGCACAGGGTGTCGTTCCGGAGCCTGGCCGGAATTTGGGATTCCCATTGACGGCGCGTCCCACCTGAGGGGTCGTCTCAGTCCGTGCAGCTACCGCCAATCAGGACATCGTCTCAGCCACGTCCGCCCTTGTACGTCGGCGTTGCCCCGCTCGAACCGGTGCGCTCCGATTTGGCGTTCCGGGGGGCGGAGACGTCAAGCCCCAAAAGTCCCCTCGCACGCTGCCCCGCCGGCGCGCCGTGTCACAGCGCTTTGGCGGCGATTCCAGGACCAGGGCTGGGATCCGCCCGCCGATGACGAGAGGTGGGAGGAACACGGTCTCGTCTTCTCCTCGGCCATGGGCAAACCGCTCCACGCCGCCACGGTCCGTCGCGCCCTCCGTCGCACTTTCCGTCAGGCGCTCAGGGACGTCGAGCGGATCAACGCCGACGAGTGGACCCCGAGGGAGCTGAGGCACGGTTTCGTGTCCCCGCTCTCCGACCGGGCCGTCCGCCGGAGAAGATCGCCCGGCTCGTCGGGCACTCCGGTCACGGCCCTGACCGAGGAGGTCTACCGGAAGCAGACGCGGCCCGTGATCCACACCGGCGCTGCGGTCGTGGACGGCATCTCCGGCGCCGATCCGCGGCGGCCATAGGCACGCAGGAAGCACTCCTGAACCGATGGTCACACCGTTGACACTCAGCAACGCCAGAGGGCCCTCACCAATCCGGTGAGGGCCCTCTGAACTGCTTCTCAGCTGTCGGGGTGGCGGGATTTGAACCCACGACCTCTTCGTCCCGATGCAGGTCGGGGAGTTGGTATGGGCTGGTTCTCGTGGGTGGCGATCCGTACGGCTTTCTTGATCCACTCCCCGCGCTCCCCAGGGCTGATCCGTCAGGACGACGAGGGCTGGAGACGCGTCCTATGGCCCCACAGGGGCGGGGGCGAGGCGGCCTCCGGCCCCGCGGACCACCTCGCGGCGGGCCCCTCACGGACGCCGACCGGACGCCGACCATCTTCATCGAGGAGGAGTCCGTGACCGGTCGGTTCACCGAAGGCGGTGGCGTGTGCGTCCTCCGATTCGAGTCAGCAAGTATGGCGCAGGTAGCAGATCCGCTGCGCCGACACCGGGCCGGGGACGGTGTGCAATTCGAACTTGAACTGCCCCGGCTGGTTCGCGTACGCGCCATGGTTAGTCTGGGGAGCATTTTGCGGGGGGTGCGGATTTGCATAGTGCAGGACCAGGAGCGTGCCAGGGCTCTGGTAGATCTTGTTGTCCCCGGGCCATGTCTTGCTGCATGACGTGCTGCCGGCCGGCCGCCAGCACGCGAATGCGCCGTTATGGACGCCGTCTGGCGACTTGTAGGCGATAAAGGGGCCAGGGCAATACGTCACGCCTGCCCTGGAGGGGCATGGTTGCCCCGCGTACCTGTGGAACGAGTTGAGTACCCAATCCGTCCTCTTCGGTGTTGGGCATGTTGCACTCTGGGGATGGCGGCAGACCCAGAACTCCTGGACGGGGGGATTCTTCGTGTTAGGAGGCCAGACTCCCACGTGAGCGATCTTGAGGCGCATACCCGATCTCTCCTGGAGCAGGAGGGCATTGTGGACCCGGTAATACGGTTGCCCCGGAATCCGGTAAATGACAGCCACGCCCCGCGATGGAGCCTTCAGGGCTGCGGCTGCCACGTTCGCGGCGTCAGCGGGACGGGTTGCCGCAGGGCTCAGTGACAGGGCGGGTGCCGCAGCGGCAGCGGTGAGAACCATGGTCACCAGTGCGGTTCGGACCAGGCGGCCTGCGTGTACGAACATGGGGTCCCTTCTGATTACTCCCATGACCACCGAAAGACCTCTGGTGTTTGCCACGGCCAACCGAGGCATTACCTGAAAACCCGAAGGATCAACCACTTGGGGCAGCAGTTTCACGGCGAACGGGTCCGCCACCCTTTGCGACGAACTCGCCGACGGTGTAGTTGTCGGCCGCTCCGCATGCCTGACGGGATCCGAGTCGGTCGGGGGAAATGACGGACTCGTTCAGGTGCGGATGGCCCCGGTACGAGCGGTACGCGTTCTCCGCGAAAACGGCTACGGCCTCATCGGTCGTCGGGGGCTGCCCGGCACCGCGGTCTCAGCCCAGCACCCTCCCCAGCGCCCACACCACCGGTGCCGCCGCCGACAGCGGAGGGCCACTCCTGCCGTGAAGTGCACGACGTGCTGAACCGGCCGGACAAGGTTGCGGAGCGGACGCGAACCAGGGTGGAGACAGCCATCGCGGAACTCGGTTACGTCCGTGCGGGCCAGTCAGCGGAGACGGCGGCGCACTGGCGGTGGACTGGATTTGCGACCTGGTTGTTCCAGCCAGCCACGACGGGCTGGTACCCGAAGAAGGCCCCGCAGGAGGCACGCCCTGTGCCGGTGATGGCTGACCCCTGGCCGGGAGTGCCGGCGCGCGGCCGGAATGCCTCTGAGGGCGGACGCGTGCTGGCTTCCGATCGCGCGAGGCCTTACTCCGCATGGGCTCAGGCACTCGCACAAGACGGTCATGGAGGAGCTCGGAATCCCGCCCAAGCTCATGGATGAGCGCCTCGGGCACGAGGACGGTTCGGTGCAGGCGCCCTACTCGCACATCACTGCGCGGATGAGGAATCGGCTCATGGATGCACTGACCGAGCAGTGGGAGGAGTCGTTGCAGGCGCGGTTGGCCATGCATCCCCGGTCCCCGGTGCGCGCGCTCAATGCCTTGCCGAGAGCGCGCCAGGGGTGACGCTCGGGGAGTGGATTTCCTTGATCCTCTCCCCGTTCACTCCCCAGAGGTCCCAAGGAACGAGTCAGGGCCAGTCTCCCGTGAAGGAGAACTGGCCCTGACCTGGTGTTTCACTGTCGGGGTGGCGGGATTTGAACCCACGACCTCTTCGTCCCGAACGAAGCGCGCTGCCAAGCTGCGCTACACCCCGATGTCGCTGCTTGTCGCGGCGACGACGCTTACTTTAGCCCACTGGTGCCTGGAGACGAAATCCGGTTTTGGTGCGGCGGCGGACCGGGTTCGGGCGGGCGTGGTCGAGGATCACGAGGAGGATGGCCAGGGTGTAGAAGGAGAGGCCCAGCAGCAGGGCGTTGCCGAGGACGTGTTTGTAGCCGTGCTGGTCCACGTTCAGGAACGGGTACAGGTAGCGGTCGGGGGAGCCCTGGAGGAGCAGTGCGCCTCGGGTGAGGGAGAAGGCCAGGTAGGCCAGCGGGTAGAGCATCCACGGGGCCGCCTGGCGCAGGTGGAGGCCGTCGGGGGCGGTCAGCAGGAGCCAGTCCAGGAGGGCGGCGACGGGCGCCGCGGTGTGGAGTGTCTGGCCGGCTGTCGTCTGCCAGAGGGGGTGGATGCCGGGGACGCCCGTGATCGAGAGCGGCGGGGAGGTCCGGGCCAGGAGCAGGTGGTGGACCAGGGCCGTGATCGCGACGTAGAGCACTGCCGCGCCGGTCACTGCCGACGGCAGGGGACGGCGGGCGGCCCATGCCCTGCGGGCGGAGAGCATGAGGACCAGTGCCAGCAGGATGCCGCTCTGGATCGCGAAGTGACTCAGGACGCGGGCCGGAGGGCCCACGATCAGGTCCGCGGCCACCGCGGCCGCTGTGGCCGCGCCGACCAGGAGACGGTAGACCGCTGCCCAGGGGCGGCGCGCGGGTGCCACCACGGCGGTCGCCGGAACGGCGGAGGGCATCGGCGCGGTGATGCCCGGGATCGCGGGGAGGTCCGGTATGTCCCGAGGGACCGGGGGTATCGGGGCGGTCATGCCCTCACGGTAGGAAGGGTGGGCACAAGGGGCGATTCGGGTGGGCCGTGTGAGTTACGGTCGTCCGTCGTCCGTCGTCCGTCGTCCGTCGTCCGTCGTCCGTCGTCCGGCCACCGCCTCCGCCTGCGGCGGCCGTGCCGTCTTCCACCGGTCCACCCCCCCTGCACCCTCCGGCTACTCCCGCCCCACCAGCGTCAGCAGCGTCGCCTCCGGGGGGCAGGCGAAACGGACCGGGGTGTAGCGGTTGGTGCCGCAGCCGGCTGAGACGTGGAGGTAGGACGTGTGGCCCTCGGAGGCGTGGGTGGACAGGCCCTTCACGCGGTCGGTGTCCAGGTCGCAGTTGGTGACCAGCGCCCCGTAGAAGGGGACGCAGAGCTGGCCGCCGTGGGTGTGGCCGGCCAGGATCAGGGGGTAGGCGTCGGCCGTGAACGCGTCCAGGACCCGCAGGTACGGCGCGTGGACCACGCCCATCGAGAAGTCCGCCGAGCCGGACGGGCCGCCGGCCACCCGCGCATAGCGGTCCCGCTTGATGTGCGGGTCGTCCAGGCCCGTCAGCTCCACCGAGACGCCCTCGGCCTTCAGCACGCCGCGGGTGTTCGTCAGGTTGAGCCAGCCCGCCGCGTCGAAGGCGTCGCGCAGGTCCTCCCACGGGTTGTGGACGACTCCCACGGCGGGCGCGTTGCCGTTCAGGCCGTGGCGGCCGCTGGCCTTCTCCATCAGGTAGCGGGCGGGGTTGCGCAGCTTGGGGCCGTAGTAGTCGTTGGAGCCGAAGACGTACGCCCCCGGGAACTCCATCAGCGGGCCCAGCGCGTCCAGGACCTCCGGTACGCCCTCCGGGTCGGACAGGTTGTCGCCCGTGTTGATCACGAAGTCGGGGCGCAGGCCGGCCAGCGAGCGCAGCCAGCGCTGCTTCTTGCGCTGGCCACCGACCATGTGGATGTCGGAGACCTGCAGTACCCGCAGGGAGCGCATGCCCGAGGGCAGGACGGGGACGGTCACCCGCCGCAGGCGGAAGGAGCGGGCCTCGAAGCCCGCCGAGTAGAGGAGACCGGCGGTCGCGACCGCCGTGATGCCCAGGGGTACTCCGTATCGCGCGCGCATCTGTCCATCGTGTCAGGCCCGTGCGGTACGGCGGAAATCAGCCGGGTCCCACCGCCCTGCCAACACGCGCGCGTGGCCCGTTAATCCGCGCGCGGTCGCGTCGCCGTACCTGCGACAATCGGACCCATGACCACGCTCAAGTCGAAGCTGCAGGAAGACCTCAACGCCGCGATCAAGGAGCGCGACGAGCTCCGCTCCTCGACGCTCCGGCTGACGCTCGCCGCGATCACCAAGGAGGAGGTCGCGGGCAAGGAGAAGCGTGAGCTCTCCGACGACGAGGTGCTCAAGGTGATCACCAAGGAGGCCAAGAAGCGCCGGGAGGCGGCCGACGCCTTCGCACAGGGTGGTCGCGCGGAGTCGGCCGAGCGGGAGAAGGCGGAGGGCGAGGTGCTCGCCGCGTATCTGCCGAAGCAGCTGTCGGACGAGGAGCTGAACGAGATCGTGGCCGCCGCCGTGGCGGAGGCCGGGGCGGCCGGCGCGGAGGGGCCGCGGGCCATGGGCGCGGTCATGAAGATCGTGAACCCGAAGGTCGCGGGTCAGGCCGAGGGCGGCCGCGTCGCCGCCGCGGTCAAGAAGCTGCTGGCCGGCTGATCCGGCTTCCGGCCCGGACCGCTCGCAAAGAGCGGGAGGTCCGGGTACGGCGAAGGGGCGCACGGCAGACCAGCTGCCGGCGCCCCTTCGCCGTGGTGCGGCGGGTTCGCCGTGGTCCGGCGGGCTGGCTCGTCAGCCGCGCCGCCCCCCGTTGCCGTTCCCGTTCGTCCCGGCGTTCTGGCCCTGGATGAAGCCCTGGGGGATGGAGAAGGTCGGCGTCGGGAAGGTGCCGCCGTTGGTGGCCCCGGCGTCGGTGCCGCCGTTGGTCAGGCCGCCGATGAGGCCGCCGATGACGTTCCCGCCGCCTGTGTCACCGGTGCCCCCGTCCGTGGTGCCGTTTCCGGTCCCCGGACCCTGGCCTTTTCCCTTGTCCTTGCCACCGCCGTCCGGGATGTTGACGAGGTTGAAGGCGGGGGCGGGCTTGCCCGCGAGGGCGCCGGTCATCGCGTCCCGCCAGATCGGGCCGGGCACCTGACCGCCGTAGACCAGGGCGTTGAAGACACCGCCGATGGTGATGTTGGTCATCTGGACCTTCTGGGTGGCGCTGCCCACCCACACCGCGCCCGCCATGTTCGGCGTGTACCCGACGAACCACGCGTTCTTGCGCTCGTCCGTCGTACCCGTCTTACCCGCGTTGTCGCAGTCGGAGAGGCCGGCCTGCTGACCCGTACCGGAGTCGACCACGCCCTGCAGCAGTGTGTTGACGGTGTCCGCGGTCTTCTCGGACATGGCGCGCGAGCAGGTCGACCTCGGCACGGCCAGCGACTTCTCCTGGCCGCCGATCTTCTGCCTGATCGACTCGATGGCGACCGGCGTGCAGTACATGCCCCGGGAGGCGAAGGCGGCGTACGCAGTCGCCATCGTCAGCGGGGAGATGCCCTTGGATCCCAGCGCGATCGCGGGCACCTGGGGCAGCTTGTCGCCGTTGCCCTGCACCACGTGCAGCTTGTCGGTCATGCCGACCACCGGGCACAGGCCGACCTCGGAGATCATCTGCACGAAGTAGGTGTTGACCGACTTCGCCATGGCCTCCTTCATGGCGTACGGGCCGTGTTCCGACTTGCTCTCGTTCTCGACCTTGGCGTGCTCCTGGTTGGTCCACGGCTTGCCGCTGCACGTCTGGACCGGGCTCGGGTACTCCATCTGGTACGGCGAGGAGTACTCCTGGGTGGCCGGCTTGCCCTGCTCCAGCGCTGCGGCCGCCACGAAGGGCTTGAAGGTCGAACCGGTCGGGAAGCCGAAGTTCGAGCCGCCCATGTCGCTGCCGACCGAGTAGTTGATCTCGGTCTCGTTCTTGCCGTAGCCGTACGGCTTGGACTGGCCCATCGCGACGACCTTGCCGGTGCCCGGCTCGACCAGCACGGCCGCGGCCGCGACCGGGTCCGACTGGTAGACGTGCTGCTTGAGCGAGGCCTGTACGGAGGCCTGCGCCTGCGGGTCCAGCGTGGTACGGATGGTCAGACCGCCCTGGTTCCAGAGCTTGGCCCGCCGCTCGCGGGTCTTGCCGAAGACCGGGTCGTTGAGGAAGACCTGCTCGACGTACTTGCAGAAGAAGCCGGCGCCCTTGACCGCGGTGATGCAGCCGTTGCGCGGCTGGGTGACCTTCAGGACGATCGGCTGCTTCTTGGCCCTGTCGGCCTCCGCCTGCGAGATGTTGCCCACCTCGGCCATGCGCTGGAGCACGGTGTTGCGCCGCTTGGTGGCCTCCGCCTCGTCGTTGACCGGGTCGTAGCGGCTCGGCGACTGGACGATGCCGGCCAGCAGTGCCGCCTCCGGCAGCGTCAGGTCCTTGGCGTGCTTGGAGAAGTAGCGCTGGGCGGCGGCCTCGACGCCGTAGGCCTGCTCACCGAAGAAGGTGATGTTCAGGTAGTTCTCGAGGATCTTCTTCTTGCCCAGCTGCTGCTCGACCTGGATCGCGTACTTCAGTTCCTTGATCTTGCGGCCGAGGGTCTGCTGGGTGGCCTGCGCGACCTTCGTCGGGTCGTCGCCGGCCTCCTCGACGAAGACGTTCTTCACGTACTGCTGGGTGAGCGTGGAGGCGCCCTGGGCGACCCCGCCGCTCTGTGCGTTCTTGTTGAGCGCCCGCAGCACGCCCTTCAGGTCGATCGCGCCGTGCTGGTAGAAGCGCGAGTCCTCGATGGCGACGATCGCCTTCTGCATGTACGGCGAGATGTCCTTGAGCTCCACCACCGTACGGTCGCGGGAGTAGACCTGGGCGAGCTGGTGGCCCTGTTCGTCCAGGATCGTGGTGCGCTGACTGAGCGGCGGACGTTTGAGGTTGGCCGGGATGTCGTCGAACCCCTGGACCGATCCCTTGGCCGCCAGGCCCAGCACACCGGCCGCGGGCAGCGCGATGCCGGCCAGGACCGCTCCCGCGAGCACACTGACACCGAGGAACTTGGCGGCCTGTTGCGTTGGCGACAGACCACCGCCCGAGCGCTTCTTTGGCATGAGGGCAGCCTACGTTCTCATTCGCGGGACACGCGTATATGCCTTGGCCTAAGCTGCTCTCAACTGTCACAGCCGTGCGGCCACGTATCAATACGTGCGGCGATCTCGAAACGTTCCGGATCCTCTCGAATTTTTTGGCCGGGGTGGTCTCGGGGCGATGTCGGGGCGGGTCGGACGGTGTGACGGCGAGAGCGTCGGAGGCATCGGAAGCATTCGAAGTGTGTGGAATGCGTGCCCGAATTCGCCTTGTGTGCCACCTGGCGTCCCTTGTGGCGCAACTGAACTGTCCCGATATGCCGGGAATGTTGCATATGTCGTCACCTCACTCCCCCGGGTGATCTGCGGCTAACCCATAGTCCGTTCGGGCCATTCAAGATTGGGCCCGCTGGGGGTGTTGCGCTGTGCCCGCCTTCCGTAACGTCCTCAACTGGCGGCGGTGAATATGCCGCTGCCGCCGTGGGGGAGCCTCGATTCGGGAGAGGACGGCGCCGGTATGGGCTGGGTAACCGACTGGAGTGCGCAGGCGGCCTGCCGCACTACCGATCCGGATGAACTGTTCGTTCAGGGAGCAGCGCAGAACAGGGCCAAGGCGGTGTGTACCGGATGCCCGGTACGCACCGAATGTCTCGCCGACGCGCTCGACAACCGTGTCGAGTTCGGCGTGTGGGGAGGTATGACGGAGCGGGAGCGCCGCGCACTGCTGCGCCGGCGGCCGACCGTCACCTCGTGGCGCCGGCTGCTGGAGACGGCGCGCATGGAGTACGAGCGCGGGACGGGCCTGGTGTCTCTCGACGACGACCAGGTGTACGAGAGCTACGCGGCGGTGAGCTGAGGGCGGCCCATTCCGGTTGTGACGATATGCCTGATCTGCCCGGGTTGTCCGATGGCGCTCCGGGCAGGAGGGCCGGGAGGCGCGCGTGCGTCAGGCGCTCGCCTCGGGCAGCTCCCGGCGGTTGTCCGCCAGGCGGTTTCCGATGTCCCGCAGCCCCGCGAGATCGTGTACGTCGCCGGGCAGTGCGGCCACTTCGGCCACCGCCACCTCGGGATGCAGCGCGGTGAAGCGGTCACGCGTGCGCTGCTCGCGGGAGAGCAGCTGCATACGCTCGGCGTGCAGCCTCAGCAGACCCGCGGTGACCTGGTCGACGGACGGCTCCGGATCGGAGTCTCCATCGGTCGCCGGTGCCCCCGCCGTGGAAGAGGAATCCGGAGAATCGGGAGAATCGGGAGAGGCGGACGAACCGGAAGAGGCGGGCGCATCGGGAGAGAACGCGGAAGAAGAAGCGGGAGATTCTGAACTGCCGTACGTTTCGGGAGAGTTACGAAGTCCAGCTTTCCCGTCCCCCTGATCCACAATGCGGGGCTCCTCAAGATTTTCCGCGGCGGCGAGCGCCCGCTCGGCCGACAGCCGGCCGGCGCCGCTGCCGTGGACGCGATTGAGTACCAGACCGGCCAGCGGCATCTTCTCGGCGGCCAGCCGCTCCACGAAGTACGCGGCCTCGCGCAGCGCGTCCCGCTCCGGGGCCGCGACCACCAGGAACGCCGTACCAGGTGCCTGGAGCAGCTTGTACGTGGCGTCCGCGCGCGTACGGAAACCGCCGAAGGTGGTGTCCATCGCGGCCACGAACGTCTGGACGTCCTTGAGCAGCTGACCGCCCAGCAGCTTGCCCAGCGTGCCGGTCATCATCGACATCCCGACGTTCAGGAACTTCATCCCCGCGCGCCCGCCCAGCTTCGCCGGGGCGGTCAGCAGCCGGATCAGCCGGCCGTCGAGGAAGGAGCCGAGCCGCTTGGGCGCGTCCAGGAAGTCCAGGGCCGAGCGCGAGGGCGGGGTGTCGACGATGATGAGGTCCCACTCGTCCTTGGCCCGCAACTGGCCCAGCTTCTCCATCGCCATGTACTCCTGCGTGCCCGCGAAGCCCGCCGAGAGCGACTGGTAGAAGGGGTTCGCCAGGATCGTGGCGGCCCGCTCGGGGTCCGCGTGCGCCTCGACGACCTCGTCGAAGGTGCGCTTCATGTCGAGCATCATGGCGTGCAGTTCGCCGTCGCCCTCGGTGCCCTTCACCCGGCGCGGGACGTTGTCCAGCGAGTCGATGCCCATGGACTGGGCGAGCCGGCGGGCCGGGTCGATGGTCAGGACGACCACCTTGCGGCCGCGCTCGGCGGCCCGCAGCCCGAGGGCCGCCGCCGTCGTCGTCTTGCCGACCCCGCCCGAGCCGCAGCACACCACGATCCGCGTGTCGGGGTCGTCGAGCAGAGGGTCGACGCCGAGCACGCGCGCGGGTGCCAGCCGGCGGCCGGAGTCGTGCGCACGCGACGCCTCGTGGGCGTGGGCCGAGGAACGCGCAGTGTCCTGGGCGTAGGCCGGGTCCGGGCTCATGACATCCCCTGCTTCCGCAGCTCGGTCGCCAGTTCGTACAGGCCCGCCAGGTCCATGCCCTCGGCGAGCATCGGCAGTTCGTGCAGCGGCAGACCCAGCTCGCTCAGCACGGACCGCTGCTCCTGTTCCAGCGTGTACCGCTCGGAGTACTCCTCGGCCTGCGCCAGCAGCGGATCCACCAGCCGCTCGGCGTTCCCGCCGCGCCGCGCGCCGCCGAGTCCGGCCAGGGACAGCGACCGGGCCAGCGCGGTCCGCGGAACGGTCCGTACGAGTTCCAGGTCGGCCGCGTCCAGCACCTGCGGCCGCACCATGTTCACGATGATGCGGCCCACCGGCAGCCGGGCGGTGCGCAGTTCGGCGATGCCGTCCACGGTCTCCTGGACGGGCATCTCCTCCAGCAGTGTGACCAGATGCACGGCCGTCTCGGCCGACTTGAGCACGCGCATCACGGCCTGTGCCTGATTGTGTATCGGGCCGATCTTGGCGAGCCCGGCCACCTCGTCGTTGACGTTGAGGAAGCGGGTGATGCGTCCGGTGGGCGGCGCGTCCATGATCACGTAGTCGTAGACGAAGCGTCCGCCCTTGTCCTTGCGTCGCACCGCCTCGCACGCCTTGCCGGTCAGCAGGACGTCCCTGAGGCCCGGGGCGATGGTGGTGGCGAAGTCGATCGCGCCGAGCTTCTTCAGGGCCCGGCCGGCGCCGCCCAGCTTGTAGAACATCTGGAGGTAGTCCAGAAGCGCCAGTTCGGGGTCTATGGCGAGTGCGTACACCTCCCCGCCCCCGGGAGCGACCGCGATCTTCCGTTCCTCATAGGGCAGCGCCTCCGTTTCGAAGAGCTGTGCGATGCCCTGCCGACCCTCGACCTCGACGAGGAGCGTCCGCTTCCCCTCCGTGGCCAGGGCCAGCGCGAGGGCGGCGGCGACCGTCGTCTTGCCGGTCCCGCCCTTGCCGCTGACGACCTGGAGCCTGCTCACGCCTTCGAGCCTAACCAGTCCGCGCTCCGGTCACGCCGGAGGCTGTGGACAACGGCCGCCGAAGTCGGCGACATCCGTGGTGGACGACAGGGGCTACAGTCGGCCACATGACCAAGTGGGAATACGCAACCGTGCCGCTGCTCGTCCATGCCACGAAGCAGATTCTGGACACCTGGGGCGAGGACGGCTGGGAGCTCGTCCAGGTCGTGCCCGGACCGAACCCCGAGCAGCTCGTGGCCTACCTGAAGCGGGAGAAGCAGGCGTGAGCGCGGTCGAGGCGAGGCTGGCCGAACTGGGCCTGAGGCTGCCGGAGGTCGTGCCGCCGCTGGCCGCATACCAGCCGGCCGTGCAGTCCGGCCCGTACGTCTACACCGCCGGTCAGCTGCCGATGGTCGACGGCAAGCTTCCGGTCACCGGCAAGGTGGGCCTCGAGGTCACCGCGGAGGAGGCCAAGGACCTGGCCCGCACCTGCGCGCTGAACGCCCTCGCGGCCGTCAAGTCCGTCGTGGGCGACCTGGACCGCATCGCACGCGTGGTGAAGGTCGTGGGCTTCGTCGCCTCGGCCGCCGACTTCACCGGCCAGCCGGGCGTCGTCAACGGCGCCAGCGAACTGCTGGGCGAGGTCCTGGGTGAGAAGGGCGTCCACGCCCGCAGCGCGGTCGGCGTGGCGGTCCTGCCCCTGGACGCGCCGGTGGAGGTCGAAATCCAGGTCGAGCTGGCACCGTAGGCAGGGGTCGCGGGTAGGACTGGACCGGGCGAGCGCCGGGCACACGGCCCGCCCGTGCCGGCCGCACCATCGGTCCATGCCGGCCGCACCATCGCCATGCCGGCCGCACCACCGGCCCATGCTGGTCAGTCACCGGCCCATGCTGGTCAGTCACCGGCCCATGCTGGTCAGTCACCGGCCCATGCTGGTCAGCCGCCGGTTCGTGCCGGTCGCGCCGCCGGTTTGCGGCGGCCGCACCATGGCCGGTTCCTGGGGGCGGGCCGGACGGGCCGCCGCCTGCCACCTGCCATCCGCCATCCGCTACAGGCCGAGCACCGGTTTGGGCAGCCCGGCGGGGCTGACCGACGGCCCCCGACTGGGCTCACCGCAGGTCCGGGAGCCCGACGCCGGTCCTACGGCCCTGCGGGGAGTGCAGCAGGCTTCCGTGCGTGCACCGCGGGTGCACCGCGGGTGCACCGCGGGTCTTTGGGGAGGATCGCCCCCCCGGGGCGCCGTCCCCTGCGGTGCGGAGGGCGGCCGGCTCCTGCGGACAGCAGCATCCGCCTGCGTGGGGCTCACGGGCGTCCTGTCGTGCTGTGCCCCTCCGCAGGCCCGCGGTCGCCGTCAGGCTGTGCCGCTCCCTCTCCAGGCCAGGCCCCGCGGCCGCCCTGGCCGGGCGCATCACACACTCCTCCGGGGCCCCGGCCGCCCGGTCGGAGCGGGCCGGTGGCCCCTGACCTCGGTCGGGTACCTCTCGAACATTTGGGCACCACGGGATAGCCTCCGGCCATGGCGAATGGGCAGTGGTTTCCCCCGGACTGGCCGGACCGTATTCGTGCGCTCGCGGACGGCAGCCTGACCCCGGTCACGCCGAAGCGTGCGGCCACGGTGATGCTGCTGAGGGACACCGATGCCGGGCCGGCCGTGCACATGCTGCGCAGACGGGCCTCCATGGCCTTCGCCGCCGGCGCCTACGCGTACCCGGGCGGTGGCGTCGATCCGCGCGACGACGATCAGCACGTCCGCTGGGCGGGCCCCACGCGCGCGTGGTGGGCCGATCGGCTCGGGGTGGACGAGACGGCGGCTCAGGCGATCGTCTGTGCGGCCGTCCGGGAGACGTACGAGGAGGCGGGCGTGCTGCTCGCCGGGCCCACCACCGACACCGTCGTCGGCGACACCACGGGCACGGACTGGGAGGCCGACCGCGCCGCCCTGGTCGCCCGTGAGCTGTCGTTCGCCCAGTTCCTCGACCGCCGGGGTCTGACCCTGCGCTCGGACCTGCTGGGCGCCTGGACCCGGTGGATCACCCCCGAGTTCGAACCCCGCCGCTACGACACCTGGTTCTTCGTGGCCGCCCTCCCCGAGGGCCAGCGCACCCGGAACGCCTCCACGGAGGCCGACCGCACGGTGTGGATCCGCCCCGAGGACGCGGCGGCCTCGTACGACGACGGCGAGCTGCTGATGATGCCGCCCACCATCGCCACCCTGCGCCAGCTGACCCCCTACGGCAGCCCCACCGAGGCGCTCACGGCGGCGCGGGACCGCGATCTGACCCCCGTGCTCGCCCGGGCCCGCCTGGTGGACGGCGCGGTCGTCCTGTCCTGGCCGGGCCACGACGAGTTCACCAAGCACATCCCGACCGGCACGGCTCCCGCATGACGCACGGCTCCCGCATGAAGCACGGTTTGCGCATGAAACACCGCGCCCGCACGAGACGCCGCTCCTGCCCGAGGCGGCGGTCCCGCCCGGCGCCGACCAGCCCCGGCGTGACCTCGCGCGCGCCCCGCACGTCCGACGTCCAGGAAGGTCCCCTCGCATGACGGACGCAGCAGCGCTCCCCGGCCAGCCCCGGGGCGGCGTCCTCACCGGCCCCGCCACCGCGCGGGCCGTCAACGTCCTCGCGCCCAACGCCTCCGCCATGACCCTGGACGGCACCAACACCTGGATCGTCTCCGAACCCGACTCCGAGCTGGCCGTGGTGATCGACCCGGGGCCCCTGGACGAGGGGCACCTGAGCAATGTCGTCGACACCGCGGAGAAGGCCGGCAAGCGGATCGCCCTGACCCTGCTGACGCACGGTCACCCCGATCACGCCGACGGAGCCGCCCGCTTCGCCGAGCTGACCCGTACGCGCGTGCGTGCCCTGGACCCGGCACTGCGGCTCGGCGAGGAAGGGCTGGGCGCCGGGGACGTGGTCAGGGTCGGCGACCTGGAGCTGAGGGTCGTACCGACCCCCGGCCACACCGCGGACTCCCTCTGCTTCCACCTCCCGGCCGACCGGGCGGTCCTCACCGGCGACACGATCCTGGGCCGCGGTACGACGGTCGTGGCGCACCCCGACGGCCGCCTCGGCGACTACCTGGACTCGCTGCGCCGGCTCAGGTCCCTCACGGTCGACGACGGCGTGCACACGGTCCTGCCCGGTCACGGCCCGGTCCTGGACGACGCCCAGGGCGCAGTCGAGTACTACCTCGCCCACCGCGCCCACCGGCTCGCCCAGGTCGAGACGGCGGTCGAGGACGGCTACCGCAGCCCGTCCCAGGTCGTCGCCCACGTGTACGCCGACGTGGACCGCTCCCTGTGGCCTGCGGCGGAGCTGTCGGTACGGGCGCAGATGGACTACCTCGAGGAGCACGGGCTCATCTAGTGCCGCGACCGCCGGGATCACTCGGCGCGGCATGCCTTGACGCCGTGCACGCGCGCGTACTCATCGGCGAGCCAGGGTCCCAGATCGTCGACGTAGCGGCGCAGTACGCAGGGGTCGCCCACCGGCTCGTAGCCGGACGCCGCCGCCGCGCCCATCTGGGCGGCCCGCGCGGGGTAGTACGTGCCGAAGGCGCCGGCCATTTCCCGCAGGTCGCTGGTCCAGCCCCGCCAGCGGGGCATCACGAGGGTGAATCCGGTGCGGACCAGGTGCCGGGACATGAAGCGCACCAGCGGCCTGCGGGCCTCGGCGGTGTCCTCGGCCGTGCCGATCCGCTCGCGCCACCTGGGCAGGTGAAGGGCCAGGTCCCCGTTGGTCTCCCGTGCGAGCAGCGGGTCGTCGGGGCGGTAGCGGGGCAGGTGCGCGGCGAGATCCTCCCCGAGCAGGGGCGTACAGAGGCAGGCGACGAACCACCCCAGGTCGTACCGTTCCAGGTCGCTCAGCAGCCGGTCCCGGCCGAAGAGCAGTGTGCCGGCCCCGTCGATCTGGTCGAACCCGGCGTCGAGCGCCGCACCGAGCGCCCTGGTCCTGCCGGTCGGCGTCCGTCGGCTCGTCCCGCAGCGCGACCAGCAGGTCCAGGTCGCTGCGTCCCGCGCGCGGTGCCGCGGGGGATCGACCCGTAGAGGTAGGCGCTGTGCAGCCGTCTCCCGTAGACGCGTGGCAGGCGGTCACGGGCGGCGGCCACGACGGGACGGAAGATGCCGTGCACGCGCGCGAGGGACCCTTCGCGCGCGATGTGTCCCTCCGGGGTGAGGCCCCTGCGCGGCAGGTGCCGGGAGGTCAGCGCGACCTCTTGGCCAGCCGCTCCACGTCGAGCAGGATCACCGCGCGGGCCTCCAGACGGAGCCAGCCGCGCTGGGCGAAGTCCGCCAGGGCCTTGTTCACGGTCTCGCGGGACGCGCCGACCAGCTGGGCCAGCTCCTCCTGCGTCAGGTCGTGCACGACGTGGATGCCCTCCTCGGACTGCACGCCGAAGCGGCGCGAGAGGTCCAGCAGGGCGCGGGCGACACGGCCCGGCACGTCGGAGAAGACCAGGTCGGACATCTGGTCGTTGGTCTTGCGCAGGCGCCGGGCGACGGCGCGCAGCAGGGCGCCGGCCACCTCGGGCCGGGCGTTCAGCCAGGGCTGGAGGTCGCCGTGGCCCAGGGCCAGCAGCTTGACCTCGGTCAGCGCGGTCGCCGTCGCGGTGCGCGGGCCAGGGTCGAAGAGCGACAGCTCTCCGATCAGCTCGCCCGGGCCGACCACGGCCAGCATGTTCTCGCGGCCGTCGGGGGACGTGCGATGCAGCTTGACCTTGCCCTCGGTGACCACATAAAGACGGTCGCCCGGGTCGCCCTCGTGGAACAGCGAGTCGCCACGTGCGAGCGTCACCTCCGTCATGGAGGCGCGGAGCTCCGCGGCCTGCTCGTCGTCGAGCGCCGCGAAGAGCGGATTGCGCCGCAGAACGTCGTCCACGAGTTCTCTCCTTGTCGACCTGCTCAGGGGATCTTGCTCCCCGGTGTGCCAGGGGACCGTGTTCCCCATTTTGCCGGACGATCCAAACAGTGTGATCTGTCACAAGGATGCCGCACAGGTGTCCCGGGGTAAGCGGCAGGGGTCCAATCGGGCGCCGATCTTCGGGGTCCGGGGCGGATGTCGGTGCCGGGCTTTAGGCTGGCCGGGTGTCCAAATCGCCGGTGAGAGCGCAGGCCGAGGGGGCTGGGCGGGTGGTTGTACGTCAGGATTCCGCTATGGGCGAACAAGAGCCCGACGATGGAAAGAAAGCGGCAAAAGCGGCAAAAAGGGCGCCCGTGAAAAAGGTGGCGACCACGAAGGCGGCGACCAAGGAGACCGCGGTGAAGCGGACCGCCACCAAGAGGGGCGCCGCGGGCGAGAGCGCCACCGGTACCACCGGTAAGAAGACCCCTGCCGGTAAGAAGACCGCCGCCCCGAAGAAGGCCGCTGCCGTGAAGAAGGCCGTCCCGCCCAGGAAGGTGGCCGTCGCGCCGAAGAAGGCCACCGCCGCCGTCGAGAAGGCTCCGCCCGCGCGGACCATCGCCCCCCGGCAGCCGAAGGGTGAGTCGCGCACCGCTCTCGTCCGCCGCGCCCGCCGGATCGACCGCGAGCTCGCCGAGGTGTATCCGTACGCCCACCCGGAGCTGGACTTCGAGAACCCGTTCCAGTTGCTGGTGGCCACCGTCCTGTCCGCCCAGACCACGGATCTCCGGGTCAACCAGACGACGCCCGCGCTGTTCGCCAAGTACCCCACCCCCGAGGACCTCGCCGCCGCCAACCCGGAGGAGGTCGAGGAGATCCTCCGGCCCACCGGCTTCTTCCGGGCCAAAACCAAGTCGGTCATGGGCCTGTCCAAGGCGCTGGTGGAGGAGTTCGGCGGTCAGGTGCCGGGCCGCCTGGAGGACCTCGTCAAGCTGCCCGGAGTGGGCCGCAAGACCGCCTTCGTGGTACTCGGCAACGCCTTCGGCCGCCCCGGCATCACCGTGGACACGCACTTCCAGCGGTTGGTGCGGCGCTGGCAGTGGACCGAGGAGACCGATCCGGACAAGATCGAGGCCGCCGTCGGCGCGCTCTTCCCCAGGAGCGACTGGACGATGCTCTCGCACCATGTGATCTTCCACGGCCGCCGCATCTGCCACGCCCGCAAGCCGGCCTGCGGCGCCTGTCCGATCGCCCCGCTCTGCCCGGCGTACGGCGAGGGCGAGACCGACCCGGAGAAGGCGCAGAAGCTGCTGAAGTACGAGAAGGGCGGCTTCCCCGGCCAGCGCCTGAAGCCCCCGCAGTCCTATCTGGACGCGGGCGGCAGGCCGGCCCCGCCCCTGGGGGCCGGATGACCGCGGAGGGACGATCTCGGTGCGCCGGACGTTGCACACGGCAGTACGCAGTGCGACGGGAACCAGGGCGGCCGGAACAAGGGCGACGGGAACCAGGACGACGGGAACCAGGGCGGCCGGAACAAGGACGGCGTGAACCGGTGCGGCCGGGACCAGGACGCCGGGACCGGGCCGGCCGGGACCAGGGCGGCCGGGACCAGGACGGGCGAGGGGCAGGACGACGAGGTACGGGCGGCGTGAACGGGGGTGTCGATGGCGCGGGTGAGCGAGACGGCGAGTGAGGCGGCGGGCGAGACACAGGGTGGTTCGGTGGTGCTCAGCAAGCAGGGACTGCCGGGGTGGCTGGAGCCGGTCGTGCGTGTCGTCGAGACGGTCCGGCCCGTCCAGCTGAGCCGCTTCCTGCCGCCGGAGGACGGCGCGGGGCGCCAGTCCGCCGTCCTCATCCTCTTCGGCGAGGGTGAGCGCGGGCCCGAGCTGCTGCTCATGGAGCGGGCGGGCTCGCTGCGCTCCCACGCCGGCCAGCCGTCCTTTCCGGGCGGGGCGCTCGACGCCGAGGACGGCGACCCGAAGGGCGAGGGGCCGCTGCGGGCCGCGCTGCGCGAGGCCGAGGAGGAGACCGGGCTCGCCCCGGGCGGCGTCCAGCTGTTCGGCGCGCTGCCCCGGCTTTACATCCCGGTCAGCGGCTTCGTCGTGACACCCGTGCTCGGCTGGTGGCGCGAGCCCAGCCCGGTCGGCGTCGTCGACCCGGCCGAGACCGCCCGGGTGTTCACGGTCCCCGTGGCGGATCTCACGGACCCGGACAACCGCGCGACGACCGTGCACCCCAGCGGCCACAGAGGTCCGGCATTTCTGGTCGAATCGGCACTTGTCTGGGGCTTCACCGCCGGAATCATCGACCGCCTGCTTCACTACGCGGGCTGGGAGCGGCCCTGGGACCGTGACAAGCAGGTCCCGCTCGACTGGCGGTCATGACAGGGTGGGCTCCGTACCGTGCTGCCCGGGGGACGCCTTGTCCCGCTGCCGCCGCGCGGCGGGCCGGGTCCCCGGCCGACCTGTGGTGACCGGTGACCGGAAGACGATGAGGCGAGGCTCGACGCGGTGAACGTGCTGGACATCCTGTTGCTGGTCGCCGCCGTGTGGTTCGCGGTCGTGGGTTATCGCCAGGGATTCGTCGTCGGCGTCCTGTCGGTGATCGGCTTCATGGGCGGCGGCCTCGTCGCCGTGTACACCCTCCCGGTCATCTGGGACGCCCTGACGGACAACACCCCGGTCAGCACCACCGCGGCGGTCGTCGCGGTCATCGTCGTCATCGTCTGCGCCTCGGTCGGCCAGGCCCTGACCACCCACCTCGGCAACAAGCTGCGGGTGTACATCACCTGGACCCCGGCCCGCGCCCTGGACGCGACCGGCGGCGCCCTGGTCAACGTCGTCGCCATGCTGCTCGTGGCCTGGCTGATCGGCTCGGCCCTCGCCGGTACGACCCTGCCGACGCTCGGCCGGGAGGTGCGCAACTCCAAGGTGCTGCTCGGTGTCTCCCGGGCGCTGCCCGCGCAGGCCGACACCTGGTTCGCGGACTTCTCCGCGGTCCTCGCGCAGAACGGCTTCCCGCAGGTCTTCAGCCCGTTCGCCAACGAACCCATCACCGACGTACGGCCTCCGGACCCGGCCCTGCGCAACAGCGTCGTGGCCGCCCGCGCCCAGCGGTCCGTCGTCAAGGTCGTGGGCACCGCCCACAGCTGCGGCAAGGTCCTGGAGGGCAGCGGCTTCGTCTTCGGCGACCGCCGCGTCATGACCAACGCGCACGTCGTCGGCGGCGTCGACGAACCCACCGTCCAGATAGGCGGCAGGGGCAGGAAGTACGACGCGAAGGTCGTCCTGTACGACTGGCACCGCGACATCGCGGTGCTCGACGTCCCCGATCTCAAGGCGCCGGTTCTCAAGTTCACGGCCCAGGACGCGCGCAGCGGCAACAGCGCGATCGTCGCCGGCTTCCCGGAGAACGGGTCGTACGACGTCCGGGCCGCGCGCGTGCGCGGGCGCATCACCGCCAACGGGCCGGACATCTACCACCGGGGCACCGTCCGCCGCGACGTCTACTCGCTCTACGCGACCGTCCGCCAGGGCAACTCCGGCGGCCCGCTGCTCACCACCGACGGCAAGGTGTACGGCGTGGTGTTCGCCAAGTCCCTCGACGACGCGAACACCGGCTATGCGCTCACGGCGGACGAGATCCAGCAGGACATCGCCAAGGGGCGTACCGCGAACGAGCAGGTGGACAGCGACAGCTGCGCGCTTTGAGGACCATGGGCCCGCAGAACTGTGGGTGTCAGCCGCGGGGATGGCGCAGGCGCACCGAGACCCAGCGGGCCCGGCGGCGCAGGATGCGCGGAATGCCCACCCGGGGGTCCGTGCCCGTCAGCTGCGGGGCGCCCCGCTGGTGGGAGCCCGGGCCGCTCGCCGAGCGGCGGGTGCGTGCTGCGTCACTGTAGTCGTGCGTCCAGCCCATACCCCGACGTCTGCCCCCGCCCCAAGGTCGATAACCGCCTGGGGGCGCCCCAATTGGCCTATGCGCCGGGCAATTGGCCGTTCGTAGGACAGCTGTTCACGTTCGGATACCGGGCGTATCGGCCGGGTCACCGATCGGGCTCGGGGTCTTTCAGCCAGTTGACGAGTTCGGTGGAGAAGGCCACCGGGTCCTCCTCGTGCGGGAAGTGTCCCAGGCCGTCGAACAGGCGCCAGCGGTACGGCGCCTCGACGTACTCGCCCGAGCCGGCCGCGCTGCGGGTGCGCTGGACGGGGTCCAGGGAGCCGTGCAGATGCAGCGTCGGCACGCGCACGGGCCGCTTCATGCGGCGGTAGAACTGGACGCCGTCGGGACGGGCCAGGGAGCGCACCAGCCAGCGGTACGGCTCGATCGAGCAGTGCGCGGTGGAAGGGATGCAGATGGCCCGGCGGTACACCTCGACCGCCTCGTCCTCCGGCAGCCGGGGCCCGGACCAGTCCCGTACGAGACGGGCCACCAGCGCGCCGTCGTCGGCGGTGAGCTGACGCTCGGGGATCCAGGGGCGCTGAAAACCCCAGATGTACGAACTCGCCGCCGTCTGCCGGACGTCGGCGAGCATCGCAGAGCGCCAGCGCCGCGGGTGGGGCATGGAGCTGACCGCGAGGCGCCGTACGAGTTTGGGGCGCATCGTGGCCGCCGTCCACGCCAGGTAGCCGCCGAGGTCGTGGCCGACCAGGGCGGCGTCCGGCTCGCCGAGCGAGCGGATCACGCCGGTGATGTCGAGGGCGAGATTGGCCGGGTCGTAGCCGCGTGGTGTCCGGTCGCTGCCGCCCACCCCGCGCAGGTCCATGGCCACGGCCCTGAAGCCCGCGTCGGCGAGCGCGACCAGCTGGTGCCGCCAGGTCCACCAGAACTGCGGGAAGCCGTGCAGCAGCAGCACCAGGGGCCCGTCGCCGAGCTCGGCGATGTGGAAGCGAGCGCCGTTGGCGGCGACGTCCCGGTGCGTGACCTTTCTGCCGCCGGGGACGTCGATCCGTACGATCTGCGTCGACTGTGTCGATTGCGCCGAAGGGGCGGCGGGCTCCGTCATGAGGATGAGCGTGCCACAGCCTCGATGGCCTGGGGGGACCGGTCCGCCAGGGCGGGGGTCTCGGGACGCGGGTGCGGCTTGGCCTTCTGCAGGACGCCCGCCGTCTCCTTCATCGACGCGGCGACCTTCTGCGGGCCCTGGCTCTTCTTGGCCTTCTTCGCGAAGACCACGCCGATCAGCGCCAGTGCGCCGGCGACGAGGACGTTGGCCGCGAAGGACAGCAGGAAGCAGACCGCGAGGTTCCAGCCGCTCCAGGTCCGGATGCCGTACGCCAGCGCGAAGTTGAGCATCGGCAGCGAGAACAGCAGCAGTACGCCGGCCGCGCTGAACGCGCCGCCGCTGGTCGCGCCCCGCTTGACGTCCTGCTTCAGCTGGGCCTTGGCCAGCGCGATCTCGTCGTGCACCAGCGCCGACATTTCGGTCGTCGCCGAGGCGAACAGCTGGCCGATACTGCGTTCGGCGCCGACCGGGCTGCCGTCGGGTGCGCTCATCGCGGGTCTCCCTCTTCTGCCTGAACTTCTCTGCGACTGCTCTGCAACTGCTGTGAACTTCTCTGCCCTGAAGTCCGGTTCCGTCCGGCTTCGACTGCTGCCTTACTTCTGCCCGACTGGGAACGGTCCTGTCTTTTGTACCGTCCCGTCAGATCATGCCGGACTGTCGTTCTCCTCGCCTGCCCCGCCCGGCACTTCGGCAAGCCGCCGTGCCCGTTCGGCCTCCTTGAGTTCGGCGAGCCGGCGGTGCTCGGCGGCCTTCCCTTCGAGGATCGCGGCCATGCGGAGGTGGTAGGCGGGGTCGTCCTGCTCGTAGACGTCCGGGATGCCGTCGAGGTCGTCGTCCCGCTCCTCGGCCTCGCACAGCCCGCGGTACCGGGCGTTGCGCATCTTCAGCAGGACGGTCGCGAGCGTGGCCGCGATCAGGGAGCCGGTCAGGACGGCGGCCTTGACCTCGCCGGTCAGCGCGGCGTCGCCCTCGAAGGCGAGCTCGCCGATGAGCAGGGAGACGGTGAAGCCGATCCCGGCGAGCGAGGCCAGGGCGAAGACGTCGGCCCAGGCGAGCTCGTCGCTGAGGGAGGCCCGGGTGAACCGGGCCGTGAGCCAGGTCCCGCCGAAGATGCCGACCGTCTTGCCGACGACGAGGCCCAGCACGACCCCGAGCGTCTCGGGCCGGGTGAACACCTCCCCGAGCGCCCCGCCCGTGACCGACACGCCCGCGCTGAACAGCGCGAACAGCGGCACGGCCAGGCCCGCCGAAAGGGGCCGTACGAGGTGCTCGATGTGCTCGCCGGGGGACTGGGACTCCATCTCGCGCCCGCCCGGCCCGGCGACCTCGCGGGTGGTGCAGCGCAGCATCAGGCCCATCGCGACGCCCGCGACGGTGGCGTGCACGCCGCTGTTGTACATCAGCCCCCAGATGACCAGCGCGAGCGGCACGTACACGTACCAGCCGCGCACCCCCTTGCGCAGCAGCACCCAGAAGACGGCGAGGCCCGCCACCGCGCCGCCGAGCGCGGCGAAGTTCAGGTGGTCGGTGAAGAAGACGGCGATGATCAGGATCGCGAACAGGTCGTCGACGACGGCGAGTGTCAGCAGGAAGGCCCGCAGGGCGCTGGGCAGCGAGGTGCCGATGACCGCGAGCACGGCGAGGGCGAAGGCGATGTCGGTGGCGGTCGGTACCGCCCAGCCGCCGAGGGAGCCGCCGCCGGTGAGGTTGGTGAGGGCGTAGACGGCCGCGGGCGCCGCCATGCCGCACAGCGCGGCGACCACCGGCAGGACGGCGGCCCTGGGGTCCTTGAGGTCGCCGGCGACAAGCTCCCGCTTGAGCTCGATGCCGGCCACGAAGAAGAAGATCGCGAGCAGCCCGTCGGCGGCCCAGTGCTCGATGGAGAGGTTGAGGCCGAGGGCGTCGGGGCCGAAGTGGAATTGGCCGAGGCTCTCGTAGCTCGCGTGCAGGGCGGGGACGTTCGCCCAGACGATCGCGGCGATCGCGGCGAAGAGCAGCAGGACGCCGCCGACGGTCTCGGTGCGCAGCGCGTCCGCGACGAAGTTCCGCTCGGGCAGCGACAGGCGTGCGAAGACCTTGCGGGCGGGGCGGGTACGGGGCGCGGCCACGGGAACCTCCGGTCGGTGGGCAGGACTGAGCACATGCCGACCAGACTTCCCGGCGCACCTGAGGATCTTGTTGTGGTGTTGTCGCTTTGTTTAGTTTACCTAAGATGCCCCGGGCGGGTCAGGTGATGTCCACAGGGTGTGCACATCTGTTCGTGACAGGCAAAAGGGGCACCCGGCGTCTCTGTCGCCGGGTGCCCCTTCGGGGCCCTGCTCAGTCCTCGCTCGGCGCCGCCGGGAGCTTGGTCTGGATGAGGTCCATGACGGTGGAGTCGGTCAGGGTGGTGACGTCTCCGAGTTGCCGGTTCTCCGCCACGTCGCGCAGCAGTCG